>CALWWB010000044.1 GCA_944385175.1 uncultured Oscillospiraceae bacterium | reverse complement strand
CACGCCGCCGCAGAAAACGATTGTATTTATTTTTTCGCTGCGGCGAAAAAACTCTGCGAGGCTTTTTTGACAGTCTGAGCCCGCCGCAGTGTAGCGGCGGGCTATTGTTTCCGATGTTCTAAAATGTCCTGGCAAAGGGGAAGATGTCCTCCTCCACTCCATGGCTGCGGTACTCTCTCGGCGTACAGCCCATGAGTTCACGAAAGGCGGAGGAAAACTTGCTGGCATTGTCATAGCCGTGGCGCCCGGCAATATCCGTGATGCTCAGGGAGCTCTCCCGGAGCATGTGGGCAGCAGACTCCATCTTCTGTCTTCTAATATAGGCATGCAAAGGGCTGCCGTACACGCTCTTTATGCTCAGGCGCAGCTGGGCGGCAGATACGGCAAATTGCTCCGCCAGCTCCTGGGTGGTAAAGTTTCTGTCCAGGTTCTCCGCCAGATAGCGGCTCAGCTCCCATGCAAGACGGCGCTGGCTTCCGGAACAGCTGCGCTGTTCCAGCTCATCGCTGTCTGCATCCAGTCTGGATAGAAACAGCATCAGCTCCAGCACCTTTACCTTCATATATGCTTTTCTGAATTCCTCACGCACAGAATAGAGCTCGGAGAAGATGTGCTCCACAGCCGCCATGGATCTGGCCACAAACACCCGGTCATCTCCGCAGAGGCGCCGGGTCATCCGCCGGGGTTCCACATCCACATCCTCCAGGAAACAGGACAGACAGCGGGGCGTTTTGTCCACATCCATCTCCACCCTTATGCCCTGGTAATATCCCAGAGGGAAGCAGTCACCGTCCCTGCCTTCCCTGGGCCTGCCGATAGAGAGGTCCCCTGGGCCAAGATAATAAAACTGCTCCCCCAGGCTGCTCTCCAGCCTTCCTCTAAGGCAATGTCGTATCTCATACAGTCCGGAGGGCGGGCAAGGCGCTGCGCGTCTCCGGCTCCCATGGATGTTTTCATACACCAGATTTATTCCGGGAAACACGGTATAGCTCTTTTCCTCCCGGCCTGCGGGCTCTTCCGGCACCGGAACCGCAGGCCCGCCCCTCTCCTCTGCTGCCCAGATTCCCGCTCTAATTTTTGGACAGTTCATATTCGTCCCTCCTTTTATGGGAAAAGCGGCCCCCTTATCGGGAGCCGCTTTTTATCTATTGTTTTGCGCTTTTCTACCTTCCCTGCCCCCGGGCATGGGCACAGCCGCCGCAGCTGCCGCATGCCTGCCCGCACTTGGGTGCATCTGGGCAGCCAATGCATTTATGGCCCTTTTTCTTGGCTCTGTATATGTACAGGGAGGCTCCCCCCAACACCAGGGCCAGCAGGGCAACAAGTATCAGATCCGTCATCATGCCCTTGCTCCGCTGAGGATATATTCCTCTTTGAGCTTCCTGTCGGAATTGACCATAAGATACACGGCAACAGCTACCATGATCAAAACGGCAATTAGACCTCCGGCAAATCCGGTGCCCAGGCTGCCGGTGGTGATGAGAGTTCCTATCTGATACACCAGGAAAGCCAGGGTGTAGCCTGTGCAAAGCTGCAGGCATATACCGCCCAGAAGCCACTTGCGGCTCTTGATCTCAGAGTTCATGGCACCCAAGGCCGCAAAGCAGGGAGGCGTATAGAGATTGAACATCAGGCAAGCCAGGGCAGCTGCCTTGGTCAAGCCGAAAATAGCGGCCACTTCGTTTGCTCCGCCTATCAGCACCAGCTCTTCGGTGTCGATGAAATTGGTGACACCATAGCATACGGCAAGGGTGCCCACCACGTTTTCCTTGGCTATAAAGCCGGTGACAGAGGCGGCAGCCATCTGCCAGACGCCGAAGCCCAAGGGAACCAGCAGTACGGCCACCGGGCTTGCAATAGAGGCCAGAATGGAGGTGTGTGCCATTCCCTCCTCCACCAGCTGGAAGTCCCAGGTGAAGCTCTGCATCAGCTGTACGGCAGTGTTGCACAGCAGGATGATGGTACCGGCTTTGACTATATAGGCCCAGCCTCTGGCGCACATGGATATGAAAGCCCGCTTCAGGGAGGGCAGCTTATACTCCGGCAGCTCCATTATGAAGAAAGAGCGGCGATTCTTGTATCCGGCTATTTTGTTCACCATCAGTGCTCCAAAGAAAATGAGCAGTATGCCGACAAAATACATTAGGGTGCCTACCCAGGCAGCGTCGCTGAAGAAGACACCGGCAAAAAGGGCTATAACCGGCAGCTTTGCTCCGCAGGGCATAAAGGGAGTGAGCATTGCAGTAGCCCTGCGCTCCCGCTCATTACGGATAGTACGGCAGGCCATGACCCCGGGGATGGCACAGCCGGTGCCTATGACAAAGGGGATTACGGACTTCCCGGACAGACCCACCTTCTTGAATATGGGGTCCAGCACCACTGAAACTCTGGCCATATATCCGCAGTCCTCCAGCAGGGCTATGAGGAAATACATCACCATAACCAGAGGCAAAAAGCCCACAACAGCTCCCACGCCGCCGATGATGCCGTCCACCAGCAGGGCCTGAAGCAGCGGGGAGGCATTCTCCACCAGCCCGGCTACCCAGCCCTGGAAGCTCTCTATCCAACCTGCCAGAACATCCGCCACCATAGGCCCGAAGCTGGCCTGGGAGATATTGAACACCAGGAACATGACCACCGCAAATATTGGGATACCCAGATAACGGTTGGTGAGAACAGCGTCTATCTTGTCCCCTGCGTTCCTCTCCTTGGTGAGCACCTTGCGGCTCTCCACCTGGGAGACCAGGCCGTTTACGAAGTCAAACCTCCTCCGGTCGGCGTCCTCCACAGCCTTTTTGTCGCTGAGGTCTATCGCCCCCTGGCTGTATGGGGCCTGCTGTCCCCTCCCTTTGAGGGACACGGCAGTTCTCACCACTTCCTTCAGGCCCTCTCCCGTGGTGGAGACAGTCTTGATGACCGGGCAGCCCAGCCTGGCCTCCAGAGCCTTGGCATCAATACGGGTCTCCTTTTTCTCGTTGATGTCATTTTTATTCAATGCCACCACTACAGGTATCCCCAGCTCCAGCAGCTGTGTGGTGAAAAACAGGCTGCGGCTGAGATTTGTGGCATCCACAATGTTTATGATTGCATCGGGCCTCTCATTTTTCACATAGGAGCTGGTGATACTCTCTTCCGATGTGAAGGGAGACATGGAATAGGCGCCGGGCAGATCTACGGCTATCAGCTCCTCTGTCCCTCCATACCACGCCGGTTTTATGGGGTGTTCCTTTCTCTCCACGGTTACTCCCGCCCAGTTGCCCACCCGTTCATTGCGCCCGGTGAGGGCGTTATACATGGTGGTTTTGCCCGAGTTGGGATTGCCTGTCATCGCAACTCTCATTTTCATTCCTCCCTGCTTTTTGTTTAAGTGAGTTACCCTGCGCTAACCGCAGGGTCAAAATAGATGGCTGCATAATGCAGCCACTTATTTTCAGATAATTATGGCGTTTGCCAACTGTGAATCTATATTGTATCTTCCGTCCTTGATGGAAACCACACTGCCGCCCTTTAAATGGGAGACAACGGTAATGGGTTCTCCGCTGTAACAGCCCAGAGAAAACAGGAAGGCATCCAGTTCTTCATCATCGGTATTGACACTTCGGATGATATACTCCTTCCCCGCCTCCGCATTGGCCAAAGTCATATGTATCACCTGCTTTCCCAATAGTGCACGCGGTAAGCCCCGGGCGAAGAATTAGCAAAAGCTAACTTCCTGGGCCTCAATATGGTTAGCCCTAGCTAACCTGCTGCAAATATACTACAGGCTGTTTCTTTTGTCAAGCCCCAAAATTCTTATTCTGCTTGCGCCGGAGCAAGTTTTGTGTTAGTGTACAATATATTACATCACATTATCTCTTTTTCCTGGAGGCGGCTTTCAATGAACTTATACGAATCAGGCCAGATGTATCTGGAGGCAATATACGTCCTTTCCCTTAAGAGTCCCTGTGTCCGCTCTATTGATGTGGGCGAATACCTGGGTTATTCCAAGCCCAGCGTCAGCCGGGCAATGACCGTTTTAAAAAACGGCGGCTATGTCACTTCGGACAGAGACGGTTCCCTGCATCTTACCCAGTCGGGCCTGGAGGTGGCGGAAAAGATGTACACCCGCCACACCGTCCTGTCCAATTTGCTCATGCGTCTCGGCGTTGAGGAGAAGACGGCAACGGAGGATGCCTGCCGCATTGAGCATGTCATCAGCGACGCATCCTTTGCCGCCATACGGAATCATGTGGAAACACTAGGGACATCTGCTGCCTCCGAGGACTGAGATTTAACCGGGAGCTATTCCAAAGCGCGGGCTTCATAGCCCGCCTGATGCAGCTTCTCTATTATCTCAGCCGCGTCCGCCTGCTTCTCATAGTCCACCCTGAGCCTGCCCTGCTTCAGCTTTACCCTTGCAGACAGACCCTCCATAGAGTTTACGGCCTCCATTACCCTGTTTACGCAATTCCTGCAGTACATCCCTTCCACGGTAAAATCCATATGTCCGGCTACTGTGTTCAGTTTTTTGTGTCTGGCTTTATAGCTGCCGCCTCCGCAGCAGCCGCCCTGGCCTCTAAAGTGCTTTACAGAGGCCCGCAGAGCAGCCGCCGTCAGGGCCAGCATTATACATACTATGATAATATTCTCCATCGTCTTTTCCCTTCATTTAGCTCCCGGTTCCGGGAGCTTTTTTGTAAGCTCGGCAGGCTAATAAAAAACCTGGGCCAGGACGGCATGTGCCGTCCTGGCTTTATTCTCAGCATATGCATCTCAGACCAGGGCAGCCCCCAGGGCCCTGCAGGCCGCCAAGGCAGCGGCGTCGGGACTCTCGCAGCATATGACGCTGTCGCAAGCCAAATCTATGCCGCTTTCCATGCATCCCTCTTCCCAGATCTTCATCCAGTCCCCGCTGCCCCAGCCGTAGGAACCGAACAGGGCAACCCTTTTCCCCTTCAGCCTGTCCCTGCAGGAGGAGAACATGGGCTCAAACTCGGTGTCCTCCAGCTCCTCGGCCCCCATGGCCGGGCAGCCGAAAGCCACTCCGTCCAGGCCGGGCAGCATGGAGGCATCAAAGGCAGCGGCTCTCAGCAGCTCCGCCTCCCCTCCGGCGGCCCTCGCCCCTTCCACTACGGCCCGGGCCATAGCCTCCGTGTTCCCAGTCCCGCTCCAATATACTACGGCAATTTTACTCATAACACTTTCCTTTCCGGCTCATACCATATTTCAAACTGCAAGAGTAAGGGTATTTATGTCCGTACCTCCTGCCAGTCTTTTGCAATAGATTTCCGTGCATTTTCTGTAGTTGTCAAATTTTCTTCTGGCTTCTGTTTCGTCCCCATAGACTTTCCACATGCCAAAGCATTTGCAGTTTTTTCCCTTGTTATCTATAAATCCCCGCACATCTTCCGGAGGATAGCTGAGGAACAGCCCCACCTCGTGGGGGAAATTTTCGCCGTCCTGCATCCGCCGCATCAGCTTTATAATGCAGCCCAAGGGGTCCTCCCTCTCATAGCCATAACTTTCCAGGATGCTGCGGGCCTCTCTCACGGCCAGATCCTTTTGCAGCCGTGCAGGGCGGAATACATAGATCAAAGCGCTTTTCCCCGTGTAGCGCAGCGGCAGCATACACAGACCCTTGGGCACAAGCATGCGGTTATACCTGCGTACATGCTCCAGCAGTTCTCTCCTGGAATCCATGGGGCAGGAGAACATGCTGCCGGATTTTATTCCCGCCAGAGTAGGCGCACACAGCCTGACCACCAGTTCGTTGGACATTTCCGGCTCCTAGTTTACGTGGCGGTCCAGCACGCCCTTCAGTGCTGTAATGGAGCTGCTGGGACAGCGAGCTATCACCGTATCCATGCCCTTTAGCTCACTCATGGCGCTGCGCAGCATCTTGTGAGACATGGTGCTGGTGAAGAATATCAGCAGATCCGGGCTGCCCAATTTTCCCCGCAGGCTGCCCATAGGTTTCGCAAAGACCTTGGCCTGGCACCTGTACTCCCGGCACAGCTCTTTGTACCTTCGCTCCATGCACTCGTTTCCGCCTAAAATAACAACGCTCATTTCGTCTCCTTTCAATAAGTTCTACCGTATTCTTCGGTTAGCGGTGTCTAACTTGCTGTAATATTACATCACTTTGAACCCCTGCCTCCACTCCAAAAAAGGTGAAAAAAACTCCATGGCGATAAAATTAATAAGCCGCCGTATAATACTCCGCCCTAAAAAAAGAAAAGCTCAGGTTCCCGGACGGGTTCCGGGTCCCTGAGCAAAAGGAGTGAAAAGTAATTTATCGGCTGTATATGCTGCTGGTTTTATATGACGGGCTCACTCACCGATTATTACAAGGCGGCACTTCCTGTGCCTGGGGTGAGTCCTGTCAAAATCTACAAAGTAAATGTATCCGGTAACACCCACACCCAGTTTTCCCTCTGTCACTTCAAAGGTCTGACTGGAGCCAATGAGTGTGGCCCGAAGGTGGGCATCCCCGTTATACAGGTCGCTGATATCGTCGTTGGGCAGATAGGAGGCGGCACTGGGCCACGCCCTGACTGCTGCAAAATGTTCGGGCCCCGGATAGTGGAATTGCTCCGGTGAGACATGTTCCGGAATTACTCTGTTCAGGGCATCGTTTAAATCTGCCTGCAGGAAATCATCTCCATTCTCCATTTTATCATGCACATATTCCTCAAAGAAAACACTGCAGGTAGTGTGGGGGGAGATGACCACGCATATTCCTTCCTTAATTCCGCTCTTCTCTATTGCCGCCCGCACCTGAGGCGTAATATTTATGTAGGACGGACTTTTGCCATGGGACTGCAAATCCAGTTGTTCCTTGTATACGCTCATTTTTTCTCCCCCTGTTCTCTGTCTTTTACCGCCTGTACAATAGCTTTTGCCATCTCCATTACCCTAAGGCCCGGATCCGGAGCCTTGAGTATTCCGCTGGTAGCTCCCGTGCCATCTGCCCCAAGCTTTATGACATTGTAAACATCCTCGGCAGTACTGACTCCGGAGGCAATCATGACCATAATATTTTCATTTACTTCCCGAATCCTCGTTGTGGCCTGAATTACATAGTCATTGTCCGCCACATGTCCCGTGCCTATAAGATCCGTGGGTTCACACAGCAATATATCCGGGGTCAGCTCGGCGATAGCCACACCTTCAGCGACAGAATCCGCACAAACAACAGTAGCAATATCAAGTTCCTTGGCACGTTTTATGCATTCGGCCAGCTCGCACAGCGTCAACGGGTTTTCTGCATGGTTAAGGAAAACCGCCTCAGCCCCCGCCGCCTTAAGAGATTCGGGCAGCACATGGCCCATACCACGGCCAGGTCTGAGGGCGTCCATATGCTGGGCGGTGACTTTGACATGTGTTGTATTCTCCTTTATATAGCGCAAATCCGCAAAGGGGCAGGTAAACAATATTTCTACCCCTGTCTCCTTCGCTGCCAAATCTGCGGCTTTTGCCAGCTTCAAACTTTCTTCCCCGTAAAGGTAGGACTTTGGATTTACGATTAAAAACGGAGCTCTTATTTTCCCCATCATTGTTTCCTCTCACGCTTTATATTTTTCCGTATCGAACAATTTATAATAGTGCTTCAGGCATTCTTTCATGCCGTCTTTCATAGCCTGACGTGCCTGGAAATAGTCCTGGCAGTTGCTATCCTTCAGCTTGTTATATGCCCCCAGAACAAAATCCGTATAAATATTGATTTTGCTTATGCCTCCAGTAGCACATCTGTGGAGATTTTCGTCTCCTGAAGATGAGCCGCCATGGAGTACAAGAGGAGTGTCTATGGCTGCTCTGAGTTCAGCCAGTCTCTGGAAATCTATTACCGGGACTCCTTTATAAGCTCCGTGGGCCGTACCTATGGATACTGCAAGAGAATCTACTTCTGTTTCTTTTGTGAAGATATCCGCTTCTTCAACTGTAGTATAAATGTTATTACTGCTGTCTTTGCCCTCATATTGAGAGCCCTCTCCAACATGGCCTATTTCGGCTTCCACAGTGACTCCCCGAAGATGGGCGTATTTTACAATCTCTTTCGTACGCCTTATGTTTTCATCCAGACTTTCGGAAGAGGCGTCGATCATGACCGAACTGAATCCGGAATCGATAGCTTTGAAAATAAATTCTCTGTCGACTCCATGATCGAGATGCAGTACAACCGGCACCTTGGCTTTCCTGGCATAATAGTTGCCTATTTCTATAGCCTCATCATAATCCAGGTACTTTTGGTGTACCTGCGCAAAGGCCAGTATAAGTGGCAGGTTCAATTCTTCCGCCACCTCAACATGAGCTGAGGCGGAAAGCGGATCTACATAGTTTGCCGCGGGAAACGCAAAGTTTTTGCTTCGGGCTGCTTTGTAAAGCTCTGTGGATGTAATAATCATGCTGCTGATCTCCTTTAATCCTCTTCAGTTTTTCTTAAAATACAGTGCGTCGCAGGGCATGTCGTAGAACTTCTTTATTTTTTCATCCAGCTGCAGGACGGAAATCGTAGCGCCAAAGGTCTTGTACTTGGATGCTGTGGGATTAATCACCATATCGTGTATCCTTATTCCTTTTTCTTCCAGCTTCTTTTTCAGATAATAATTTATTATCGCAAGGTCTGAAAGACTCGTGCCTCCAAATCCGCTTACGTAGGTACAAACTTCGTCCCCTATACGTATTCCGGAAGCCAGGATCAAATGGTATGCCATACGGCTGACAACGGCTTCCGCAGAGTTCAGACTCAAGTCCTTATCTATGGCATTGCCCACCATGCCTATATCCAGCTCCACCTTATCGGGAAGCTCAAAAAGGGAATTCACCGCCACAAGCTCCCGGCCCTTTCCCAGACATACGCTAAGGCTGTTGGTATAATTTCTCGCTTCTCTCACGGTCCGGTATATCTCTTTTAGAGGCAGCCCGCAGGCAGCGGCCGCACCTGCAATTTTTGTGCAGAAAAATACCCCGGCGCTGGAGCGGCGTATGCTGGTATCATTGGTGCTTCCGGGAGATATGTTGTCCCAGGCATATACCACTTCACAGTCTATGCCTGCCTCGTCCAGCAGTCCGCCGGCAGAAAGGAAACTCTCACGCTCCTTCTCCTCATTGCTGCATATGAAAAGTACTCCCTTGCCGTAGTTTACCGAGATAGCGGTACGCATTATAGAGTACGGGTCTGTACCAGAGCCAATGATAAGGGCATCAGCCAGATTCTCCCCCAAGACCGCGCCAAGCATAGCCTCACATCCCACGCAGCCGCTCACAACAATAGCTACACGATCCCTGTGCTTCTGCCTGATCGTTACAGCCTGAGAGCCCGCCGTCATTTCATAAGCGCCGTTATATGCCAAGGCAAGCCCCTCTATTACCTGCTGATTCGAAAACCCATTGTGTTCAGATTTGTTTTTCATAATAATAGCTCCTGCATTATCCACTCAGGTTTTACTTGATTACTTATACAATCCTTTAATTTGCCGGATTTTCCCACGGCATCTCCACGCCTCGCCGGAGGGCAATTTTCTTTTATATTCACTGTCTTGCAGCAGGGGAGAAGAATTTTGGATTACATGTATCCAAATCGTCGATTAACCCGGCTTTTTTCGAAGTATTGCCAACATCTCACCCATTTTTTGACATGTACATGGTCTATTTTTATTGTAAATTCTATTGATATTCTAAGGTTTATCTTTTATAATGAAAACAGATTATGCATATGTTAATCTGCCCTGGAGGTAAGAACTATGTCTATTGCTGCCGAACAACGTTATTATTTGAAGCAGAAAGCCCTTTTCTATTTTTATGAAAAAGGGTTTTCAAATACTGAGATTGCAAAAATGCTAGGCATATCCCGCGTTACCCTCAACCGGCTGATGATGGAAGCAAAAGAAGAAGGCATGGTGAGAATAGAAATCGTAGATACAAAGAACCTTAAAAATCTTCTTAAGCTGGAAGATTCTATTCGGGAGCAGTATAAACTCAAAGATGTCAAGCTGGTGGATGTGAATTCTTCGGACCCGGATACCATCACCTCCAGGCTGGCAGCTGAAGGGGCCAAATACTTGGATCGCCATCTGCACAGCGGCATGAAAGTCGGCATCGGTTGGGGAAACACCCTGGCATCCATGGTAAGTCAGCTCACACCGAACAACATGATATCCGACCTGGAGGTATATACCCTGCTGGGCGGAGCATGCAGCGAGGCAAATTTCCAGCCGAATCTCCTTGCCCAATCTCTGCTGAATCTGTATGGAGGGCATGCCTATATTATAAATGCCCCCTTTGTCTGTCATTCCTATCTGCTCTGCTCTGAAATAAAAAAGGAGCCTTCGATTGAAAACATATTGAAGTCCACCCGTTCTCTGGACATTGCCATTGTCGGTATTGGGCGGGAGCCTAACAGAGAACATTTGGATAAGAGCTATTACCACTATCCTCCGGATATAATAGAAGAGATAATTGAGGCCGGAGCCGTGGGAGATATCTGCGGAAATTTCTTTGACGAGAACGGAGATATATGCAAAACAAGTGTTGCAGACAGAGTGGTTTCTATTGATATCAATGATCTCAAAAGCTGCAATAATGTTATAGCTATTGCGGGCGGTCCGGCAAAATCCAGATCCATCCGCAGCGCCCTCAACGGCGGCTTTATCGATATCTTGATAACAGATATCGGCACAGCAGAAAAACTGCTGCCGTGAATGTGCCTTCCGGATTCCAAATTTAAATACGTATGGCATGAAAGCATGTCCCCGGTTTTTGCCGGGGACATGCTTTTTATCATCCCCGGTGTCTCAGGTCTTGTATTTTTCCCTTAAGGCCATTGCCTCAGAATAGCCCAGGATATCCTGGTATACCTGGCGGTTTTCAAAAATACCCTGCTTGAAAAGGTCCATGGTGCTTCCCTTTTCCTTGTATTCTTTATACAGATTGTTCATGGTGCGAGCCTCGTGGAGAATGGAGGCCAGGGGATGGATGACAAATTTATAGCCCATCTCCTCCAGCTCCTGGTTGCTGAATATCTGCCCCTCGGTAAATTCGCATACATCATATAGGACAACGGGGGTGTCGTCCCTGTAGGGAGACTTGTAGTTCACCAGTTCCCGGGCCACTCTGGCCACATCTTCCCTGGTCACAAAATTTTCGGGCATGAGCATATCGGCGCCGGCATCCCAGAATCTCTTGCAGCGCTCAATGGAGGCATCTATGCCCAGAGTGTTGAAGCAGTCAGTGCGGGCAATTATCATAAAGTTGGGGTCTTTGCGTGCCTCCAGGGCAGCTCTGATCTTTGCGCAGATCTCCTCCACCGGCACCACCTGTACGCCTTCCATGGCTCCGCACTTCTTTGGCATGACCTGATCTTCCAGGTGGATGCCGCTCACTCCAGCCGCCTCGTAGGCCCTTACCGTCCTTACAACACTGCTGACATCTCCATACCCCGTATCGGCATCACACACCAGAGGTATGTCCAGAATGTCCGCCAGATATCGAGCCCTGGTCACCATCTCAGTTGCCGTGCCCAGACCGATATCCGGAATGCCCAGATAGCTGGCCATTGTGCCGTTGCCACCCATATAGGCAACCTGAAAACCGTTTTGCTGGATAAGTCTTGCTGTGAGGCCGTCATGGCAGCCCGGAGCGACTACTATTCCGGGCTGGCTGATAAGTTCACGAAGTCTTGCATTCTTTTTTATATCCATTTTAATTTCCTCCAAAAGGAATTATCTTCCGTTGTAAGCGTAATCCAAAATGGGTTTTATGAATCTATAGGTGTCGGCAGCTCCCTGCTCGTAATCGCAAAAATCCGCGCCGACCTCAAAGGCGATCCATTTGTCATAGCCCATAGCTTCCAATATGCATATGACCTCTTTAAAGTCTATAATACCGGTTCCGGGCACTCCACCGTTGCTGTCCCTAAAATGGACATGTCCGCATAGTTCCCCGCTTCTTACAAAGGCCGCACCAATTTGATAGTCCTCAAGGAAGGAGTGATAAATGTCCATAAGCAGCAGCACTTTGTGCTCCACGCCTTCATTTATCTTTTGCACGAACTCCATTGTCTCCCTTGTAGTATGGTTGTAGTTCATGTCATAGCGGTTTATAGGCTCATAGTCAAAATTAATGGCATATTTTGCACAGTATTCCGTGCATTCCTTTACGCACTGGGCAATGTACTGTTTGCCCGTCTCAATATCTTCGTCCTCTGGTATCCATCCCTGTACACGTCCAAACAAGACATCGCACTGGAAATAGCCGGCCAGGTCTATCATTTCTTTCATAAGCTCCACAGCCCGCCTGCGTCCTTCCTCATTGGGGTCGGAAAAACGGACATGCTGCCTGTCATAGAGACCACCGGAGCGCAGTCCGGAAAACTTCAATCCATATTTGTCCAGTATTGCTTTTACCTTTTCCTTATCAATGGTGGCCGGGGAACAGACTGAGGGTTCCAGCCCGTCATAACCTATCTCACTGACTGCCTTCGCCGCCGCCTCAAATTCCTCCAAAGACATGTCATCCAGCATTCCAAGACCATATGCCAGTTTAATCATTATTTTCCCTCCTATCGTTTACGACATAAGGATGCAGTGCTAACGCACTGCATCCTTATTGTTAAGTGCGATGCTTATGCATTCATTCCGTTGATAAGATCGAGCAGCTGGGGCAGGAGATCAGTGTAGCCGTTGGCCTCGGCGTCCTTCTCATAGTAGTCGGCAAAAATGTCCAGGAACTCCTGAGGATCCTCGGTGTAGGTGACGTTGGCGCCTGCCTCCTCATAGACCTCGGGCCAGCTTGCATCCTCAGCAATGACCTCTTCATTCAAAGCGGTGTATGCCTTCTCCCACTCAGAGAACAGGACATCCTGATACTCCTGAGGCAGGCTGGCAAGCACATCGCTGTTGATGACGATGCCCACGGAGGAGAACATGTGGTTGGAGATCCAGACATTGGAGTTGTCCAGAGCATCAAAGCCATAGCTGTGGATGGAAGACTTAATGGTATCCACACCGTCCACAACGCCGGACTGCATTGCGGTGTAGGACTCAGTCCAGGTAATTACAACGGGGCTGAAGCCCATCATAGAGAAGGTGTCCTGATAGATCTGGGTCTCGGGGCTGCGCAGCTTCACACCCTGGCAGTCGGCGGCGCTGGAGCAGGGGACATTTGTGCAGATAGCCCGGAAGCCCTGGTAGCACCAGCCGAGAGCGGTCATGTTCATGGTCTCGGACAGCTGGGCGTCAAGAGTATCAATTATGTCGCTGTTGTAGAAGAGCTCGTCTGCAATTTCAAAAGAGGTGATGAGCCAGGGCAGGTTAATCATGTTGTAAGAGGGCACATAGGTGGGAAGCATGGAGGTGTCGGCATAGCACATATCCAGAGCGCCGGTCATAACAGACTCCAGGTTTTCAGGCTGGGTGCCCATAGCGCCGGCAGGATATGTGGTGATGTTGACGGCTCCGTTGGTGGCTTCCTTTACTCCGGCAGCAAAGCTCTCAAAGGCTTTGCTGACCTGGTGGTCGGTGGCAAGGGTATAGGCAAATTTCAGCTCATAGGTTTTACCGCTTGCAGCCTCGGAGCTGCTCTCCTCAGCGGCGGAGCTGCTCTCTTCCTCGGCGGCAGGAGCGGAGGAATTTCCGCAGGCGCAGAGGGCGAAAACCATAACTACTGCGAGAAGCAGGGCAATAATGCGTTTCATTTCAATTTCTCCTTTTTGTTTTTTATTTCGAATAGGCCATGTGACCTTATTCTTCACCTTACATAAAGCTGGGCAGCCAGGTGGAGACCTGCGGAATAAATATGGCCAGCAGTACTCCAAGGCTGAATATAATGATAAAGGGCCAGATATACTTGATTATGCTCTTGAGATTCGTATTGGTCACGCTGGAGACAACAAACATTACAATGCCCACGGGAGGAGTGATGCCGCCCAGTACAAGGGAGATGATGCAGACCGTGGCAAAGTGGATGGGGTCAAATCCGTAGACCGAAATCAGCGGAGAGAAGAAGGGCACTAGCATGAGCAGAATTGCAGTAGACTCGATGAACATACCGGCAAAGAAGATAATTATGAATATCAGTACAAGTACCATATTGCCGTTGTTCGTCACGCTGTTCATGAAAGTACCCACGACGGTGCCCAGATCATAGAAGGTGAGCACATAGGCCAGCAGAGACGCAAAGGCTATAATAATCATGGGCTGTGCAGCGCCGGCGATGGACTCGGTGATGCTGTTCCAGAGCTTTTTCAGGGTGAGCTCACCGCTCAGGAAGCCATAAATAATGCCGTAGATTATAGCCAGGATACCGGACTCCGTGGCGGTGCATATTCCGAGGACTATTCCCCCGATTATGATAAGCGGCATGAGCAGCGCGCCTATTGAGGACAGGAAGCTCTTGCCTACAGCCTTCCAGCCGGCAAAGCTGCCTCTCTTGATGCCTCTGCTCTTTGCATAGAAATAGCAGTAAATGAGCATCATAACGCCAAGCAGCACACCGGGTATGACGCCCGCCATAAAGAGCTGGCCCACAGGTATGGAGACCACACCGGAGTACACGATCATTATTATGCTGGGAGGAATTATCGGACCAAGGGAACCGGCGGAGGAAATCAGGGCTCCGGCAAATCCTCTTTCGTACCCGTTTTTCTCCAGCTGAGGTACCATAATTGTACTTATTGCCGCTGCGTCTGCAACGGAGGAGCCGGAAACGCCGGCCATCAGCATGCCGGTAAGTACGACCACGTGGGCAAGGCCTCCGGTGATATGTCCTACAAGGTTTTTGAAGAATCTGATTATCTTATCGGTTATGCCGGTGGAGTTCATCAGCGAGCCGGCCATCATGAACAGGGGAATTGCAATAAAGGATATCGAGTCAACAGCTGTGTATATCTTCTGGGCTATGACCGTTGCGGGAAGAGAGGGGTTAAACAATATAGCGAAGGCGGCGGAAATGGCCATGCAGAAAGCTATCGGCATCCCCATTATCAGCAGCACAAAGAATATGACTGCAATCAATATCAGCATGATTTGCCCCTCCAATCCTTTTTAAGTGCAGCAAATTTCCTTACAAGAATTTCAATGCAGAAAATACATACTATCGCCGCGCCTACGGGTTCTGCGTAATAAATGGCATTATAGGGCAATTTCAAGTCTGCAAAGGTGAGCTTGCTCAGGCTCTCACAGAGCTTGCCTGCATTAACGCACCAATATGCAGAAAAGGCAAAAATAAGCAAATCGCATATGATTGCAAGAATGTCTCCCAGCCATTTCGGCAGAGCTTCTGCCAGAAGGTCGAAGCCAATGTTGCCGTTGTTTCTCACCAGGACCCCGGCATAGAGCATTATCATCCAGATAAACAAAGCCCTTGCAGCGTGCTCCGACCAGGAGAGGGGGTTATTCAGAACGTAGCGGCTCAACACCTGGGCCGCTATCAGCAGCATTATCCCTATAAACAGCACGGCACATATCAGCTTCAGAACTTTTTCAAAGCCGTCAAGTATCTTTTTCACTGGCTGTTCCTCCATATTTATTTGCTGAGGCTGCCCGTATATCCGCTTGAACCCTTTGAACCTTTGGGCGGTACGAAATACGGGTAAGCGCTGCATTTGATGATGTCCCAGGCCTGGTCGCAAGCTGCGGTAAGCTCCGGGCTCAACGGGCCTTTGTCCACGGCAGCCAGATTCTGCTCAAGCTGGCTGAGTTTGGAGAAGCCCATCATTATTGAATCTACGAAATCGTTGGACAGGCACCAACGAGTGGCCAGCTCCACAAGGGACATGCCTGCTTCTTCCGCAATCTTCTTCAGGATATCTATGGCATCAAAATTCTTATCATTCCAATATCTGTCCTGATACATCTTGGAGTTGAAGCGGCTGCCCTCTGCAATGTGGTCGCGGCTGTGTTTGCCCGTCAGGAGGCCACCGGCAAGAGGATTGTAGATAACAAATCCCACATCATACTTGCGCAGGAAATAGGCAAATTCATCATCGGCTCCCCGGGTCAAAAGGTTGTATACGTTCTGGGCCACCTTGGGGATGACAAAGCCGTTGCTCTTTGCAGTCCACATCATGTCACAGGCCTCCCAGGCGGAGTAATTTGAGAAACCTACATACCGCACCTTACCGCTGCGCACCAGACAACTCATAGTATCCAGTGTTTCCTCAAGAGGGGTATTCCTGTCCGGATGATGCAGATAATAAATGTCGATATAGTCTGTCCTCAAAGCCCGCAAAGAATTCTCCACGGCATTCATTATGTTCAGGCGTGAAGCTCCCCGTTCATTGACTCCGTCCCCCGTGGGCAGGTCTACCTTGGTGCCGATAATGACCTTCTGGCGGTTCTGCCTTTCTTCCAGCCATCTGCCAATAACGCGCTCACTCTCGCCTCCGGCATACTGATTTCCTGTGTCAATCATGTTTATGCCATAGTCTACCGCTGCGTCCAGTACATTGCAGGAACCGGCATAATCCAGCTGGTCTCCAAAGGTTGTGGAGCCGAGAGAAACTCTGGAAATTATCGCTCCAGTACCCCGCAAATACTTGTATTCCATCAAAACCCCTCCTTTAAGTTTACGTTTGTAAAGCTAGCTTATATTTGTCACTTTCATATTATCATCACATTTTGCCGACGTCAATATCTTCACAGTCTGTCAAAGCCTGTTTTATATTTAAGTCAAATTTGCAGGTCTTTTTTTGTGCATCTTGACGTTATTCCGTGGTGCAGTTTTGCATATTTCGCGGGAAAAATGGGCTTATTTGCCAACGGAGTATTTGTCAATAATGGCAGCTTGCCTTGCAAAGGAATCTTTAAGGGCCGGATACAGCTGCTTAAAGCTCTGATAATAGTCGTCATAGATTCGTGAAGTATGTGCATCCGGCTCTATGGACTCTGCCACCTTCAGCCAAGCGTCACAGCCCTCCTCCACACTTGAGAAAAAGCCGGCGCCGACCGCCGCCAATATGGCCGCTCCGGCGGCAGGACCCTCATCCACATTCATGGTTACGACATTGGCCTTATAGATATCTGCCTGCATCTGAAGCCAAAGTCTGCTCTTGGCTCCGCCGCCGTTGGCCCTTATCTCCTTTACGTCATGTCCCATTTCCCGGCAAATCTCCACCGTGTCTCTCATTGCAAAGGTAACGCCTTC
>CALWWB010000043.1 GCA_944385175.1 uncultured Oscillospiraceae bacterium | reverse complement strand
GGCCAGCAGTTGTTATCCAGCGTTTTATAGAGGGCATTCAAGAGTTAATACGCCGGAATACCTACACATGATGAGAATGCGAAAAATTTGGGCAGAAGGTAGCTTTGCGGCCATGAAGCGTGAGCACAATCTTTCTACAATACATAAGAGGGGCATTCTTAACGCCACAGAAGAATGCCTCTCATCTGCCATGGCATTAAACCTAAAGAGGATGGTTAAAGCCATCTTTTTTGCAATGTTATTGGGTAAAATATGTACTGAGAATATGATGTCTCAGCCCGTATTTTATCTTTGTCAACATGCCCAATCCTTGACACTACCGTGGTATTTCTAATACACGTGCTCGGAGTCTGTACAAAGCAGCGCAAAGATGCCCGAGGAGGAGCGGAACATCGTCTGGCTAAACCAGTTTCATTGTCCCCTTTGCCTGGTTGGTGGAACGGCTTATGAGACGGTATCAGAAAAATTATTCGACTATGCGACTGGTGTACTCTCAACTTTTCCATCAGAGCGCGAATTATAAAAGACGTAGTACGATTGGCACCCCTACAACATGCTTAGTGACATATACATGCCACTCAAAGTATGCACAGAAATGCATTTTAACGCTTTGCGTTATTTTACAAAGGGCTAATAATGTGGTTAATCACAGACCTGGATGTAACTTAATTTACCTAAGGTGGCATTATTGTCTCAGATACAAGAAATTTCTATCCAAATAACAACCATGTCATAGTTTGTACTATTTTTCTAAGAAATTCTATAAAAATTGCTTGTAATTATATCTTTATTTTGATAAAATAACACTTACTTATACTATTGGGAGGACCATTTTTTAAAAGGATGATGATTTTGTGATTACTACTCAAAAGGTTCGCATAGAAAAAATGGAAGACTACGATAAATTATATGAGATTATTCCTGCTTCCCACATAGATAGCACAGTAGTTGAAGAGATCAAACGGGTTGTAGGACTTGTCTGTAAAGCTATTATTGTTGAATATCCATACTATGAAAGCGACTATTTAAGTAATTACTATATTTTCTATAGCAAAAAGCTCAAGGTATTTCCAAAGTATAGTTATCGTCTATTGCTGTTTTATGATAATGAATTGACGGAACTTATCGGATATATTTCTCTACGCCCAACCTATGAAGGAACACGGATTGGGCGCTCTTATATTGAACCACAATACATCATTTCGTGCCCCTCATCTTTAATTCTATCTGATAATAAAGTACATTTCCAGGCTGGAGAGACTATCCTGAAGGCCTTCCCTCATATGAAGCAAGAAGGGGATGTTGCGGTATGTGCCCATGTGGCACTCTGGTCTGTCATACGTAGCTTCACAAATCGATTCCATCGATACCCGGAAATTAAATTGGGAGAATTGGTGGAGATGATTCAACCCCTATCTCAACGGCACATCCCATCGCACGGCCTTACTCCAGCACAAATTTCGGATGTTTTTTTACAACTTGGATTGTCTCCTGTGATTCGCAGCAACAGCGTTTCCACTCCATATGGAATTACAGATGAGGTCCTGAGTTATATTGAATCAGGAATACCAATAATTGGTCTGATCGCCGAAAGGGAACACGCAGTTGCAATTATCGGTTGTAGTTCTCCTAACCTGACGAATATTGACTTTGAAAGACTGCCCCCAAATAAGTTTGAGGAATTTGCTGATGAGGATGGAAAGCCTCTTCGGACAAATGTTATTCTTGCAACAAGATTCATCTCTCACATGGTTGTAAATGATGACAATTATTTTCCCTATCGGATTCTCGGTCGTCTTCCCCCAAAGATAGATGGTCTTCCCCAAGAGGGAGAACGTCTTCTCCAAAAGAGAGATATATTAAGTTATACTATGCGTGCAATCAATCATGCTGTAATTCCCTTGTATCCGCGGATTCAGCTTGTATATAATGATGTCCGTATATCGTTCCTTGCTCTTTGGAAAACAGGAATCTACAATTGGTCAGAGAAAATTGTAGCACGTATTTTTCTCACTTCAGCAAATACTTATCGAGAGTATGTTAATCAAAATAGTTCTGCATTCAGTCAGGATTTAAAGAATATTATTGTCCATCTAGAAATGCCAAAATTTATTTGGGTTGTCGAAGTCTCTTCTCCGGAAGCAAGCAAAGCAAATCTGGTAAACGCAATTGTTTTAGTCGACTCAACAAGCGCTACGATTAACAAAAATCCGTTCCTTTTAATTACAGAAAAAAATCAGATTCGCTATGTTGATGCCGAGAAGTCTGTGGCGTACTCTTGCTCATCAGATCTGCTGAGCATTCCTAAATTCAACAACAACCTACAGGAGGTAACCCCATATGGCTAAAATAAAATTTAGCAAGACCAAAGGAATCACTGCCATCAAAAGAAAATCGGTACCTGTTTCCTCGGTTGCTGGAGAAGAATATGAAAAATTACATCCAATTGTATTTCGAGAAATTCAGAAAAAAAACAGTGAATATGCTATAATGTTTAGAAATGCTGAAAATATCCGCGTAAATAGTCAAAATTTATCTGGTCACTTGAAACCAGAAATAGAAAATACTATTGAATCATTACGAACTTATTGTGCTAAAGAGCAGATTGAATACATGGTGGATGGCATTAATATTTTTTCAGATGTTTTACCACTTTGCCTTACTTCAGAGGAGGCAGAACCTCCGAGAGCACAACGAATTAAAATTAAGAATGGTATCGTAACTAGCAGAAAGATAAATAACATTTGTTTCCATCCACAGAGTATGCTTAATTTTGTAGGAGACATACTAATCTTCGGAGATAATTTTTCGGAAACCAGTGTGGTTACCCTTATTGTAACTGTTTTTAAGATGATTCTTAGTTTCTTCCATGCTTCCAAAATTGAATTAGATGAAACATGTGGAAAAGTAATTCTCATATTATATGAGAACTCTTCACCTCTTACAGGTATGGAAAAATCGAAACTAATTGATACTGTTAAGGATAGATACCCAACTTTGCAAGACGGTGAAATAACGGATGCAATTGATAAACTAGAGGACTATCATTGCATTGACATTACGGATGACACTGTGCGTTTAATTGAGTCAATTAGTTAATGTTTTGTATTAGGAAATTTCTGGTGCAGCGAATAGCAATAGTGGTAAATGAATTAATTTTTTAGCATATATCTCTCATATGAAGGGTGCATCATTAACCTAAGTGTAGCATGTAATAGTAAAATAATCACAAGAAATTTAGGTATTTAAATAATCACATATCTATTTAGTTTTTGGGTGTTGAGTTCTACCTCTAAACTATATAACGAACTCTTCTTAAATCGTACCTGTTGCAGAAACGAAAATTCTGCAACAGGTTCCTTGCTGTTTGTGAGGCAATCGTCACGTCAAATCTCCCGGCACATATAGAATGTCACCATCTCAAATGATAAGGTGGAATAAGTTTGGCAAATTGAAAAATAGATAAAGAGAGGCATGGTTTGATAAGGTAGAATAAGTTTCGCAAAAATAGAAAGGCATGGTTTGCAGATCTCTGGTAGAATGAAGTCGCGACACCACCATTCGAAAGGAGACAGCAAACCATGTCCGAGAAAATTGTACAACTAAACGAAGAAGTAATCAAGGGGCAGCTCAAGGAACTGGTGCGAGGCAGCGTAGAAGAAACCCTCAATGAGCTGCTGGAGGCTGAAGCGGAGAAACTGACCCAGGCGGCCCGGTATGAGCGCAATGAGCAGCGCCAGGGCTACCAAGGCGTCCACTAGAGTTCATCTACGCTTTGGCGTTTCTGGACGCTATACACTACCATGTATGCAGTGAAGGACAGGGCGTAAAGAAAGCGGTATATATTGCCATTGGTATCAATATTGATGGCCGGAAAGACGTCCTGGAAATGTGGGTTTGTGAAAATTATTCTTTCAGCGCCGTTACCGGCACGACGAACACTCCATCCGGCCGCTGGTAAGCGGCGTTTGACATACCGCATATTACACACAGAACCGCAGGAGCTTTTCCCTTGGGGTCGGCCTCAATCTGCCTTTTGATCTTCAGCAGGTTTTCCGCAGCAGCGTCTATCTGGTTGGCTCCCAGCTTGATCTCAAAGGCACACCAGCGGCTGTCGGGCAGCTCCACCACTGCGTCAATCTCCTGACTTCTATAGTCCTGGTAGTGATAGAGATGTGCCCCGAAGGATTCTGCATAGATACGCAGGTCCCTCTCACATAGAGCCTCAAAGAGAAAGCCCAGAGTCTCCAAGTCTCCAAGCAGGCCGGCAGGAGTCACCTTAAGCAAGGCGCAGGCCAGGGACGGGTCGGCAAGGTGACGTTTCTCCGCCTGCTTGACCCGCACTGAGGAGCGGATACCTGAGGAGAAGGGCGGCTGATTGTCCGTAATAAACAGCCGTTTGAAGATGTCCAGATAAGCTGCCACGGTGTTGCCGTCGATATCCTCGTCATCCACTGCCTTGATGTCCTTCATCAGCGTCTTATTGGTAGCAGTGGTACTTTCATTCCGAGCCAAAGAGCGCAGCAGCAGACGCATCTTCTGGGTATCCCTCTTCACACCGTCTATTCGGTACACATCATCGTCAATTACGGCGTCTAGGTATTGGGCCGGAAGCAGCGCCGCCTGCTCCAGCGGCAGACCCAAGCTTCCCGGCCAACCGCCCCGAATAATGAGCTCAATAAGTTTCTTCAGACTTACTTCACCGGTCATGACGGGAGTCAGTTCTCCATGACACAACTGCTCCAGAGATACTTTCCCGCATGAGTCCCCGGACTCCCACAGGGACATGGGCCGCATCCGTAGTCGGGCAATCCGTCCCGCACCACTGTGGAGAATACCTTTGTGATTAGGTGTGGCGGATCCGGTAAGGATGAACTGACCCTTTTGCGGGCGCTGATCCACCTTGTAGCGCACAGCATCCCAGAGAGGCGGAACTTCCTGCCACTCGTCAATCAACCGGGGAGTTTCGCCCTCCAGTACAAGAGAGGGGGACAGCTCTGCCAATTGACGGTTCTGAAAATTGCCGGATGGGTCTCCGATATATATCTCGCTTTTGCTGTGGTAAGAGGAGGTCCAGGTCTTGCCGCACCATTTTGCCCCTTCTATGCAGACGGCCCCAAAGGCAGAGAGATATTTTCCCACCTGCCTGTCAACAATGCGTGGTTTGTATTTTCCTCTATCCATAGTGCTCACCTCAATTATTCAGTGAGATTATTATATTCCATTCAGTCAATTTTTACAATCTTATTCAGCTAAATTTTTAAATTTTATTCTGCTTAATACTCGTATTACTTAGTAGCCAATCCTGAAATAGTCAAGATAGGCTTTATATCTGTCCTGGGCGGTCAGGCATGTATCTGTCAGGTAACCTTTTTCATTGTCCCATTCTTTCAGGCCTCGGTAATAGAACAGCTTCAGATCATCCCCAATGATGAAGGGAACGATATTATACTTCAGGCACTCTTTGAACATAATCAGCCTGCCTACACGGCCGTTTCCATCCTGGAAGGGATGTATTCTTTCAAACTTCACATGGAAGTCCAGAATATCTTCAAAGCTTTTTGCTTCCCTGGCATTGTATTCTGCCAGCAATAGCTTCATCTTATCGGCGACTTCTTCCGGGAGCGCTGTGTCCATGCCGCCGACTTCATTGGGCAGTTTCTTATATTCGCCCACAGCAAACCAGTCCTTTCTGGAATCACTGGTTCCGTTCTTCAATGTCAGATGAAGTTCTTTAATAAACTTCTCTGTCAAAACTGCTTTTGCATTGTCAATGATCATGTCGATGCAGCGGAAATGATTTGCTGTCTCAATCACATCGTCTACGTTGAGAGTTTCATTTTCTACGCCGATGGTATTGGTCTCAAAAATATATCTGGTCTGTTCGTGGGTCAGACGGCTCCCCTCAATGTGGTTGGAGTTATATGTCAAATCGATCTGTGTCTTATGGTAAATACCGCCGGGATACCTGGCGGCTTTCTCATCTTTCAGAATATCCAGCAGGGTGACCGGCTGGCTTTTTTTCTTATTTGTACGCTCCGGCTTCTCGGCATTTTCGGGAATATTCCAGGTCTTGCCGGTAAGGAAGGCGCCGTTTACCCGGCCATGGGCGCAATAGTTTCTGACACTGCGCTCTGATACGCCCCATTTTTTTGCCATTTCTGCGGCTGAAAGGTATCGCATATGCTGTCCTCCGTTTTAATCAAATGACTGCTACGATCTGCAATATTAGTATATCACATTATCGGCAAAAACATCAACGAATTTGTGGCCTAATAGCAAAACTTTTTGCCGATAAAGGAAATGTTGTTCCGATGTTTACTGCTCCACAGAAACTGTTTGATAGCTGTTTTGCTGAGAGTCTTATGCTAGTGTAATCCCCCTGCAATTTTGAAATTGTAGGGGGAGTTCTATGCTCAAAAAACCTATGATTTTCGCCACTTATCTACGATTGCACCACTGGAACCGGCGATAAATGGCTAACGATTACCGAACAAAAACTGGAGAAATTTTGCTATAATTTACACATGTCTTAGAAATTAAGTAACAATAGTGAGGCTCTGAAAAATCCGGTGACAGAAGAAAAGACAAGATGTGAGCATGGAAAGGAAAGCATAAATCCGCTGACTTTATGTCCGACAGACAGCCGGAAATGTGTCTCACCGTGAGACACATTTTGAAAACTAAATAGAGCAGACAGATACATTCCTCATACGGGGAGCCGGGCCGTGGGTGCGCTTGCGACAAACACCAGCACGGTGGGCAGCCTTGGCAGGGCTGCCGGCCATGAGCCGTATGGGGGGATAATGATACTTGCGTTAGCTGTACGTCACAGAACAGAACGCCCCGCCATGAGCATGGAGGGAGGTGAAGAGCCTATGGAGCGGATGCCGTCCGCCGTCTGAGTTGCTTTAGAGAGAAGGTGAATATTCAGAGAAATTGGCAAACCATAAGCAGGGGAGGAGGTGCAGCCTATTTAATAGGGATATTTCAGGAGCAGTCTACATAGACATGGAGTTGTATAGAGGCAGAATGGAGGTGGCGTTCAACCATAAAAAATCAGAAGTTGAATTATAGATTCCACAATCCCAATACTGAGGAGCAAACTGTGGAATATCTGCTTAAGCTGTTTGTGGAAGTCAACAAACCAAAAGTTGAATCAGCCATCCGCAAAGCTGTCCAGGAAGAAGAGAGGAAGAGGAACCGAGAGCACATCAGGTAAAGCCTGATGTGTTTTTCTGTTTACATCGTTTTCATTCTGTGATATAATTAAGACATAACAGAATGATTAAGATGTAATAGGGGGATTACCCGGATGAATATAGCCGCTTACTGCCGTGTCTCCACGGATAAGACCGACCAGCTCAACAGCCTGGAGGCCCAGAAAGAGTTCTTCTCCGAGTATACAAAGCGCACCGGGGACAAGCTGGTGCGGCTCTATGCCGACGAGGGGATTTCTGGCACCAAAATCAAAAACCGCAAGGAATTTCTACGGATGATGGAGGACGCCGAGCGTGGGCTTTTCGACATGGTGGTGGTGAAGGACATCTCCCGCTTTGCCAGGAACACAGTGGACCTGCTGCAAAATATCCGCAAGCTGAAAGCGCTGGGCATTGAGACACAATTCCTCACCGCCAACATGACCAGCATGGGCAACAGCGAATTTGTCCTGACCATCTTCGGTGCGTTGGCTCAGGAGGAAAGCGCCAATACTTCCAAGCGTGTTAAGTTCGGCAAGAAGATGAATGCGGAAAAGGGGCGGGTACCCAACATAGTCTATGGCTATGACAAGATACCGGGGGATTACTTCAATCTCAGCATAAATGAGGAAGAAGCCGCAGTCGTCCGCCAGATATATAAGTGGTACATACAGGATGGCTACGGAACGGCAAGGATATCGGGCTTTCTCAATGAGCGGGGTTTGAAAACAAAGAGGAACTGCCAGTGGAGCCAGAATGCGGTCTGCCGTATCCTCACCAACGAGCTGTATACGGGGAAAATAATCAACGGCAAGCAGGAGGTCACCGACTTTCTCACCGGCCAGAGAAAGGAAAAAGACGAGACCGACTGGATGGTGGTGGAGCGGCCGGAGCTTCGCATCATAGAACCGGAGACCTTTGAACAGGCGCAGCAGACTATGCAGGCCCGGGGTAAGGCCTTCAGAGTGGACAAAGAGCGGCAGAGCAACAAATACCTCTTCTCCACCCTTATCAAATGCAAGGAGTGCGGCTGGTCTTTCCGGCGCACCGTACGCACCTATAAAAACACCTATGTGCGCTGGGTCTGCTCAGGGCACAACGGGAAGGGGGCGGACAGCTGCCCCAATGCCGTGGCTCTGGATGAGGAGGAGCTTATCCAGACTTTGCAGAAATATTTTTCCAGCCTGCTGGAGTCAAAGAAAAATGTCATCCGCCATATCACCAATGAGTTCCAGCGGGTATATAAGGCAAAGGACGAGAACCTGAACTACGAAAAGGAACTGAACGCCCGGCTCAGCAAGCTGCAGAAGACCCGGCAGAGATACATGGATATGTATGCTGACGACCTTATATCCAGGGAGGAACTTAACGAGAAGATCGGAGGGATGCGCAAGGAGATTGAGGGGCTGGAGAGCGAGCTTAAAATGGTGTCCTACCATCTCACCAAGGGGGAGCAGCTGGAGGGCATACTGAACCGGACCTTCCGGGAGATAGAGGACATCTCCGACGTGGGGAAGATGAGCAACGCCCAACTCAAAAAGATAATCCAGAAAATCGAAGTGGACAAGGACGGGAACGTGGACATTTATCTTCGGCTGTTCGGAGACCTGGGGCTGGACGAGACAATTCTAATTAATGACGACCATACATAAAGACCTAACTGAGCGGCTGCCCAGGGTGAACCCGGGATTATACAAGCAGGTGCGGCAGCTGCTGGACATAAACAAGGCGGAGAGGCACATCCGTGGCGGCCTGGCCACCCGGAGAAAATACCGGGGAGAGGACTGAGCCGCGGGATATTTGCGGAAGCGAATCTGGAGAGGTCCCGACAGGACAAAGTCTGCGGGGCCGTATCCGGTCTCTGTAAAAGAGGTCAGCAGCGAGATATATTTCTGAGAGATCAAGCCAAAGAAAAAGTTCGCAAGAACCACTGTACAGTGGCTTTTGCGAACTTTTTTACCGCGTCATTCTTCTTGTCGGGTCTAAAACTGCATATTGCAGCAAGGGCATTTAGCAAACAAAAATGAACAGCTTATTCGCCGGCACTGTCTGTCGGCTCATAGAACATTTCCAGGTATTCCTCCAAAGTAACACCCAGCTCATATATCTCCCGGGCAGCCTCCTCGCCCACATAGCGGTAGTGCCAGGGCTCATAAATTATACCGGTTATTTCGCTGCTGCCATTGGGATAGCGTAGGATGAACCCATAGCGCCAGGAGTTCTCCATGAGCCACTGCTGGGTGGAGGTTTCCTCCTGGCCCTTGTCCAGATTGGTGTAGAAAAAGTCGATGATGTCCACGGCAAGCCCTAGCTGGTGCTCACTGGTGTTGGGTTTTGCCACACTCATGGCGGCAATTTCCGGGGCTTCGTCCGGGTCTACGCCCTCCAGCACCAGGCGGCGTATCTTGTTGTTAAAAAGGAACTGCTGCTTTTCCAGGCTTCTATAGGCGGAGCATATGTATGGATAATTCCCGGCCTCCTTGCAGTCGGCTATCATTTGCCTGAGAGCCTCAGCACAGCGCACGTCCACATACAGCGGGTCTTCGGTATCTGCCTGAGGTATCTCCTCCAGCTCCGGCTGATAGTCCTCAGGCAGTTTGTTCCAAGGATTCACAAGTATGAGCAGATCTGTAGGCTCCCGGAGCTCCGGCGTGGGTTCCGGAGTGGCCGTGGGCGTTGGCGTCGGACTGGGCTCCGGGGTGGCTGTGGGGCTTGGGACGGGTGATGGGCTGGGTGTAACGGCGGACTGAAAGAGCACATCAGAGCCAATATTCATGAGCAGTAGGCTGAGCATGCATATACATGCAAACAGCAGCACGGTGAGCAATACTATTAAAACAGTTCTGTCTCTATTTTTAAGCTTCAATTCAGACTCTCCCTTAAAGGCTGGCTGGGGTTCCGGTAGATAGGCCGGGAGCAGATAAAAAATCCAGACTTACATGGCAACTGTACAATATGTTTACAAAAAAGTCAAGGAATCCTCTGTAAAATGGTATAAAATTCATGATGTATAAAGAAAATAAAACCAAGAGGGACAGACGGAAAAATAGGGCGAATATTGGAAGCGCCGCTTTCTGCTCCTTCAGCGGGAATTGCAGCGCAGGAAGGAACTTCCATTGGCCGCTTATGGAGGTCTGCGGTAAAACTGTGCTGACACTACCGGCGGCAGAGTGGAGAATAAAAATGCAGGAAGTCTATGAAATGCTGAAAAAAGCCGGGACCTACTATCTGGCCACCTGTGACGACGGCCAGCCTAGAGTACGCCCCTTCGGTACGGTGAACCTCTACAAGGGAAAGCTGTACATCCAGACCGGTAAATCCAAGTCGGTATCCCATCAGCTCCATTCAAACCCAAAGCTGGAACTGTGCGCCATGGTGGACGGAGACTGGCTGAGAGTGGAGGCCAGCGCCGTGGAGGACGACGACAGAGCCGCCCGGGTCAGCATGCTGGAGGCCTATCCCGAGCTGCAGGCCATGTACTCCCCGGACGACGGGAACACCGAGGTGTGGTATCTGCGTAATGTAACTGCCACGCTTTATTCCTTCACTAACCCACCTAAGGTATATAAGTTCTGACGTTTTTGGGGCACAAAAGTGCCCCAAAATTTTTTCTGTTTATATAAAGCCTGTGTAAAAGCTTCCTTGCGTGACATTTCCCGCCTCAGATGCTACGCTCATACCGAGGCGAGGGCACAGCGGGACATAGGTAAAAACATCAAGGAACTGCGCTGTGCCAAAGGGTTGACTCAGGAGGAGCTGGGGGATAGGCTGCATGTGACAAGGCAAACCGTATCCAACTACGAAAACGGCCGTACCCGGCCGGATATAGATATGCTGTTGGACATTGCCGCGGCCCTGGACACCGATGCCAACGCCCTGCTCTACGGTACGCCCCAGATGGAAGACCGGCGCCGGGAGTATCGACGGCTGGCCGTCTCCGCTGGGCTGTTCCTGATTCTGTTTATTTGCTATAAATTGCTCAGGCCGTGGATATTGAAAATACAGGCCGCTTATTTCATAGTGCTGCCGGACCTGCTGCTGAGCTGTACCCTCAAGCCCATGTATATGCTGTCTCTGGGCTGGAGCGCTGTCCAGGCTTTGACTATGATTTTAAAGGCAAAGCCTATGAACAGACCCTGGGTGAAATATGCCCGCTGGGGTCTGCTGGGGCTCATAGGGGCTATTGCTTTATTCCTGCTGCCGGTGTGTATACAGATGGTTACCGTGAGTATCTCATATATATACGGCGTCGGCCCGGGGGCGTTTCTGGGACAACGGCGGTATGTCAATACTGCGGTATACATGGCCATGGATGTGGCCGCCTGTTACTATGTCTATGCTGCCCTGGGGGCGGCACTGTGGCTGCTGGGGTTCCCGGCGGGGAGGGGAGCGCCTCAGCCGTAGGTGGGGCCCGCGGAGCCAGCGGAGAAATATAAGCCTGGTCTAAAATCGAGCTTGGAAAAAAGCCTCATATGTGATACTATGTACAGGCAGTCCGGCGCCGTGAAATAGGGAGCCGCCGGAGCATGACCTGAGTAAATGAGGTATTAGGTTTATGAGACGGCTGAACACGATCCTGCGTTGCATACTGCCTCTGGTTGGCGTGGTATGTATTGTTATACCCGGCCATGTGCCAAGCGTGCTGCCCTATCTGCTGGGCGGCGCCATGCTGGTGAGGGGCCTTGCCCACGCCATAGCTTACATACGCTCCGGAGAGTTTATAAAAAAAGCCTCTATGGAGATGGGGCAGGATGTGGTGCTAATTGTGATGGGTATCTCCTTCCTCTGCGAGGGGGCGGGAGCTCTGGGGCTGATGGGCATAACCTGGGGCCTTATCGGACTGAGGAAGGCGGCGGCCACCATCGACCAGGCCCTGCGGCAGGCCCTGGGTCGGCAGAAAGTCCTTCTCACAGCCTTTGAGGCACTGATACGCCTGGCTCTGGCTCTGGCGCTGCTGTTCGACCCATTTGAAAAATTCCCGTCCCATATCGTCCTTTTGGGCCTGGAGCTTATACTGGCAAATATCAGGCTGCCAAGAGAGGCTGCCCTGCCTTCGGCAGAGGAGCACTGAAAGACAAAAACTTTTCCAAAATGTGAATAATGAAGGGAAAGGGCCGGGATAGGCCCTTTCTTCTATTGTAAAAAATAAAAAAAGTGATATAATACCCTTTCGAAATAAAATACATGGAGGCATAACCATGACTAAGATAGACATTTTTTCCGGTTTTCTGGGGGCGGGCAAGACCACCCTTATCCGCAAGCTGATAGCCGAAGCCTATCAGGGCGAGAAGCTGGTGTTAATTGAAAACGAGTTCGGTGAAATAGCCATTGACGGCGGCTTTCTGAAGGACGCCGGGGTGGAGATCACCGAGATGAACTCCGGCTGCATCTGCTGCACTCTGGTGGGCGACTTCACCAAGGCACTTAAAAAGGTGATGGCGGACTACGCTCCCGGCCGTATAATCATTGAGCCCTCCGGCGTGGGCAAGCTCAGCGACGTGGCAAAGGCCGTCTCCGGGGTGGAGGGCGCCCAGATAGGCGCCAAGGTCACCGTGGTGGACGCCGGAAAGTGCCGCATGTACATGAGAAACTTCGGCGAGTTTTTCAACGACCAGGTGGAGAATGCCGACCTTATCGTAATGAGCCGCACCGACACCGCCTCTCCCGAGAAGATACTGGCCGCCACTGAGCTGCTGAAAGGCCTGAACCACCATTCCGGACTTATCACCACGCCCTGGGACAAGGTATCCGGCAAGCAGATAGCCGAGGCCATGGATGAAAACGGCCTGAAGGCTGAGATGGAGCGGCTGGCTCAGGAGCATCATGAACACCACCACGAACATGACCACGAGCACCACCATCACGAGCATGATGAAAACTGTACTTGCGGCTGCCATGACCACGAGCACCATCATGAGCATGACCATGAACACGAAGAGCACGAGCATCACCACCTCGAGCATGACGAGAACTGCACCTGCGGCTGCCATGACCACGAGCACCATCATCATGCCGATGAGATATTCACCAGCTGGGGTATGGAGACTCCCAGAAAGTTCAGCGAGGATGAGCTGCGCAAGCTGCTCTCTGCTCTGGGTGATGAGGAGCGCTTTGGCGCCGTGCTGAGAGCCAAGGGCATTGTGGACGCCAGCGACGGAGAGTGGATATACTTTGACTATGTGCCCGGTGAGAGCGATATCCGCCGTGGCGCAGCCGCCGTAACCGGACGCTTCTGCGTCATCGGTTCCAAGCTGAATGAGCAGGCACTGAAGGAGCTGTTTAATATTGAGTAATAAACCAAAAGACGTCCCGGTATACCTTTTCACCGGTTTTCTTGAGGGGGGCAAGACCAAGTTCATCCAGGAGACTCTGGAGGACAGACGCTTCTGCAACGGGGAGAAGACCCTGCTGCTGGTCTGTGAAGAAGGGGAGGAGGAATACGCCCCGGAGCAGTTTGCCTCCGACACGGTACAGATCCGTGTGGTGGAAGACCAGAACAGCCTTACCAGGGAGAACCTGGAGAAATGGCTGGCCGAGACCAGGTCTGAGCGGGTGGTGGTGGAGTACAACGGCATGTGGATGCTGGATCTGCTCTACAATGCCATGCCGGAAAACTGGATGGTGTATCAGGAGTTCATGTTTGCCGACTCCACTACATTTTTAAGCTACAACAGCAATATGCGCCAGCTGGTCTATGACAAGCTTAAGAGCGCAGAGCTGGTGGTCTTTAACCGTTTTGACGAAAAGACCATGGACAAGATGGCCTTACACAAGATAGTCCGGGGTGCTTCCCGCAGGGCGGATATAGCCTATGAGGCCAAGAACGGCAAGGTGGTCTATGACGACATTGAAGACCCTCTGCCCTTCGATTTGAATGCCCCCATAGTGGAGATTGGGGACGAGGACTTTGCCCTTTTCTACCGGGATATGGCCGACGAGCCCAAGAAATACGACGGCAAGACTGTCCGCTTCAAATGCCGCTGTCTGGTGCGGAAGAAATTGCCCGCCGGCTGCTTCGTGGTGGGCCGCCATGTGATGACCTGCTGCGTGGAGGATATTCAGTTTGCAGCCCTGGTCTGTCAGTGGGACAAGGCCGACACAATGCAGGATGACAGCTGGATGATACTCACCGCCAAGGTGAACTTCAAGTTCCACCGGGCATACAATCGCCGGGGCCCTGTCCTCAGCTATATCTCCGCCGAGAGCTGTGAGGCTCCCGAACAGCCTGTAGCCACGTTCTATTGAGAGGTAATATGAAATACAAATGCCTTGTTTTTGACCATGACGACACCGTTGTAAACAGCACCGCCACCATACACTACCCCTGCTTTGTAAACTATCTGGCCCTCCATTATCCGGAGCGCAGCTGCTCTCTGGAGGAGTACTTCCTGAAAAATTTCAATCCCGGCTTCGTACAGATGTGCAAGGACGAGTTCGGAATGACAGAGGAAGACATGGACAGGGAGGTGGAATTCTGGTCCGGCTATGTGGAGCAGCATATACCCGATGCCTATGAGGGAATACGAGAGATAATGGAGGAGCATCGGGCCGGGGGAGGGCTCATCTGTGTGGTATCCCATTCCTTTGAGCACAATATCCTCCGGGACTATAAGGCCAACTCCCTGCCGGAGCCGGACGCCGTATACGGCTGGAGCCGGCCCCTGAGCGAACGAAAGCCAAATCCCTTCCCCTTGGAGGACATCATGGAGCGCTTCGGTCTGAAGCCGGAGGAGCTGCTGATGATAGACGACCTGAAGCCGGGCTACGACATGGCCGTAAGCTGCGGCGTGGACTTTGCCGCGGCAGGCTGGGCCAATGATATCCCTGAGATTGAGAGCTTCATGCGCCAGAACTGCCGTTACTATTTTAAAACAGTGGGAGAGCTGGCAGATTTTCTGGGCTGAAAAGAGAATACATAAGCTGAAAATATGGCCCGGGCAGTTACGAAAGTAACTGCCCGGACCGTTTGACGCTATTGATTAATTATGAGAAACCCAAGGGGAATATGACCGCTTCAATTCCAGAAATCGGTGTCTTCCTTCAGCCCGATGGAGAAGGCTTTAAAAACAGGATTGCGGCCTTCACGGCGCTGGGCGCAGTAGTCGCTGAGAGCGGCAAGAGCGGGCTTGGCAAGAATGATTATCACGGGGATATTTATGATGACCATTACTGCCTGGAACAGGTCTGCGGTGTCCCAGGCCAGCTTTGCGTTGAGCAGAGCTCCCAGGAACACCACCACCGTGGCTATGAGGCGGAAGAGCTGCATGAAAGCGGGGGAGGGGCTGCGCCTGAAAATATATTTGATGCAGCCCTCGCAGTAATAGTAATTGCCTATGAGAGTGGTGAAGGCGAACAGGCACATGGATATGGTGATGAACACCGGGCCGAAGGAGCCCAGGGACAGGGCCATGGACTGCTGCACATAGGGCGCGCCCTCCAGACTTGCCTCCGGCACGATGCCGCTGGACAGACACATCAGGGCGGTGGCGGTGCATATGAGCAGAGTGTCGATAAAGACGGAGAGCATCTGCACCAGGCCCTGCTTTACCGGGTGGGACACGTCGGCGGTGGCGGCGGCGTTGGGGGCCGAGCCCATGCCCGCCTCATTGGAGTAGAGGCCCCTCTTCATGCCCTGCATTATTGCCGAGCCGGCAAAACCGCCGAAGATGGCTTTGAAATCAAAGGCTCCGGCAAAGATATTGGCAAACACACCTGGAATATTGGATATGTTGATAACGATGACAACCAGGGCGACAAATATATAGATAACGCCCATGAGAGGTACAAGGACGGCAGTCACATTGCTCAGCCGCTTTGCTCCGCCGAATATGCACAGCAGAAAGAGCAGGGCCAGGATGCTGCCCACTATCAGAGGGGTATGGGCACTGTAGAAGCTGTAGCCGGAGAAGGTGGACTGAAGATTATAGGCGGCCAGCATGTTGTAGCCCAGGGCATAGGTGCATATCAGGACAACGGCAAAAATGACACCCAGCCAGCGCAGGCCCAGCCCGGCCTCTATATAATAGGAGGGGCCGCCATAGCTGCCGCCGCCGTTGTCTCTTTTCTTGTATATCTGGGCAAGGGTGGACTCAACGTAGGCGGAGGCTCCGCCCAGCAGGGCTGTCACCCACATCCAGAACACTGCCCCATAGCCACCGAGGCAGATGGCGGAGGACACGCCCACAATGTTGCCGGTGCCCACCCGTGAAGCGGTGGAAACCATAAGGGCTCCGAAGGAAGAGATACTGCCGCTGTCGCTGGGCTTTTCTGAAACCACTCTTAGAGACTCGCCAAATAGGCGCAGCTGGATGAATCCTGTACGTACGGTAAAATAAAGACCGGCAAAGAGCAGGAAAAGCGGGACCCAGGGGTCATACAGAAAACTGCTGACGGAATTGATAATGCCGCTTAAAAAAGCTGAAAATGTACTCATACTCTATTCTCCCGCATGTTAAAATCTGAATTATTATACTTAATCGGGGAAGAACTTGCAAGGGTAAAAATAAACCTATGGGATGGAAAAGCTGGGGTGCCCAGGTACAGTCAATATACCGGAGTTATATAATGGGGTGTCCTGGAGGCAAGATTTTTTAAATGCGGATGTGACAAGGTTCCTAAAAACTTTGAGAGAAAGGAGAACGACATGAAGCTGCCTGACAAACTGTACCATACGCTCAAATGGATAGTGATGATTGCAATCCCGGCTATGGCTACCGCCTACGTAGGTTTGGCTCCACTGTGGAGCCTGCCGGAACCGGAGAAAATAAGCGTAACCGCCAACATCGTGTGTGCACTGTTGGGTACAATGCTGGGAATATCTACAGCGGCCAATCGAGGAGAAAAGTAAGCGGGGCTTTAAGGCCACAAGCCAAGCACCATGGTAGTGAACCCGTGGCGGTGATGCGGCATAATATACTGCGAGCGAAAGCTTAATGTATAATAAGGAGATTGCCAAACTATGGGAATGCCGGTCATTACTCCCAGTAGGACCACGAGAACTCAGGCCGTTACGGACATTATCGAGTCTGTTGCCCTTGAGGAAACAGCTCTTTCTCATATTCTGAATGCAGAGGGAGAAAAGATACAGAAAATGGTGGCAATGGCGGATGTGACGCCGGAGCAGCTGCTGGCAACCAACAAGTCGGTAGAGTCAATGGTGAATGCCGTGGCCAGGCTGGAAATGATACTTCAATCCAAGCTGTCCACTTTCGGCAACTGCCTCTGCCAGGAGGATGAGGCGCAGCTTCCCACCGAATAATTAGCAGAATCCAAGGTTTATGGGCCGGGGCCCTTATGAGCCCCGGCCTGAGACTGTGGAAAAACTATAGATTCAATGAAAAAGAATAGAGGAGCGGGGGAGCGCGAGGGGGCAAGGCCCTTTGCTCGCCTTGCCGCAAGTCCGAAATAAAAGCTGCAAGTGCAGCTTTTATTTCGGACTTGCGGCTACGGAAATTGCGCCCTGCCTTTATCTGCCTCCGGCAGCGGCAGGGTCGCAATTCTCGTAATTCAATAACCCGCCACAGAAAAGCCTTGACAATCAGCTTCCCTGATTGTCAAGACCGAATCAAAGCCCAGCGTAAGCGG
>CALWWB010000042.1 GCA_944385175.1 uncultured Oscillospiraceae bacterium | reverse complement strand
AGTCTGTTTAATACATACCTGTGGGAGGGCATACCCCATATCACAAACCGATTTGGGGAGAACTTTTTGGAAAAGCATCTGCCGGAAGGCATCAGTGTTCTGGACGTAATGAGCATGCACTGCAAACACTTCCCGTTCAGCACCAGAGATATTTCCAAATACCTGGAGATCGCGATTCAAGAGGAAATTGAATCCGGTGGAGGAACGGACAGACTGTGCGTACCGGTGAGCTTTGCTCATTTCACGGATGACTATATTAATTCTCTTACAGAAAGTATAGATCTGAAACAGATGTGGCCGATGGTGGTGGAGCATTTCAAAGAAAACGGAGTTGATATTCTGAGAGATCCTCTGGAGATAACCTGCGTAGCCCAGGCTGTTAACGGTGGAATCCGCACAGATAAAAACGCTATGTCGTCCATACAGGGGCTTTTTGCCGCAGGAGAGACGGCCGCAGGCCCCCATGGGGCTGACAGACTGGGCGGAAATATGATGGGTACCTGTCAGGTGTTTGGAGAGATAGCCGGACGAAATGCAGCGGAATTTGCTCTGCATGCGCAGTCTTACAGGCCGCCTGTAGATGTGGAAAATCTCAAAGCGGTAAAACTTTTGCATAGGAACGCAGAAACAGACAACATGGTGTTGCAGCTGCAGAGAACAGCGCAAACGAAACTTTTTATCTGTCGCAGCGAGGAAAAACTGCTGCAAATGCTTGAGACTTCTTCCTTGATGTTGGAAAAGCTGGAAAACTCCCCCTATACACCGGATGTAAGGCGCAAAAATCTTGAGTTGTACTTTAGAATAAATACTGCCGGTATTATGGCTAAGGCAGCTCTTGAAAGAAGAGAAAGCAGAGGCAGCCACTACCGTGAGGATTATCCGGAAATTGACAATGATAAATTCGGTCGTCCCATTGTTTTGAGCAGAGCCTTGCATTGACGAAGTTTGAATCTGAAAGAAGGGTTTTCCGGTGGAGGTTTGAGATGATAATTGATACTCTCGACAATTTGAATTTTTATTTTGGCCTGTCAGCGGGGCTGGACTGCGCTCTTTCGGTGCTTAAACATTATAATCTGGAGAATATTGAACCGGGTAAGTATAAAGATTTCCCAATAGATGGCTGTGACACGGTGCTCAAGATTTTTAAACCTGAACTTGTCTGCGACGATGATGAAATCCCATGGGAGTATCATGAACAACACATTGATGTACAGTGCGTTCTAAGTGGCGGTAATGAACTGATCGGCTATGCCCCCAGAGGGAAATTGGCCGGTTGGGAGTATGACCCGGAAGAAGATGTGGCTTATACCAGATTCCCATGCGATTATTTGCCTATCAGGCTTAAAGAGGGGGAGTTTGCGGTATTTTTCCCCCAGGATGCCCATCGAAAAATACGTAGTGCCGGCAACGCAGGATATCGAAAACTGGTATTTAAGGTTCCTGCCAAAGGTTTTAAAGTAAACTTATAAAGAGAAATAGTACCCCAGGTTCTGGACGAGTTCTTTCCTAGAGAGTCAGCTTTCCCGGAATAGTAAAGAACAGCCCTCATCCCCTCCTGAAAAAGTTCAATTGGGGATGAGGGCTTATTATATTTGCCGTATGGTTTATCACATCTATCAGTGCTCGCCGCAGTCGTGGGCATGCTCGTGCTCGTGGCAGACGGAGCCGGAGGATTTGAGCTCGCCTCTCAGATAGGCTTCTACGGCAGAGCGGGCCTCGCCCTGAGCACCCAGGATTACCTCCACGTTCCGCTCGTTAAAGATATCCACGGCGCCGCCGCCCATACCGCCGGAGATGATGACCTCCACGCCCATATCCGCCAGGAAGTTGGGCAGAAAACCGGGACGGTGGCCGGGATTTGGGACGGAGCTCTCGGATTTGATGAGGCCGTTCTCCGTCTCATAGATCATGAAATTCTCACAGTGGCCGAAGTGGGCCCAGATCTGGCTGCCGTTACAGGAAACTGCTATTTTCATACTTGTCTCTCCTTAAAAAAATGTTTTGTTTTATATTCCCGCTGTATCCGAAAGATCCAGCAGAGCCATAGTGCGGCTGAAAAGTTCTTTAAGCGCATCCCTCAGCGGACAGTCCACGTCCGCTACACTGCTGCCGTTATTGATGACCAGAGACGCACTCCTGTCATAGGGCAGGCGACCAAGGAAAGGGAGCTCACGTTCATGACAGAAGGTTTCTATCTTCTCCGTATTTTCCGGGCTTGTGTCCCAGCGGTTGACGCATACTGCCAGCTTTGCCTGAAAGCTCTCAGCAGTTTTCACCAGACGCTGAAGGTCGCTTATGCCGGAGGGGCTGGGTTCCGCTACCACCAGAACCAGATCCATGCCTCCCACCGAGGCTATCACCGGGCAGCCTATGCCAGGGGAGCCGTCGACTATTGCCAGAGGGCAATCCGGCGCATATTTCAGCAGATCCAGCTTTACTTTGGTGACCAGCTTTCCGGAATTGCCCCGGCCCATTTTCAGCATGGCAGTAGAGAAAACACGCTCATCGCTGTACAGTTCCTGCTGTCCGGCTATGTCCGGCGACAGGGTAATGGCCCCGACGGGACACACATGGGCGCAGACTCCGCAGCCCTCACAGGCATATTCGTCTATCTCAATCTTCCCGCCGGACAGGGACAGGGCGTCAAAGCGGCAGCGCTCCAGACAGGCTCCGCAGCCCAGACATTTTTCCCTATCTGCCAGGGCCTTATCCCCGCCCATGAAGTCCGTCACCCGGGGCCGGGGCAGTTCCCCGGAAACCAGATGCAGGTTGGGGGCATCCACATCGCAGTCGGCCAGGGCCCGGGCACCGGAGAAACGGGCAAAGGCGGCGGCCACAGTGGTTTTTCCCGTACCGCCCTTGCCGCTGAGTATCAGAAGTTTTTTCACAGGCTGCCTCCTATCTTTTCCAGCAGGCCCTGAAACAGCTCCCGGTAGCGAGGCAGCTTTTCCGCTGCTATTTCTCCGGATGCTATGCACTCCGCCACTTCCGGGTCAAAGGGGATGCGCGCCAGAACAGGTATGCCCTGCTCTTCACAGAAGCGCTCCAGCGGCTCATAAGGGGCGTCCTGCTTGTTGATGAGCACACCGCAGGGCTTGCCCAGCAGGTGCACCAGTTCATGCACCATTTTGAAATTATGCAGGCCAAAAGCCGTGGGCTCGGCCACCAGCAGGCAATAGTCCGCGGCCGAGGCGCTCTCCATAACGGGGCAGGCACTGCCGGGGGGACAGTCCAGAATGCTCAGGCCCCGGGCGCTTTTGACGGCCTCTTTGATGAGGGTAATGCCGGAGGCTTCCCCAGGGTTCAAAACTCCGGTGATGACACGGACATCCCCGTGCCGTCCCGCTTCCAGAATACCTATGGGCCGAGGCTTTTCGACCACCGCTTTTTCAGGGCAGACCAGGGCACAGCCGCCGCAGCTGTGACAGACTTCAGAAAAGACCATGGGTTTGCCCTTTACATAAACCAGGGCGTGGAAACGGCAGAAGTCCACGCATTTTTTGCAGCCGGAGCAGAGACCGGCGTCAAACTCCGGCAGGAGAGTGGAGACACTGCGGCTCTCCACTCTCTCCGGTTTTAAAAACAGGCGGCCGTTGGGTTCCTCCACATCGCAGTCAACATAGCAGCATTTACCGGCTGAGGCGGCCAGGTTTACCGCCGTGAAGGTCTTGCCTGCTCCACCCTTGCCGCTTAAACAGGCTATCTTCATGCTATCCCGTGAAAGCCGCCGTGAAAGTGCTCCAGCTCGGAGAGCTTCCCCTCCCGAAATACCGCCAGATCATCCTCGGCGGACTTGTTTTCCGACTTATAAATCTTCATGCCCGCAGCCTTAAAGACCTCCGCCGCATTCTGCCCACAGCGGGGAGTTATCAGCTCCGTGACCTCCCGGTCCACCAGAAACTGGGCTGCCTGCATACCGGCGCCGCTCTGGGCCTGGGCTGCCGGATTTTCCTCAATGCTGCTGCTTCCCTCTGCCCAGAAAAGGAAATAGGGCGCTCTTGCCAGCACCGGGCAGACACTGACTCTGTCCTCATCCAGGGGTATGGCTATTTTCATTTTGATCTCCTCCTGCCAGTTCTTCCACATTTTTCAAATTTCCGCTCTGCCGGCGGTGACATCCTTTGCAGCAGTGGTGCTGTTGAGTACCGTCACAGAGGCTGTAGTCCCCGCCGGAGATGCCCAGGGGCAGACCCTCCACCAGCGCGTCCGCCAGCTTCTTCCGGGCAGAGCCGTATATCTGCTGGACGGTAGTGCGGGCAATGCGCATATATTCGCCGCACTGCTCCTGGGAAAAGCCCTCCCGGTCAATAAGGCGGATGGTCTCATATTCGTCCACGGTCAGAACCACACGGCGCTCCCAGGCACAGGGGCGCAGGGGCATAAAGCCCTCGTTATCCGGCAGACGGCAGACCCGCCTGCATTTTTTCGGCCTTGGCACCGCTCTCACCTCCTGAAATTTGAACCGGGACGCCGGATTCCGGCAGCCAGGTTTATATCATATGCCATTTACATTTTCAGGATAGCAGAATAAACGGCATATGTCAATAATTATTTTTGACATATGCCTAAAACTATTGACTGACGTGAAAAAACCTTTCCCGCCTTCAAGGCGGGAAAGGCTGGCGTGGCACGTAAATTTACTTTTAAAACTCTATGCCTCTCCTGGCGGGTACACCCTGGTCGTAGGGATGCTTGTACTTTTTCATCTCCGTTGCGTAGTCCGCCAGATCCAACAGGACAGGGGAGGGTTCGCGACCGGTGAGCACCACTTCCAGTCCTGACGGCTTGCAGTGGAGAAAGGCCGCCAGAGTAGCCTCGGGACTATGCCCATGTTGCAGGCGGGGATAACCTCATCCAGCACCAGGAGGCCATAGCCTTCATTGCAGCGGCGGAGGCTGTTTTCCAGCAGGCGGCTGTACTCTGCCTCTGCCTGCCTCCGCTCCTCCCCGCTCATCTGAAAGACGAATTTGTGGATGGATGAGCAGCAGTCAGTCTCTATTAGCCCGCGCTGCCGGAGCATCTCCATTTCCGGGGAACTGCCGTCCTTTAAAAACTGGACAAAGAGCACCTTCATACCTGCCCCGGCAGCTCTCAGAGCCAGGCCCGTTGCCGCGGTAGTCTTGCCTTTGCCGTCCCCATAGTACAGATGAATAAGACCGGACACTTGCACTCTCCCCCTCTTCCTGTTTGTCAGGCCACAATTCCCAAGTCCCTCAAAAGCATGATGCAGCCGATGGCAATGAGCACCAGGCCGCCGGCCAGTTCTGCCTTGGATTTGTACTTTGAGCCGAATACATTGCCGATCTTCACTCCGGCGCAGGAGAGCAGGAAGGTGGTGGCGCCGATAAGGGCTACGGCAGGGAGTATGGACACCTCCTGGAAGGCAAAGGCTACGCCCACGGCCAGTGCGTCAATGCTGTCGGCGATGGCCAGAGGGAACATCACTTTGGCACTGAAGCTGGCATTTATGGGGCAGCTGGCTTCCCGGGATTCCCTTATCATATTGATGCCTATGATAAGCAGCAGCCCAAAAGAGATCCAGTGGTCTACTCCGGAGATAAAGCTGTAGAAGCTGCTGCCCAGGAAATAGCCTATCAAGGGCATGACAGCCTGGGAGCCGCCGAACCATAAGCCGGTTATTACCATGTGTCTGGGACACAGCCTGGAAACGGAAAGCCCTTTACAGATTGCTATGGCAAAGGCATCCATAGACAGGCCCACGGCGATGAGAAAGAGTTCGATAAATGTCATGTTTACATTCCTCCGCTGATTTTTTGCGGCAGAAAAAAGCGAGACTCATCCGCTGCCGCAGATAAGTCTCGTCATTTAAGATAAAGCCAGGAACATGTCCAGTATGTTGACCTCATCACGCAATAAGCGCCGACTACTCCCTTATTTAGGGGGTATTATAGCATGAGGCCGGAGAGAATTCAACAGGAAGATTCGGCTTATGACATTCCCCTCACAAGGCCGACTGGGTATCGCTGGGGTCGCCGCTGCGAGCCATGTCATATTCATGGCTCCAGTCCAGCTGACGGTAGGGCATGCCTCTGGGGTCGTTTTTTATAAAGTCCAGCAACATGTCCAGCATTTCCACTGTCCAGGTATTCCTGTCGATCTGGGCAGTGGTAAATCGGTTGGCGGTTATCATCTCAAAACCAAAGAGATCCTTGACCTGGGTCTTTGCACCGTTTTCCACCACCTCCACCACCAGGTGGGGGGGGATAAACAGCACGCCTCCACCGCAGCCGTAGACTACGTCCCCGGGAAGGCAGACCGCGCAGTGCTCCCCGGAGCCTATCCGTGCGGGGCCGTTGAAGCTGAGCATGACAAAATCCCGGATCGGAGTGGGGTCCACGCCCCGGTAATAGACCTGCACGTTGACCTGACGCATCTGCTCGATATCCCTTATGCCGCCCCAGATGACCGCGCCGCCGTTGTGAGTACGGCTTTTCAAAGCTGTGGTGAGATTGCCGCCCAGGAAAGTGCCCTTGTAAATTTTGTCATACATATCCACTACGGCCACGTCCCTGTCCTGGAGGCTGTCGATAAGCCATTGGTTGGGGGTGCCGCTGCGGCCCTCGGAGGCGGCCTGGGCGAAGCTGGCCTCATAGTAGTCCGGCCTTGAAGGCCCGTAGACTGCCGTGACGGCCCGGCCCACAAGCTTGTGCTTAAGCTTCCCGTCGGTGTCAAATTCCGGGTGGAGGCTGTCCATGGCCACAAATTGGTTTTCATAGCCCTTGACGAATATGGGCTTCCACAGTTCTTCCAGAGTCATATCATACAGGGCATCCAGATAGCTGTCGGGCACTCTGGGCCTGCCGTCATCAAAGCGTTCGCCCTTCCACTGAGGGGTGAGGGCAATTATATCCTGCGGGTCGCTAAAGCGCATGAGCGATACCTCCAAGCTTGATTTGATGGCTGTTTCAAAGGCTTTTGCCTCCATCCACATACAAGGTCTGGCCGGTCATGTACCTGCTCTCCCGGGAAGCCAGGTATACGGCCAGACCGGCTATATCCTGGGGGCAGCCTATGTATCGGGCAGGGATAAGGTTTTTGACCTGCCGCTCATAGTCGGGATCGGAGAGGGCCTGGCTGTTGCGGTCGGTCCTTATGGCCCCGGGGGCGATACAGTTGATGGTTATGCCCATAGGGGCGAGCTGAGGGGCCAGAGAGCGCACCACGTTTTCCAGCGCCGCCTTCCCGGCGGAGTATATCAGCATGGCGGGGTGGGGCTTGAGCTGCTGTACACTGCCCATGCAGATGATTCGCCCCCAACCCTTTTCCTGCATTGCAGGCACCAGAGCCTGCAGCAGCTTTACCGGTGCGCGGAAATTGGTGTCCATCTGCAGGTCGTATTCCCGGTCGCTTATCTCTGTCCATTCCCGGCGAAGCTCCACCGAGGCGTTTAAAACCAGAATGTCTATGCTGATGTTTTGCTCTTTCAGCTGGCGGCATAGCTCCCCGGCTCCGTCCCCGGAACCCAGGTCGGCATATACCGCGGTGAAATCCGCCCCCATTGTCACCAGTTCGCTGATAAGCTGCTGGGAGCAGGGCCCGGGCTTGCGGCAATGGAGGATTACCCGGGCACCCTGGCCGGCATAGGCGAGAAGTATTGCCCTGCCTATACCCCGGCTGGAGCCGGTTATCAGGGCAGTCTTGCCGCGTAAATCGAACATCTTGTCTCCACCCCCCTTGTAATGAGAAGCTTTTCAGCTCCACAGCCGGTCGTTGGAGAATTCACGGTTCCAGCTGTCCGTAGGTTCCCACATGCCCGGTATATCCGGGTTTATGTGTTCTTTCAGCACTTCCTCGTTGAGACTTTCAATGCCCAGGCCGGGAGTCTCGGGCACCTTGATAAATCCCCGGGATATGAGGGGCTCAGGCAGACCCTTAACCATGCTGCTCCACCAGGGCACATCCACCGAGTGGTACTCCAGGGCCAGAATATTGTGCATTGCGGCGGCAGTGTGGACGGCGGCCATGCAGGCTATGGGGCTTTCTGCCATATGAATGGCCACGGCTACGCCGTGATCGTCGGCAATGTCGGCTATCTTTTTCAGCTCCAGAGCTCCGCCGCAGGTGAGTATGTCCGGGTGAATCACGGATACACCGCCGGCCTTTATGAGCTTTTCATAATTCTCCTTCAGGTATATATCTTCGCCGGTGCATATGGGGACGCAAGTGGAATTTCTCAGCCGGACATAGTGGTCGGTATACATCCATGGAGCCAGATCCTCCACCCAGGCCAGGTTGTACTTTTCCATGCGGCGGCAGAAACGTATGCAGCTTTCCAGCTGGACGTGGCCAAAATGGTCTATGGCCAGAGGCACCTCATAGCCGATGACCTCCCGCACCTCCCGGACGTAGTTTTCCAGGTAGTCCAGGCCCTTCTCCGTGATCTGTATTCCGGTAAAGGGGTGGGCGGTGGTGACTATCTGATAGCTCTTCTGATGCTTCACCATGTCGGCGGTGACGCTGCCGCCCTGGGCGTTGAGCACATGGGAGGCATATTGCTTCATTTCGTCTATAAAGCCCAGAGGTGCGCTTATGGTGCCGGGCTCGTCCAGAAGCAGGCCGATGCCCAGGTCCATTTTCAGGAAGGTAAAGCCCAGATCCATGCGCTTTTTCAGAGCCATGCCCATGTCGGTGCCGCTGTGCTTACCGTCCACATCCGTGTCGGCATACACCCGCACTTCATCCCGGTACTTGCCGCCCAGCAGCTGATAGAGGGGGACACCATAAGCCTTGCCCGCCAGGTCCCACAGGGCAATCTCCACGCCGCTGACGCCGCCGCCCTGGCGGGAGTCCCCGCCGAACTGCTTTATTTTCCGGAAAATTTTGTCCACATTGCAGGGGTTTTCACCAAGGATGCGGCTTTTGAGCATAAGGGCATAGGTCTTGCTGGCGGCATCTCTCACCTCACCGTAGCCCTCCAGGCCCTGGTTGGTGATCAGCTTCATTATAGTGCAGCGTTTGGGCGCATCGGTGATGTCCACAAAGCGCATGTCGGTTATCCTCAGGTCGGTGGGAGAGGAACTCCTGTTAAAACTCATGGCAAATCCTTTCGGCTCAGTGAGCGTCTGCTGTATTCACAGCTTTATTCAGTACCCGCTTATAGTTGCGGCCGATGTTATCCCAAAGCTCCAGCGCAAAACTGTTGTCGGAGACAGTGGTGCCGTAGCCGCCCCTGTAGGTCCAGGTGCCCAGACGGTCCACGCCCAGCTCCTCATACATGTCCACGACTCTGTCTATCTGGCTGTAATCGTCGGGGCGGGCGCTGTAGCCCATGAGCCAGCGTTCCGATTCCTTGCCGTACTTTTTGGCCATGGCCACGGTGCGCTGAGTGATCTCCCGGAAGAAGCTCTCCGGCAGATTCCACTTGATTATTGTGGTGGAGAACACGTCGAAATAGGGGCAGGCGGCCACCATTTCCCAGTTGTCATAACCCCGCTGTTCGGTGACATAGTAGCTGTTCATGGTGGCATGGACGCAGCAGGTGATCTCCAGCTTGGGGTTATACTCCTTCAGGGCTTTGGATACCCCGGCCAGAGTTTCCAGAGCCTCTCTCCAACGAAACTGCTTCACATCGTCGTTCATGAAGCGTGGCATCTCATAGCCGTAGTAGGCCTCGAACTTCTTCATGCACTCCGGGCACCGGCAGGACCAGTCGTCCCCTGCGCCGCCGGTAATGGAGGCATAGGACTTGGGATAGGCGTAGTGGGGTTCATCCCAGAAGAAGCCGTCCACCTCAGTCTCCCGGGCCAGCTTCAGGCACATGTCTCTGAAATAATCTCTGAAGGAATTTGTGTTGAAGCAGGCGGCATTGAGCACCTCACCGGTGTAGGCGGAAACCTGGCGGTGGTGAATGTTGTTCTGCAAAAAAAGGCTGACCTGCTCCCCGCCGAAATACTTGCCTATGCCCCAGGTGTCTGCCAATACCCGCAGGCCCATTTCGTGGGCCTTCTTCACAATGGCGTTTATGTTGGGAAACCAGAAGTCTATGTCAAACTCAGTGAGGGCCAGGATGACGGTGTCGCAGCCGTGGTCCAGCATTTCCTGAAAATCTTTTTCGGCGTGCTCCACGTAGTTTATTCCGTAATAGCTTATTGCGGTGTGTTTGATTGCCATGCTCTTCTCCTCACTTATTTAAATATACAGGTTTGCCCGAGGCAATGGATTCGTAGCAGCGCACCATGGCCTCTACGGTCTGGCGGTGCCAGCGCAGGTTGATTTTGGGCTGACGGCCGGTGAGAATGCAGTCACAGAACTCATCCATCAGGCCTATCCACTCGTCAAAATAGGTGTACTGGACGGCATATCTGTTGTTGGGCCCGCCGCAGTAGCTGTCGTTGGGGCCAAAGCAATCGGCCTGGATGACGCCTTCGGTGCCCACTATGGAGAAGTTTACCTCCATGCGCTTGGGGTGAAGGTCCCAGTTTATGGGCTTTGAGACCTTTTCCTCATGGCGGGACCAGGAGGGGTCCAGAAGGAACTTGCAGCCGTTTTTCATCCGGCCGGTGACGTATACCACATCCTCCTCCTGGATATCACGGATGTTGTCGGCCACATCTGCAAAGACGTAGTCGTAATCGCTGCCGCTGACCCAGCGCAGCATGTCGAAAATGTGGGGATGGTCGCTGAGGGCTCCGCCTCTGAAACGGCTGTCCCCCTCCCTGAGAGGTATCTTTTTGCCGTAGGAGAGCATGGGGTCGCCCTGCCAGGGGAAGGCCCACACAGGGGAGAGGGTGATGTTGGTGGCGTTAAATGAAATTATCTCGCCTATGGCGCCGCTTCTTGCCAGCTCCAGAGCCTTGCGGCAGCTGGGGTTATAGTGCATCTCCAGCTCCACCTGGCAGATGACCCCGGCATCCTCCACCATCTTTATCATCCGGTCGTATTCCTCCAGATCGAAGGTGGGGATCTTCATGCTGAGCATATGCTTGCCGTACTTGCAGCACAGCTCCATATCCGCAAAATGGCGGGCATTCTCACTGGCCACCACCACGCCGTCTATCTCAGGGTGGGCTTTGAGCATCTCCTCTGTGGACATGTATACCGGCACATCATAGCCGTATTCCAAGAAATTTTCCCTTACCGTCTCGTCTGCGCAGGATACGGCCACCCAATTTATTTTGTTGTTGTCGTTGAGCGTCTGATAATACTTTCTTACATGTGCGTGAGTAAGGGAGGCAATAGCAAGATTCACCTGTCTCATTTTTTATTCCTCCACAAAAGTATAAGTAAGGTTCTCGCTGGATTTGACGGCGGCCTGCCAGATCTTGTCCAGATGAGCATATTCAAGGCACAAACTGTCAATTTCTTCCGACTCAGAGAGGGAATGGAGAATAAAGCGGATCATGTCCGCCTGGGTATTGTCCATGCCGTAAAGCTCAAAATCTATCTCGTTGAAGGTCTGAATACCGTCCCCTTTAATAAGATAGATGGGATACTGCTGCATCTGGATATCCACAGGCAGGTCGGAGGCTATGCCCTTTCTGCCCACCACCTCGTGGAGCAGCACGCTCTCGCTGCCGGGAGCGGAGAGCCCCAACTCCATGCTGGCCTTCATGGCCCCGGCGGACATGATGCAGTTGGTATATCTGTCGGCACTGAAGTCGGCAAAGACCCGGTCTATACGGCCGCCGCTTATGTACTGGAATAGGTCGCTCTCATATAGCAATACGTCTCTCAGACTTTTGGTATAGGCATCCGGAGCGACTATATGGTGGATGCGCATGGCCAGGGCCTTGCCCACCATATCCCGCCGGACGAGCCCCTGCAGCTCAGTGTAGCGTCGCTTCTGGCGCCAGTGGAACAGCGGAACGTTTTTATAGTCATCCTGGGGAAGCTGAATGTTGAAATCATAAAAGAAACGGAATTTGCCCTTGTCGCACTCCACGATTACTGCCCCGTCCTCCAGCCGGGCGGAAAGCCGGGAAGCGGCGGCATATTTTTCCGTCAGCTCAATAAGACTGGGCACGAATTTGCTGTCCATACAGGTCTCTCCTTTGCTCACAGCATTTTAATTCTGGGGCTGTATTTTTTCAGGTTGGTTTTGTTGAACTCGTCTCCGCCGGGGACATTGGCGCTGCGCCAGAAGGGGGGCTCTATGCCCATCTCCAGACAGGCTTTGGCGCATTCTATCTCCAAGCGGTGGACAATATAGAAGTCAGTCATGTTGGAGATGGGGCCTATTGGAGTGTCGAAGCCCTCCAGATTGACCACCGTGTCTCCCAGAGGATTGTAGTCGTCTATGCATATGTCGGCAAAATCGTTCAGGTTTTTTCGGGAGGAGTGACGAAGATGGTAGTCTTCCGGTATGCCCTGCTGCCACTGGACTGAGGATACGGCAATTATCTTTGCGCCCCGTTCCTTGGCGGCCATGGCCGCATCTATGGTGGCGGCATTGGTGCCGATATTATGATAGATGATAAGCACGTCGCCTTTTTGCAGGTCGTAGTAATCCATTATAGCCCGGCCGTAATTTTCACAGCGCTCCAGGGCCAGGTATTTCTGGGCCTGGTTAAAAACAGACAGGCCGGTCTCCATGCAGGGGTTTATATTGCAGAGGCCGCCGGCACGGAAGAACATCTCGCCTACGGGGAGGGTGGTGTGCCCGCCGCCGCCGTAGACATTTATAAGCCGGTCGTTTTTGACGGCTTCGGCCATCATCCGACCTGCGGCTTTCATGTTTTCATACTGCTCGGTTTCTATTTTGTTGAGCAGTTCTATGACCTTTGGAAGGTATCCGTTGGAATTGTCCATGTTTTCTCCTCCTGATTATTCCAGGTCTTCCCTATAAGGGAGACTTTTCATGACAAATCGCTTTTCCACACTGAATCCGGAAGCTTTTACGGCATAGGCCGCAGAATCTTCCAGAGTTCTGCCCCGGCAGAGGGCAAGAGCCAGGGCGCCGTTGAAACAGTCCCCGGCACCGGTGGTGTCCACTGCTTTCCGTTTCATACTGGGGAGCATTTTCACCTGCCCCTCCTGCATCAGGAGGGCTCCGTCTCCGCCAAGGGTGATGAGCATCCGGGAAAAACCGATTTCCTGTAGCCGAGATGCAATTTTCTCAGGGATTTCGCTCTGCTCCGTGCCGGCTATAGCGGCGGCCTCCTGGCGGTTGGGGGTGATGAGCCAGGCCCTTTTCAGCAGGTACAGGCTGCCCTCCCGGTATGGGGCGGGATTTATGATAACGGGTATGCCTGCTTCATCGGCCAGGGCCATGGCTTCGAGATTGGCTTCCAGGGGGTACTCCAGATTGAGAAGCAAAAGGCTGCTCTGCCGTATCCGGCTGCGATACCGTCTCACTATTTCGCCGCTGAGGCAGTCCGCCGCCCCCCGAAATACAGTGACCCGGTTTTCTCCCTCCCGATCCGTCAGTATGCAGGCATAGGCGGTCTGAACACCGGGGATGCTTTCGGCCAGGACTTCTATACCCTCGTTTCTGAGAAAGTCAAGGGTGACTCTGCCGTAGCTGTCATCCCCAAGGGCAGTGATAAAATCTACCTCGGCCCCCAGACGGCGTGCCGCTACAGCCTGATTACAACCCTTGCCGCCGGGCTCGGTATACATGCTTAGGCAATGGGCGGTTTCTCCTGGCCGGTGAAAGTGGTCCAGCTCCATAAAAACGGACTGACCGGCAAGGCCCAGAACAGTGATGGTTTTTCCCCTCATGGCACATTCACAGGCATTTTACTCTGCACTGATACCGGCTTATCAGGCGGCTGTTGAACTCTCTGCCGCCGGGGATGTTACCGCTTTTGAACACGGGGACGGCTATTCCCTCGGCCAGAGCCAGCCGTGCCGCCCGGGCAAAGATGCTGTTTATTATGTAGCAGCCGGTGATGGTGGATACAGGAGCCATCATTGTATCCAGCCCGGGAATGTCCAGACAGGCATCACCGCGGGGGGCCTGGTTGTCTATGCACAGGTCGCAGACCTGCTGGAGATGGGGCCGCTCCGGATATTGCTGAAGGTAGGCATCCGAGGATATGCCGATGACAGGTATGCACAGCTTTTTTGCGCCCATAGCAAACTCCACCGGAACGGCATTTAAGCCGGAGGTGGAGATACATATGAGGGCATCTCTGCTTTCCAGGGGCATCCTTTTAAGCAGACTATCAGCCAGCCCGGGCTTCTTCTCCAAACTGCTGCTGAGAACAGCACTTTCGTGGAGCATCAGGGGCTCGTAAAAGATTGGATTAATGCAGGCCAGGCCGCCGGCCCGGTAAAAACTTTCTTCTGCCAGCAGATGGGAATGGCCGCAGCCGAAGACGTGTACAAGCCCGTCGGCAGCTATTACCTTTTTTATTATCTCAGCGGCACGCTCCAGTTTTTCATTCTGGCTGACAGAGATGTTTTTTATGGCTGATATCAGAATTTCCGAATAGCTCTGAGCCGGCATAGTGGCCCTCCTTATCAAAAAACGCTCCGGCTTTCCCCAAAGGCAGGAAGGACCTTGGGGAAAAGCCAAAATATGGAGTGAAAAGTAAACAACTAAAATGAACTCAGGCTGTACCGTACATGAGGTTCGGTATAACCGTGGAGAACCAAGGCACATAGGTGACAAGCAACAGCGCAAGGATTGCAACGCCTATGAAGGGCCATATCTCCCGAATCATATCGGCGGTCTTCATCTTCAGCAGGCCGGAGACCATGAAGATATATGTGCCGAAGGGAGGAGTGATTGCCGCAAGGCCCACGTTAAAGCACATCATCAGACCGAAGTGGATAATGTCTATCCCCAAAGCTCTGACCACCGGGGCCAGAAGAGGAGCAATGACTATCATTGCCGCCATGGCATCCATGAAGCAGCCCACGATGAGGAACAGCATGTTGCAAAGCAGCAGGAAGAGATACTTGTTTGAAGTGAGCGCCAGCAGAAACTCCGTGAGTTTGGAGGGAATTGTCTCCCAGGACATGTAGTAGCTGAACAGGTTTGCGGCGCAGAGTATCATCATGACCGGGGCGGTGGAGGTCACTGCCTCCAGCAGTATTTTAGGCAACTGGCGCAGGCGCAACTTTTTGTAGATGAATTTACCGACAAAGAGGGAATAGAAGGCCATCATTACGCCGCCTTCAGTGGGAGTGCACACGCCGGCGCGAAGAAGCATTATAAGGCCGAAGGGCAGAAACAGGGCCCACAGTGTCTGCAAAAACAGCCTGGCCAGCTGGCGTGGAGCCATCATGGATTTTCTGGCTCCAACATAGCCGCGCCTTTTGGATGTGTAATAGTTGAGAAGCAGGAAGGCAATGGCCAGCAGTATGCCCGGGAGATAGCCGGCGGCCAGCAGCCTGCCTACGGAACATTCACACATACATGCAAAGAGGATGAGGTTTATTCCGGGAGGAATTATTGGGGTGATGCAGGCGGTGGCGGCGGTAATGGCTGCTGAGTAGGGTTTGCTGTAACCATACTTCAGCATCTCGGGCACAAGTATCTTGCACTCCATGGCGCAGTCTGCGGCGCCGGAGCCGGAGATACCGCCCATGAGGGTGGATATGAGCACGTTAACGTGTCCCAGACCGCCTGTCATGTGGCCTACAAGGCCGTCGGCAAACTCCATAAGTTTTTCGGAAATGCCGGAATAGTTCATTATTGACCCGGCGGTGATGAAAAATGGAATGGCCATGAGAGATTGGGACTCACAGCTTGCCAGCAGCTTCTGGGTGATGACGGTGGCGCTGATATAGGGGTCGGAGAGAAAATAGGGTATGCATACCATCATCATTGCAAAGGAGCAGGGGATGCCCAAGAAAAACAGTATCAATACAACGACAACAGGCCACAATGTCATTTGTCCTCTCCTCCTTCCTTGGTGTGGTTCCTGAATATCTCCTCACTTGCCCGCACCAGTTCGCCGTCTACAGATTCCTCTTCATAGCTCTGTTCATACCTTCTGCGGAAGGCTTCCTTATCGGTGAAAGACTGGATGAAGAAGTAGACGGCATATATGGTCATGCTCAAAAAGCCCAAGGGCAGGGCTGCATCCATTATCTTGTAGGACCAGCCGGAGTAGTTGAATATCTTGACGGCGCCCTTGTACAGGTCGTAACCAAGATAGGTGACGTAGCCAAAAAGAATTATAAAGGCGAAGTTGACTGCCTGCCTTATGAAGGTTCGTAACTTGCTCGGCATCAAATCCAGGAGAATGTCGATGCCGAAGTGGAGATTGCGCTTATAGGCGGCGGCACCGCCCACGAAGGTAACATATGCAAGGCAGATCATTGCAAGCTCGTCTGCCCAGGCTGTGGGGTTCCTGAACAAATAGCGCATAAGGACATTGTAAAAAATAGCGGTGGTCATTATGGCCAGGGCCATGACTGCTATGATCTCCTCCACATGCAATATTACCCATTTGAGATATCGTTTACATTTTTCCATCTCGGTCTCCTGAAAGGTTGTGTGTAGGGTTCTGAAGCTTTACTGAGGGCCATTACGTTTTTTAACGGCCTCTTTTATCAGTCCGGGGAAGGGGCAGCCCCCTTCCCCGGAGTTCATTATTTCAGCTGTGATTTAAATCAGCCGGCGGAGGCTGCTTTGATCTCGTCCATAACGCCATCACGCAGACCAAGGTCTATTGCTGCCTGAGCAGCAGCTTCCTGCATTGCAGCGATATCTTCCTCACTGGGGGTAACGATGGTGACGCCGGCTTCCTCAAACTTGGTCATGTATTCCTGGTTGGTGGATGCGCACAGGGCGGTGAACTCTTCGCCGCCGGCAGTCAGCTCTTCCTCAATGACCTTCTGGTCTTCGGGGGAGATCATGTTCCAAATAGCAGTGGAGGTGCCGAAGCAGGCTGCTGCGTAGGTGTGGTTGGAGAGGTAGGCATACTTGGCCACTTCCTGCACGGAGTAGTCGCTGAGAGTTGCCAGAGGAGCCTCGGCTGCCTCGATAACGCCGGACTCAATATTGGTGTAAACTTCCGCAAAGGGTACGCCGGACACAGGGGAAGCGCCCAGAGCGCTGAACCATGCAGCATAGGTGTTGGTGGGAACGCGCACCAGCAGGCCCTTGAGATCTGCAACAGAATTGATGGGCCTGTTAGCCAGTATCACACGGGGTGCAGCGGCCCAGTTCATGCAGATCATGTGGATGCCACCGTTATTTTCCATCTCGGTAACCATGTTGGCCCACATCTCGGACTTGTTGAAGTTAGCGATCTCATCGGTGTTGGCGAAGGCAAACATGCAGTCCATGGCGGTCATGTCATCGCAGCCGTAGGGAGCCCAGGAGGATGCGGAGGTGGAAGAAACGATGTTGCCACCCAGGGAGATCTGCTCGATGGCATCGGCAATGGAGCCCAGCTCGTTGGACCAGTGGGGCTCAATGATGACGCGGCCCTCGGTGCGGCTCTCTATCCGCTCCTTCACGCCGGCCATGACCTGGGCGGTCTGGCTTTCGGGAGCCTCGGAGAAGGCAAAGCGCAGGGTTACAGGCTCAGCCGCACTGTCGGCTGGAGCTTCAGCGGTGCTGTCGGCAGAGGTATCGGCAGCCTGGCTGCTGTCGGCGGCGGGAGTTTCGGAGCTGCTGCAGGCACAGAGAGCAAAGGCCATGCACAACGCCAGGAATAATGCAAGGATTTTTTTCATTTCATCTGTCTCCTTTTTAAATTTCTTTGAAAGGCGGTTTTGCCCTTCCGTAGTTTTGAGGCAGCAGGACCGGAGTAAACCGGTGCCCTGCTCTCACTTCGGCTCAAGTATACATTCAGACTTTTGAAATAATCAACAAGTTTCTTATAATGAAATTATTAATAAATGCACGTAAAAGCTTTGAATTCACAGGCTTTTTGAAGATCACGCGTTGATGAATATAATTGCTGATTTAGTATTTTTGTATAAATAGACAAATAAAGAAGCCGGTTTTTGTTGTAATTACCATGAGATTTTGTGGGATATAAAACTTGACTTTTAATATTAACGGATTTATATTTCATAATAAGAAATTAAAATAAGATATTGTCTGGGGTGTAACAAATGATAAAGTCAGTGAGAAAGGCAATGGATATATTGACCATACTGTCATCTACGGCTGAAAACCCAATACCGCTCAGCGAAATTGCCCAGCGTACCGGCATGAACAAATCCACCTGCGCACACATTCTGGACACGATGTGCGACTCCCAGTATGTGGAGCGCATATCCAGAAAGGACGGATACAGGCTGGGGCCCTGGTCTTATATGCTGTCCAGATACGGTACTTACTGCCAGTCGCTTATAAACACCTCGTCGTCCGTGCTCAAGTGGCTGAACAAGCAGACGGACGCTGCGGTATTCATCTCGGTTTTGTGCAACGGGAGGAAATACATTGTCCATCATATTGAAAGCAACGGCATACTCCCCATGAGCG
>CALWWB010000041.1 GCA_944385175.1 uncultured Oscillospiraceae bacterium | reverse complement strand
AAACTGAGCTCCCCGGCCATTTTGCGGCCGGGGAGCTTGTGTTTATTCAGAATATCTCGGAGTACATCAAAGCTCGGGATATAGGGGGAAGCGGCGGCAGAGTTCCATGACCTGCTCCCTCGCCTGGGTCACGGCCTCCTCGCCCTGTTCGATAAGCCGGGCAATAATGCGGCCTATCTGATGCATCTCCTCCTCTTTCATCCCCCGACTCGTAGCCGCCGGGGAACCGAAGCGCATGCCGGAGGTGAGCTTTACTGACTGAGTATCAAAGGGTATGGTGTTCTTGTTGGCGGTAATGTGGGCCTCGTCCAGCAGCTCCTGGACTTCCATACCGGTCTTGCCCTTGCTCATAACGTCGCAGAGCATCAGGTGGTTGTCCGTACCGCCGGAAACCAGGCGCAGTCCCTGGGCTTGAAGCTCGTCGGCCAGGGCAGCGGCATTCTTTACCACCTGCCGCTGATATTCTTTGAATTCGGGTGCCAGAGCTTCCTTAAAGCACACGGCCTTGGCGGCGATGGTGTGCATCAGGGGGCCTCCCTGGGTGCCGGGGAAAACAGCGCTGTTAATCTTCTTTTTCAGCTCCTCCTTGCAGAGGATGAGGGCACCCCTGGGACCTCTCAGGGTCTTGTGTGTAGTGGTGGTGACCACATGGGCGTAAGGCACGGGGCTGGGGTGGACACCGGCGGCAACAAGGCCCGCAATGTGGGCCATATCCACCATCAGATATGCCCCCACCTGGTCGGCAATCTCCCGCATCTTTTCAAAGTCTATAAAGCGGGGATAAGCACTGGCACCGGCAATGATTATCTTGGGCCTGCACTCCTCCGCCCGGCGAAGCACCTGGTCATAGTTTATCACTTCGCTGCCCTCCTCCACACCGTAGAAGCAAGCGTTGAAATACTTGCCGGAGATGGAAGCCCTGGAGCCGTGAGTCAGATGTCCACCGTGGCTCAGATCCATGCCCAGTATGGTATCTCCGGGCTGAAGCAGAGCCAGGTATACCGCGGTATTTGCCTGGGAGCCGGAGTGGGGCTGGACATTGGCGTGCTCCGCGCCGAAGAGTTTCTTGGCCCGCTCTATGGCCAGCTCTTCAACTTCGTCCACATACTGGCAGCCTCCGTAATACCTGGCGCCGGGATAGCCTTCGGCATACTTGTTGGTGAGATGACTGCCCATAGCCTCCATGACTGCCGGGGAGACAAAGTTCTCGGAAGCGATGAGTTCGATGTGATCTCTCTGCCGCTCCAGTTCCCTCATCATGGAGGCATAGACCTCCGGATCCTGCTGCTTTATCAGTTCATAGCTCATGGGGATGTCCTCCGCTGTTTTTCGATAATATTCCCGAACATTATATTACATGCCCAGGCTTTTGGCAACATCCATTATTTGTCCAAAGATACTTGTTCTTTTTCTGAACAAATGGTAAAATTAGATACAAATCCCCGTAAAGAACAGCAAAATTCAAGGAGGTAATCAGTTGAAAAAGCTTCTTAAAGGCCTGGGCATAGTGCTGCTGGTGCTGGTGCTTGCCCTGGCCGGGCTTGTGGGCTGGCTGACAGTCACGGAATACAGGCCCGCCGACTATGAGACTCTGGAAATAAGCGGTACTCCTGGTTCCAGAGCTGTGGCTCCGGAGGAGGAACTCAGTATACTCAGCTGGAACATCGGCTACGCCGGGCTGGGTGCTGAGGAGGACTTCTTCATGGACGGCGGCACCCACGCCCGCCCCGACAGCCGGGAACAGGTGCTTAAATATCTGGACGGCATCAGCAGCACTCTGGACAAGCTGGACTGTCAGGCCGCCATGCTCCAGGAGGTGGACATAGACTCCCGCCGTACATACCGCGTGGACGAGAGGGATTACCTGTCCATGGGCAGCGGCGTCCACGCCCTGAATTATGCCTGCGACTTTGTCCCCATTCCTCTGCCTCCCATCGGCAGAGTTTACAGCGGGATATACACCACCACGGAAGAGCTGGTGATCTCCGACGCCCAGCGTGTGGCCCTGCCCTGTCCCTTCAGCTGGCCCGTCAGCACCGCCAATCTCAAGCGCTGCCTGCTGCTGAGCTATCTGCCCATAGAGGGCAACGACAAGGAGCTGGTGCTGGTCAATCTGCATCTGGAGGCCTATGATGACGGCGAGGGCAAGATAGCCCAAACCAATATGCTGAAATCCGTTATTGAAGCTGAGTATGAAAAGGGCAACTATGTAATTGCCGGCGGGGACTTCAACCAGATTTTCCCTGGCGGCCTGGAGGCTTACCCAAATACCCACCCGGAAAACTGGATACCCGGTCTGCTGGAAAACGACATTCTGGCTGAAGGCTGGAGCTTTGCCTACGACCTGAGCACGCCCAGCTGCCGGCTGCTGAACCAGCCCTATGACCCGGAGGATACGGAAAACACCCAGTACTATGTAATAGACGGCTTTATCATCTCCCCCAATGTAGAGCTTCTTGAGGTAGAGACTATTGACCTGGGTTTTGAAAATTCCGATCACAACCCGGTGCAGATCAGTGTCATGCTGAAACAGCCTTAAATTGCCTCTGCCCGGCCCTATCTTTTACAGATTTTTAATATACTTTCCAGGAGTTTAAGGTATACCATTATTGAACTTTTATTCGGGGAAAGGGATAGGGAATGAAGGGACATTACAAGCTGCTGCTGCGGTTTTTGCCCGGTATAATAGGCGGCATAGTCATCATCCTGCTGGCTCTCACCGGCCGGGAGATAGAGCCGGAGGATCTCATGCGCTATATCCCTGCCGGGCCAGTGCTGGCATCGGCAATGCTGCTTATGATGTATGCCATAAAAAGTGTATCCGTGTTTTTGCCAATGCTGCCTCTGCAGCTGACGGCAGGCTTTCTCTTCACACCTGTCACCGCCGTGCTCATCAATACTGCCGGCTATGCCCTGGGTGCCGGCCTGTCATGGCGCCGCGGCCGCAAAGCCGGCGCTGAAACCATGGACGACCTTCTGATGCAGCACCCACGCCTGTCCGTCTTTTTCAGCGGCAGCGGGGAAAACTATGTATTTCTCTCCTTCCTGCTCAGGGTCATCGGTATGATACCCATGGACGTAACCAGCATGTACCTTGGTTATACCGGCGTGGCTTTTTTCCCCTATCTTCTGGCCACGGTGGCCGGGGCTCTGCCCAAAGTCATTGCCATAACCCTGATGGGCGACAGCATCACCCGCCCCAGTTCTCCAGCCTTTATTTATTCCGCAATCTTTACTGTAGTACTCAGCCTGCTGTCAGTTCTGGTATTTCTATTATTTAAGAAGCACAACAGCAATTCCGGAGACAATAGATAAACATTCCAAAAGTGCAATGGCACCGCAGTCAGTTGAGATTCTCTGACTGCGGTGCCATTATGTTTTTTGTTATTCAGTTTTGGTTCCAGCCCTTATTCCCGTCAGTAAACTGGAGATTCTTAAGGTTCAGGGGATAGGCAGAATTCACCGTGGCCGGTGAGGGGAAGCCGGCAATGCCGCCGGTGGCACAGCCGCCCACATACTGCACAACGCTGTCCCATATGGGTTCCTGGGTACTATCAGCTAAACTGCTGAGGCTGGGGCTCACTCCACCCTTCTCGCACAGGTCGGTGCACTCATGGAGATACTGGGTCCCTCTGGTCAGGGAAGTAGTGACCTTGTAGCCGCCGCCCTCTTTCAGTTTTTTAGCTATAGTGAGCAGCGTGCCCAGGGCCAGGATAAAGCCGGGGAAATAGTCCAGAGGAACGCCGTTGAGGTTCACGGGCTGCTCCAGACTGCCGTTTCTCACGGAGAGGCCGGTGATGTCCTCAGCCAGAGGCGCCCAGCCCGGACGATCCTTCCATACAGTGTCGGAAAAGCACATGAGGTTTGCATAGATCACATTGGGATTGAGCTTTCTGATGTCCGCCTCGGACAGGCCAAACTTGTCCAAAGCTCCGTTCTGGTAAGAATAGGTTACAACGTCTGCCTCTTTTATCAGCTGCTTTGCCCGCTCCAGCTGCTCGGGGATATTGAAATCCAGCTGAATGGACTGCTTGCCGGCCCATCCGTCAAACTCCAGCATAGCCTGCTCCTGGTTGAAGTACTTGCCCCGGCGTATCATCAGCACGTCGGCACCATACTCGGCCAAAATACGGGAACAGGCAGGGCCTGCTATTATGTGAGTGAGATCCAGTACCTTAATGCCCGACAAAGGCCCCCGTGAATTGGGATTGCCCCAATCGGGTGCCGGGCACTCGGCCTCCTTCTCCTGGCGGATGAGGGGCATGGAGACAACGGCTTTGCCCACCTCGGTGTTTTCCCACTCCTCCCGGCTGCGTATCATGCAGCCGCAGGTGTCGCAGCCAAAGGCAAGCTCCTCCAGCTCCAAGGCCGTAGAGCGGGCGGTGATCTGGGAAATTTCCTTTCTGTCCTTCTTGGTGGAGAACATGGCATACTTCTCCGAGGGCTTGGACAGGCCCAGAGCTTTCACCAGCCTGGCCTGCTGATTCTGATAATATACATGGAAGGACACATCGCGACCGTCCTTGGCTCTGTATTTATAGAAGGAGCCGTTGAGGGCATTGTTGACCATCATTGCAGACTTTATCCTGGCCGCCCTGAACTCCTTACCCTTGTGGTCAGACATATACAGGCGGATGGCCTGCTCTTTGCCAGAAGCGCAAAGGCCAAAACTCCAGGGAAGGGATTTGCCTGGAAGCATGACTTGTTGAACTGAGCCTCTCTCCTGGCATCGGCTACAAAGGTGGTGGGTATGGGTTTGATGCCAAAACGCTCTACCAAATCTTCAAAAACCACCTTGGATTGCTGGGCTTTCTTGGTCAGCACAGACTGAGTTGGCATGTTCTTTCCTCCTTAAAATTACCGTATTGCATATACGTTATGTTTTTTTAATTATACCATTTTATCCCAAATAATTCAATCCGAACGTCCATATAGTACTCCTTTCCATCCCATATAAGTAATCTACACTGCCTCAGTCTTTCTTTTCGGCAAAATCTTAATAAATCTGAAACTCTTTTTTAGCGGGAACAATTACTCTTTTTTACTGTCTTACTAAATAGAAGCAGGGCCTTTCTTCTGCAAGTCGGTAAAAAAATTTTCCCCAAAAATGCGAAACTTTTCAATCTCCATAACGTCAGTTATGGTAAACCAAAAAAAGTGTCAAAATATGTCAAGCTAACAGATAAGGAGACCAGATATGACCCGATACACCGTTGAAGATTATGGACGGCACCTGAGCCGTCCCGCCAGCCGGAAAAGAGTCCGGCGCAGACGCAGAAGAGGCTCTACAATTGCAGTATCAATGCTTATTCTCTGTACGGTGATAATGGTCTCCGCCATAGGCTCTGCCCTGGAGCTTTGCATGCCGGACGCCTTTGCCGAAGAGGACATCATGTGCCCTCTAAGCAGCGCACAGCCAATAGTCAGCCCGTCCCAGGAACAGGGTTCTGTAGCCGCTATCGCTCCCGCTCCCGAGGCCGGTGTGGACGAAACAGGCGGGAGTTCCGTTCCTTCTCAGGATAGCCAGGGCCAGACGGCAGGCTATGACTACTCCCAGCCCGTGCCCCAGTCTCCCGCAGTGGACAGCAGCTATTTCGACGATGCAATATTCATCGGAGACTCCCGTACTGAGGGCATGATAACCGCCACCGGTCTGTACAACGCAAAAGCCTTCACCCACAAGGGACTAACTGTGGACACCGCTTTCAAAGATTTGGTTGTGGAGATTGACGGGCAATACTACACCGTGGTCGACGCCCTGAACTATACCAGCTTCAATAAAGTCTATATCATGCTGGGCATCAATGAGACCGGCTGGATATACAGCAGCAAGTTTATCGAGGGCTATGTGAAAATAATCGACGCAATCAAGGCAGCAAATCCCAATGCCCAGATCTATGTCCAGGAGATACTCCCAGTTTCCAACAGCGTATCCTCTACTCACGACTACATAAAGAACAGTAAGATCGACGAGTATAACCAGCTGCTGCGCCAGATGGCCGAGGAACAGCAGGTATACTTCATTGATACCGCCAGTTCCGTGGCGGCAGAAGACGGCAGTCTGCCGGAGGAAGCAGCAGTAGACGGTATCCATATGAAGAATTCCTATTGTCAGAAATGGCTGGATTACTTAAAGACTCATACTGTAAGCTGATATAAAAAGGATGGACTATAAAATGAAAAAGCTGAAAAAAACAGTGGCATTGATGTTTATTCTGGCTGCAGTAGCGGCTCTGGCTGCCTGCGGTGGCAAAGGCGACAGCCAGATAGACGCCCAGGCTCTGGCAAACGAGCTGATGGAAAAGGTAGACTTTGTAGATGAGCTGAATCTTATAAGCTCTGAAATGGTCCCCAAGCTTTACGGTATAGACAATGCTCAGGAAGCTTATGTATATATGGGCAGCGGGGCCACCGCCGAGGAAGTGGCAGTGTTCAAGTTCTCCGACGAACAGTCTGCCAAGGACGGTCTGGCCAAAGCCCAGCAGCGCATCGCCTCCCAGAAGGACAGCTTTGCAAACTACATCCCTGAGGAAGTGGCTAGACTGGACAACGCCGTTGTAATGCAGAGCGGAGAATATCTGGCTGTGTGCGTCTCCGAAGGCAGCACCGCAGCGGAGATAATCTCCCAATATATGGGACAGTAAAGCTAATGAGAAAAAGCCTGTGAGGAAGATCCTCACAGGCTTTTTTGTTCTTACTCCTCCAGGCTCCGGCTCTCTGCTTTAAAAAACACATCGCTGCCCTCCCGGGAGAAACTGATAATGCAGTTCTGTGCTTCTCCGCTTCCGTCCAGGAAGTTGAAGCTCACCCTTCCCTCTCCCAAGTATTCAAGCTCCAAAGGTTCATAGGCCACCGCCTCCAGGCCGCAGCTCTGGCAATATCCCTCCGCATCCATAAAGGCCAGGCGGATATATCCGCTTTCATCCTCTGTATACATTACCACTCCCACCAGATCATAGGCCCCGTCCTCCGCCGGCACACTGGCAAGGATTTCTTTAGCTTCGTTTTTGCCTAGAAAAGTGGAGTCCAGCTCTTCTTCCGTCCATGGAGGTGCGGGGCAATCCTCAGGGCTCACAGCATTTGCAGCACCATCGGGCTTTAACTGGGCTCCGGTCTTGGAGCATCCGGTCAAAAGCAAGGCTACCGCAATCAATGCCGCAGCAGTCTTATTTATCTTATTTATCTTTATATTCATAGCATTTTATATTTCAGATCTTAAGACAGCGGCTCCTGACTAAAGCGAGCAGTTATTGCAAAGACGCCCTCATAGCCCAGCTTTTCATATTCCTCCGGGTGTTCAAAATATTCAGGATCATAAGATATGACTTCATTTTTATCTGTGAAAGTCTGTATTACCAGGGCTGTCTCTTCACCGCATTTTATTTCTTTCCGTTGAGACAGATAGGCGGTGGTGCGGCCCATGCCCTCCAGTTCTTCATCTGCCCCGCTGTCGCTGGAGCTGGCATTGAAGCCGGACTCGGTCTGCACAGCGATACGGCAGCCCGCCGTAATGTCCTCAAAGCCTAGGGCTATTCGCCCGCTGCTCTCATCCAGGCGCTGACCGTCCATGAACTGTGCTTTCCATTCACCGTCATCCAGCTTCCAGCCTGTTATTGTCAGGCTCCGGACGCTGTCATCGGCCGAAAAGTCAAATATCGTCTGGCCCTCCAGACCTCCCAGCAGCTGAGCCATTTTCTTTTCATCCTCATTCAGCTGGGCAGGTTCAATATACATTTCAGGCTCCCGGGCCCGCTGCTCCTCTCCGGAGCAGGCGGAAAGCTCCAGAGCCATGGCTACGGCCAACAATAGTGAGGTCAGTTTTTTCATTTAGGCTCTCCTCAATTTTGACTGGGTCTATAGTTTTTATTATTATACCATATGCTCCGAACCCCCTGCAAGTCCGTTCATGCCTGTTCAGTCTTTTACCATATAAGGTAAAGCACAGCTTTTAAAGCATATTTTATCCTGTACAGCAAAAACTTTGATTAATTAATGGCTTGACGAAAGCTATGGTAAGTAAGTATAATAATAGAGGGTGGGGACTGAAACAGCCCCGCCCTCATGCTTTTTATCTCCCCGGCGCCGTGCCGGGTCTGTGCCTCCTTCCTGTGTCGCCAAAGGCCACGGGCCTTTTCGGAATATATTCCCCAGGCATTCCCACCGAAGCGTAATATGCATGAAAGGAGAGAAGTCATGATAGAAGTTCGTCTGTTTGCCACGCTGCGTCAGGGGCGGGAAAAATCAATAATGCTGGACAGCAAGGATTTTTCCACCCCTGGAGACATTCTGAAGCACCTGGATATCATTCCCGGTGAAGTGTCAATACTGCTGGTCAACGGCTTCCACAAGACCCTGGATGAGAAGCTGGAGGACGGGGACGTCGTCGCCCTGTTCCCCCCGGTAGGAGGTGGCTGATATGGAAAGACGCTACGAGAGGAATATTCCGGCCCTCTCCGACCAGGAATGCCGTCTGCTGCGCAGTAAGAGAGTTGCCGTCATAGGCTGCGGAGGTATCGGAGGGTATCTCATAGAACTGCTGGCCCGCATCGGCGTGGGCTATATCCGTACCGTGGACGGCGATGTTTTTGAGGAGAGCAACTTCAACCGCCAGCTTTTGAGTGAGCAGCCCCTTATGGGCCGCCCCAAGGCCAAAGCCGCCGAGGCCCGCGTCCAGCGCATAAACCCCAGGATAGAGGTGGAGCCCGTCTCAGCTTATCTGGACAAAAACACTGCCGCAGAAATAGTTTCCGGCTGCGATCTTGTATTGGACGGTTTGGACAATATAGCGGCCCGGCGTATTTTGGCCGCCGCCTGTAGTGAGGCAGGTGTGCCCTATATACACGGAGCAATTTCCGGCTGGGTAGCCCAGGTGGGTATCTCCATGCCCGGCGACGGGCTGATAGACATACTCTATCCCCAGGGCGTCAGTTTCAGGGACAGGAGCGTTCTCAGCTTTGCCCCCTCCCTCTGTGCCTCGGTGCAGGCAGCTCTGGCAGTGAAAATGCTCATTGGCCGCCCGGTGGAAACCGGTACAATCTACTACTTTGATCTGCTGAACCAGGAGTTTGAAACTATCAGGCTGGACCTGGGCAAAAAAGAATAAGCTTTACAAATACTAATCCCCGGACGCTGAACGTCCGGGGATATTTTATATTCCGTGGATTTTTTGGATTTTAAAACACTTTATTTTACTTCCGCCAGGCTGGCAGGAATATATGTCCCCGGTATGCCCTGGGGCACGGTGGCAAGCCAGGCCTCCTCCAGGGGGAAGGCATCGTCTATGGCGTAGCCAAGAGAATAACTCACCGTCTCCCCCGGTAAAATCTCCACCAGACTGTATTGTCCGCCGCCCCAGGGGCCGGAATAGGCTATGTTATCCGTATAGGAATTGTCCTCGCCCCTTATTGTCTTCCCTGCGTTTATAAGGTGGAGCTGGCAGTTTGCAAACAGATTGGTGCCCACGCCGGGGTCGGCATCCCCGCCATGGCGGTTGGTCACTCTTATCTTCACCGTCAGAAACCGGACTCCGTCTATAAGTTCCCCGCTGTCCCGGTCAAAATAGTCTGGATAGGAAAAGCTCTCCCAGGTTCCGTTTTCTTCCCTGCTTACCACGCTGTATTCCAGAAACTGCTCCGGTTCCCATCCGGCGTCATAGATATTGTCCGACAGGCTCAGCTCCTCTACGGTTATTTCAAGCTTTGAATTAGCAGGACTGTATGGGTTTCCCCAGAAGCTATCCCCCAGGTCCACAGTCCCGACGGCCATGTTGTTTCTCCGCTCCTGCAGCTCCTCGCCGGTGGGAGGCGGCGCTGTTGGTCGGGGCTGTCTGGCCTCCTCATCCACCTGGGTTTCGGCTCCCAGGCCCAGGAAGTTTATACCCTCGGCGATCTGCTCCAGTCCATCCTCAGTCATCGGCTCGTCAAAGTAGTCCAGACCCAAGGTCACAAAGGCGGCAGGCCCGTCGTAAAACAGGGCGGCAGAACCTGCTCCGTCATCCACTATCAGGATGTCCAGCCCCTGGGCCGTGGTATATATCCTCTCCTGAAGCTGCTTGTCCTGGTCAAATTCCAAATTGCCCTGGGCAAGATAGCCCTTCACATTTCGCCATAGATCAGTATCTATGATTCCCTGGTTCTGGCCTAAACTTATGTGGTTTTGCAGGCGGAAGCTGCCGTCGTTGTAGGCAATAAATGAGGCCCGCTCTCTGTCATAACCTTCCAGCTCAAGGATATGGTCTACTCCTGTATAGTCGCTGAGTCTGTCCAGCCCCTCATTGTCATAGCGTGATTCTCTAAGCTTAAGGCCGTATTTATCCGCAATCTCCAGCAGCTTGTCCATCAGGGTGCGGGTATAGCAGAAATAAGCCTGACCGTATTTTTCCATCTCCTCGTCCTGTTCCTGGGGCACCTGGTCGCCGTAATAGTCCTTGGCCGTGTAGTCATCATAGAAGCTCTTGAACTCCTTGTAGGCCATGAACTCCCGGCTGCTCTCTATGCCCTGGACAGACAGAGCCTGTGTATCCACAAACACCGCTCCCTCCTGATACCGTTCAACATAGCCCCCCGGCAGCAGCAGTTCCCTGATTCCGAACAGATTCAGGGCATAAGCCCCTGCGCACAGAGCCGTAAAGATCGAGATGATCACCGCAGCTATCAGCAGCGTCCTGCCCAGTTTTTTCCGGCGCAGACCGGTATGGCAGCCTGCCCTTTCAGGGTACATCAGCTCAATGGCTTCGGATACATACCCGGCGTCAAACTCATTAAGCGCCATGAGAAAATCAAAGGAATTCATATTAACCCCTCCTCTGTAAGATAGCTCCTCAGTTTCTGCCGGCTGCGGAAAAGAGATGTGGCTACCCTGCTCTTTGAGCAGCCCAAGCGCCGGGCTATCTCCTCCACCGGAGCAAAGAGCCAGTAGCGGCACAGGAATATCCTCCTGTCGTCCTGAGAGAGTTTCGGTAAAAAACCGGCTATGGACTCCGCCAGCTCCTTCCCCTCATATTTTCTCTCTACTGAAAAATCTGAGGCAAAAGTGTCCCCCAGTTCCTCAAAAACAAGATCTATTGCGCCTCCGCCCTTCTTCTTTGCATAGTTGCTCCTAAGCCGCATGAGGCTCAACTTTCTAACCACAGCGGCCAGCCAGGCTCTCAGCTGTAAGGGCCGCTGGGGTGGAATACTGCTCCAGGCAGCCATATACGTATCCGCCACACACTCCTCGCTGTCTCTGAAGTCGGAGATAATATTCAGACTTATGCTCCGGCACAGCCTGCCGTATTTGATATCCGTCTGAGCTATGGCCTCCTGATCCCGCAGCCAATACAGGTCTATAATTTTTCTGTCGTCCATGTTAACCTCCTGTGAGCGCTCTCATCTGTATAGTTGCGGTTTCAGTCTCCCGGATTACAGCTTCGGCCAGAGAAATAATTATATCACCTTTTTTCTCCCACATATATAAAATACCCCGGGCTCATATGAGCCCGGGGTGAATCGTAAAAAAGAGGATTCGGCTTTCCAGGATATTAGTTGCAGGTGTGCCAGCCGCCGTCCACAGGGATGCAGCAACCGTTTATGTACTTGGCCTCATCGCTGGCCAGGTATACCATAAGCCATGCAGCGTCCTCAGGCATACCGTAGTAGCCCATGGGGGCAATGGTCTTGAAGTGGTCGCCCAGCTTTTTGTACACATGGTCCTGCTTTGGCACCCAAACCAGATTGGGAGCAAGGCAGTTAAAGCGGATACCGAACTTGCTGCCGATGGACACCATGTCCTGAGTTACCAGTTTCACGCCGGCCTTGGAGATGGGATAGGCCTGGCAGCCAGAGCCCATGAAGGACAGGGCAGTGGCAGATGCAAAGTTAATAAAGTTGCCCTTTATCTTGTTCTTCTGCATATACTTATAGATAACTTCCAGAGAGAAACGCAGGCTGTTGAGGTTGGTATCCAGCACCCGGTTCCACTCCTCGTCGGTCTGGCCGTTGAACACATCCTTGTATCCGGAGAACTCCGCAGCACCGTTGACGCAGACATCCACCCGGCCATATTTGGCCAGAGTCTCTTTCAGGAGCATCTTCCAGGTCTCCCGTTTGCTCACGTCTGCAACGATGGCAATGGCGTCGCCGCCGTTGGCTACGATCTCAGCGCACTTGTCCACCACGTTGGGGTCCTTGTCCACCATTACGACCTTTGCCCCCTCCTGGCAGAAGAGCTCGGAGGCCTTGTGGCATATGCCGCCGTCGGCGCCGGTGATGATGGCTACTTTGTCTTTTAGTCTGTCCATTTATAAACCTCCCAAAATTTTTTATACAGCAGGCGCTCAGTCACTAAGGCTTCTGACCGCCTTGTATGCTTCCTCTACGGTATAAAGTATCTTTCTGGTCTCCACAGCATCGCCTATAGCAACAACAGGGCATATATCCTTCAGACTCTCTGCCACGGAGGCGGTGGGCCGGAAGCCCATAGCCATGAGCACGGTGTCGCAGTCTATGCTGTCGGCCTTGCCTGCGCTCTCCACATTGACGACAGTATGCAGACGGCTGCTCTCTATAGAGACCAGCTTGGTCTTGGCCCGGAAAGTGATGTTTGAATCCTTCATCATCTTACGCAGCAGGGCCTCATTCATCTTGAACATTGGCTGAGGAAGCATCTTGTCCGCCATCTCTATGACAGTGACTTCCTTACCCATCTTGTCAAAGTGAAGAGCTGCTTCGATACCAACCATACCGCCGCCAACAATGACTATGCGCTCTCCCACATCCACAAGGTTTCTCAGGGCGTCGGTGGCTGTATATACATTGTAACCGTCCAGGCCAGGGATGGACTTAGGAAGGATGGGAGTTCCGCCGGCAGCCCAGATTATCCTATCCGGCTTCCATTCGGCAATATTGTCGTGGTTTGCCTCGATACCGAAATGCACGGGCACTCCCGCTTTGCTGAGCTGGAGCTTATAGTAGCTGAACAGCTCATGCATATCCAGTTTGAAATATGGCATAGCCGCTGCAAAGGCGTTGCCGCCTATGGTGTTGCTTTTCTCCCATATCTCCACCTCATGCCCTGCTTCCCGGGCGTAGAGAGCGGCGGAGCAGCCACCGGGGCCTGCGCCCACTACCAGGACACGCAGAGGCTTTTCGGTCTTTTTAAAGGGCCCCTCTATCTCACGGCCGCACTTGGGGTTTACGGCGCAGGTGGAATTCTTCAGGGCATAGGAGCGGGCTATACATCCCTCGTTGCAGCCTATGCAGGGACGTATATCCTCTGTCCTGCCCTCTTTCAGCTTCTCCGGCAGATAGGGGTCGGCCAGCAGGCCGCGGCCTATCACCGTAAAGTCGCAGACCTTGTCCCTCAGTACGGCCTCGGCCTTTTCCACATTGGAGAGTCTTCCGTGGGTGAGGATGGGCACGGTGGCCACTTCCCGCACTGCTTTGGCGGCCCTGGCCTGGGGTGCCAGCTCCTGCATATATCCGGGAGGCATTGCGTCGTACCATATGTCATGGCAGCCGGCGTCCACATGCAGGGCGGTAACACCCAGAGCGCAGAGCTTCTTCGTCAGCTCAATGCCCTCCTCTATTCCTCTGTAGCCTTCCTCCACCGGCAGGCAGTGGTCCGGGCAGTACTTTACTATAAGAGGATAGTCCATGCCGCCCTCTTCCTGAACTATTTCTATAAGCTCACGGAGGAAACGGAGGCGTCCGTCCAGATCTCCGCCGTATTCATCGGTGCGGATGTTCCAGCGTTTGGTGAGGAACTGGTCGGTGAGGTAGCCGCCGTAGGCATGGATCTCTATGGCGTCGGCACCGGCATCCATGGCATAGCGGGCGCTGCGGCGGAAATCCGCCTGGAGCTGATGGATATCTTCCACAGACAGAGCCCGGCACTTTATTTTGGGCATAGGCATCCAGGGTACTGCCGAGGCGCTGATGGGCGCCTTGTACTTGGTGGATGGAGCACCTATACGGCCGTTGCCCGGGTGAAGCTGGGCACATACCAAACTGCCCGCCTCGTGGCTGCGGCGGCATATCTCCTCAAAATAGGGGACGCTCTCCTTATTAAGGAAGATGGAGTGGCTGGTATCCTCAAGGCTGTCGGATGCGGCGATATTGCACATTATCATGGCCGCCCCGCCCTTGGCCCGTTCCACGAAATATTCCACCGCCCTGGGTGACAGGTTGCCTACGATTGTCCCCATAGGCGCCATTATAATGCGGTTTTTCAGCTCAAGGCGCCCCAGTTTCCCGGGGCTCATTACCCTGAGACTGCTTTTGTATTCCATATGAATATCACACTCCTTTTGTCCTGAGCGCACCCAGGATTTTCCTGTAGGTCAATCTAAGGGTCTTGATACGCCAAATCCCGTCAGGGCATTTAACCATATCGTCTATATACATTCCCCAGCCCTCATAAGTAGAATCGTCATCCTTGTAGGTATGGTAGTCGTTGAGCCGGGTAAGCAGGCGGCAGCTGTCCTCGCCGGTAAAAACCACAATGGGGTTGTGGCCCATGTGCATGGGCACCATGCTCTCGTTGCACACAACGGAAGCCCGCTTCACCTGATCCATCAGAGATTCATTGGGTACAAGGCGGCCGTTGGAGTAGGCTTTGAAAGGCTCGGCAAAAACCTCCGGCATCACATCCCACAGCTGCATGTCTATGCACCACCAATATTTGTTTTTGGCAGCCAGGATGGCCGGTATCTCTGCCAGCTGCTCCGGCGTATAGGGCTTTCCGGCCTCGGCAAGCACCTCCCGGCAGAGCTTTATCATCTGTTTGTCCGCTGGAATATTCATTGCAATCCCTCCTTTTAGATGTGCTTATACTGACGGCAGGCATCGGGTCTGGAGACACATATCTTCTTGTCAAAGAACTTCTGTATCTCTTCCTCGCTGTAACCCAGCTCAGCCAGAACATCCTTGGTGTCAAAGCCGAAGTCCACGCCGGAGCGCCAGATCTCCACAGGGTGGTTCTTGGCCTTTGCGGGAATGCAGGGGGCTTTGATGGTAATGGGATGTCCGGGATTCTTGGGATCTTCCCAACGGGTGCTGGGATAGGTGATGATGGAGTTGCGGGCCTTGTACTGACGGTTGGTAAGCATATCCCTGTAGGTGATGACCTTGCTGCAGGGCACCTTGTGCTTGTTGAGTATATCTTCCACCTCGTCGGCAGTGTGAGCCAGGCAGAACTCCTTCATGGCCGCATCTATCTTCTGTCCCTTTGGCAGAGCCAGAGGATATATGTAGTCCCCGGCAGGGAACTCCTCGCTGCCATAGGGCAAGCCAAGCAGTTCACACACAGCTTTGCAGACAGGCACGCCAACAGTGAGCAGGAACACGCTGCCCTCTTTACACTTGTAGTTTCCGAAAGCTCCCGACAGCTCCGCTGCGATCCACAGAGAGCGGATCTCCGGCTCATCCTGAACCAGATCCTGGAGCAGATACTGGTGTATGGTGCGCAGGCCGCACTCATACTGGGCAATGTCGAAGCTCTCGCCCTTACCGGTCTTGAGAGCGTTGATGTATCCTGCCAGGCAGGAATTGCTGGTATAGAAGGCGGTATAGAAGTCCAGCACGTCCGGGGCTATGGGGAAGTAAGGCATTGTGTTGTCACCGTTGGCATAGGCTATGCCGCTGAATGCCTGGGCAATAGGGTCGTAGGAAGCACGGCTCACGTAATCCTTTTCGCCCGTCTGTCCAAAGCCGGAGATATGGGCAATGACCAGCTTGGGGTTGGCTTTCCACAGCACCTCATCGGTAAGTCCCCAACCGGCCCACTGGCCGCCTCTGGATGACTCGATAAAGATGTCCGTCTCTTTCATCAGCTTAAGGAAAGCTTCTTTGCCCTTGGGCTTTACCACATCCAGAGTGACCATACGCATATTGCGGCGCATGGCATCGCCCATCCATCCGGGATCGCTGCCGCCATGGGCATAGTCAGGATTCCTGGGACTCTCTATCTGTATCACGTCGGCACCCATTTCCGCCATGAGCTCACCGGCAAAAGGAGCTGCTATTGATACAGCGCAGACCACTACACGCACACCCTGAAGTATGCCCTGTTTGGGGATGTCACTTCTCTTCATGTTCTTCCTCCTATTTTTTTATTTTCTGTTTGAGCCTTTCCCTGCGGCCCAATACCGCTTTTGAAGATAGTATACAGGAACGATTTTGGCTTTGTCAACAAATCCACATATTCCTCCGCTTCCTAATTCCCCGCATTTTCTTGTTTATTTTGCTTCAAATCGCGCTTATTCAGATTAATTTATTGTGCTATTTTACGGAATATGGGGAATATTTGTAAGCTAAAATCGATTTATTGCCGCTTTATATAATACTATAATGTTTGAAATTGACCGAAGGCTGCGGAGAGATATCTGTGGATAGAAAGGGCAAAAGCAACGGCCCTGATTTACCTTTGGTAAGACAGGGCTGTTGCTTTTGAATAATTATTTTTTCATATTGCCGGCTTCCGGCTTATCTGCTGTATACCTCTATCTCCATATCAGACATGGGATAGGAGCAGCAGGGGTGGAAATAGTGGAACTGCTTATCTGCCAGGCGCAGCTGCTCATAGCGGTTGGCATGATATTCACCTTCGATCAGGCGGCTGCGGCAGAATCCGCAGTAACCCACGCGGCATTTGTTATTAACAGCAAGGCCGCAACGTTCAAAGGCGGTGAGAACGGTTTCGTCACTGCGTGCAGGCACAGTAAAAACTTCATCCCGATAATGTACGGTGAGTGTGTAATCCACAGGCTTGCCCGCGTCGTAGACATCCTCGGTGCGCTCCATACGGATGAACTTTCTCTCCATGCCCAGCTTGGGCAGCTCCTTGTCCAGATAATCACACATGGCTCCGGGACCCACCGCATAGATGGAGAAGGGCTCTTCTCCGGCGTATTTCTTAATCAGCTCCGCAGACAGGAAGCCCTGTTCAAATCCGGGTTTTGTCTCCTCGCTGAGCACATATACCACCTTCACTTTGGGGCAGGCGGCAGCTATGGTATCGAAATCCGCCTTGAAAACCAGGTCTGCCTCCGTCCTTGCGCCATAGAGCAGGATCAGTTCAAAGTCTTCGCTGCCCTCCTGTATTGCCTTTGCCATGGACATGAATGGTGTTATTCCGCTGCCTCCGGCCAGTCCTACCACCTTGCGGCAGTCTCTTATAGAGGAATGGGTTATGAAGCCACCGGGCTCGGTAGCAGCGAGGCTGTCCCCCACCTTGGCCTCATTGTGGAGCCACGCGGACATAAAGCCTCCCTCTTTGAGTTTTACAGTGACACGGTACTTTCCCTCCAGAGCCTCTTTCGGGCTTGAGGACAGGGAGTAAGTGCGGCGGGCCACGGAGCCTGCCAGCTCGGTCCTGATATTTATATAGCTGCCGGCCTTAAAGGGTGCCAACTCCTGGGTGCCCTTATCGGTATCCGGCACCAGAATGAAGCTCTTGGCATCATGGGTCTCCTGGACTATCTCCGCAATCTTGAGATACTGTACCTTGGGGTGCAGCCGTTTTGCCAGCACATTGGCCCGGTCCGTAGAAGGCAGCGGCCTGGCTGGGGCGGAAGCAATCATCTCCGCCCGGTTCTTTTTCAGATCCCGGAACTTCAGCATATCAAATACGCCGATAAGACCAACTTTGACTTTCATTTCATTCCGCCTCCTTTTTCATATCCATAAGGGTGAACTTGGCGGCCAAGTTCCCCGACTGATAGGATGAATTGTAACCGGAGCCCCGCATGGCATGTCCGCCGCAGAAGTGCAGGCCAGGCAGGTGCTTTTCGTTGTACATGCTCATTATACGGGGCATCATGTTGTCCAGACCGGAGAGCAGATATCCGTATATGGTGCCCTGGGGAGAACCGGTATAGTGGGCATAGGTCACGGGGCTGCCAATCTCTATCTCCTCAATGGCATCTCTGATTTTTGCCCCTGTGGCCTTCTCAAAGGCATCTATCATCTGGCTGCCCAGCTTCTCCTTCATATCGAAGTAGTTCTCCGGCGTGGCCTCCTCGCAGAAGCAGTCGGTAAAGAAGAGGGAAGTAAAATACATTATGGTTGTGCCCTCCGGAGAGCAGTCCGGCAGAGCGTTATTGAGGCATACGGTGACCTGGGCGGGGTTTCCCATGGTCTTCATCAGCTCGAACTCCTTATGGGTATCCAGGCTGTCGTAAATGAAATAGCTGTAGTCCGTGAGTCCCAACTCCTGGGGAGACTTATTGAGACCCAGGAACATGGATACTCCTCTTCCCGCCAGGCTGCGGACATTGGCCAGCTTGAGTTCCTCTTCCGGTATGCAGTCGGCATCCACCATAGAGCCGTAGACCTTGTGGGGGGAGGCGTTGCTGATAACATGAGAGGTCTCCACTTCTTTGCCATCGGCAAAGCGCACACCGGCTACCTTTCCGTTCTTTGTGATAATGTGCTCAACTTCACTGTTGTACCAGATCTCGCCGCCTTTTTCCATTATTGTATCGGCAAGAGCACAACTTATACCGTGGGAACGGTTTTTCGGTATCTGGGCACCCAAGCTAATGTAAAGGTTTACCATCATAGCATAGTGCAGGAAACTCAGCTGGTCGGCCGGAGCTCCAAGATATGACCAGTATACGTTGAGGATGTCCTGGGCTTTCTTGGGCATTTTGATGGCATTGAGCACCTGTTCCACGGTATATGCGGCCGTACGCATGAAGTTGGGATACTCCGACTTCAGCACCGCCGTATCCGGGTTGCCCCTCATCTGTGTGAGATATGCCATAGCCCGGCGGGATTCGTCGGCCAAGGCAAAGAAAGTCTCAACAGACTTGCGGCTGCCGGGGACG
>CALWWB010000040.1 GCA_944385175.1 uncultured Oscillospiraceae bacterium | reverse complement strand
CTCAGGGACTCGCAGGTCTTTTTCATTTTGTTTTCAAATTGGCTGTAGTCAGACATGTTCCTTCCTCCTGTTGTAAGTATATCCAAAAAATTCTTTCACTTTACCGTAGTGCCCACGTCCTCACCCATGAGTACCCGGCGGATGTTCTCCGGCTGGGCCAGGGCAAAGACGATAACAGGGATTTTGTTGTCCATAGCCAGGCTGGTAGCGGTGGTATCCATCACTGCAAGATGCCTTGCCAGGACCTCGTCATAACTGATGCTGTCAAAGCGCACCGCATCCGGGTTCTTTCTGGGGTCGTCACTGTAGACGCCGTCAATGTTCTTTGCAAGGAGTATGGCGTCGGCATGTATCTCCGCTGCCCGCAGGACCGCCGCAGTGTCCGTGGAGAAGAAGGGAGCGCCGCTGCCGCCGCCAAAGAGGACTATGCTCCCCTGCTGCATGTATTCTATGCTCTTCAGGGTGTCATAGCGCTCGCCCACACCCTGGATGTCGAAGGCGGTCTGCACCCGGGCCTTTGCCCCCAGTTGCTTGAAAACATCGCACACGGCCAGGCAGTTCATGCAGGTGGCCAGCATGCCCATACGGTCGGCACTGACCCGCTCCACTTTTCCTGCGCCGTCCTTGACGCCCCGCCAGAAGTTGCCGCCTCCGATGACTATGCCCGCTTCCAGCCCTTCGTCAACGCAGCTTTTCACCGTGGAGCAGACCTTGGAGATAAAGTTGAAATCAAAGCCGGTGCCCTTCTCCCCCGCCAGGGCCTCACCGCTTATTTTTATAAGCACCCGCTTGTATACAAAGCTCATGTTGCTTTCTCCCTTCTGCCGCCCGGCTGCCGGGTATCTCTCTCCGGAGGCATCCTATGCATAAATTTCTCATAGATTTTACCATAGCGCGGCCTGTTTGACAATTCCCAAATGACAAATTGTGCAGCCTGCCGGTGCTATACTCAGGCCATGGAGATCATCTATGCAGACAGCCTCTTTATCTCAAACCTTCTGGCAGACTACCTGCTGTGCCTGTGCTCGGCCCGGCTGTGTGCCCTACCTCTCAGGCGGGGCAGGTATTTTCTGGCGGCGCTGCTGGGCGCCGCCTACTCTGTTGCCGTATTTCTCCCCGGCTTCGGCTTTCTGGCCAACCCGGGCTGGAAGGCGGCCTTTGCCGCCCTCATCGCCCTGGCGGCTTTCAGCGGTCAGCCCAGGGCCCTGCGCTGCGCCGGGATGTTCCTGGTGCTCTCCGCCGCTCTGGGCGGAGCTCTCTGGGCCTTGGAGCTGAACTTCGTCTATATACGGCTGGATATGCGCCTCTTTGCCGTATGCTTTCTTCTGGCTTACGGGGCGCTGCGTCTTGTCTTTTCCGCCTCCGCCGCCGTATCCGGCCACTCCGTCGCCCGACTGGAGATACATATGTTCCAGCGCAGCTGCCGTCTCAGCGCCCTGATGGACAGCGGCAACTGCCTTTCAGACCCCATCAGCGGCGCGCCGGTGGCAATAGTATCTCCAAATGCCCTGAAGGGGCTTTTCGGAGAAGCGGCCGGGCTGCTGGAGATAAGCGACCCGGTGGAGCTTCTCCGCTCCGCCGCCGCTTTCCCGGAGCTGACGGGGCGGCTGCGGCTCATTCCTTTTTCCGCCCTGGGCGGCGGTGGGCTGTTGCCGGTGTTCAAGCCGGATCTGCTGCTCATAGACGGGAGGGAGGACAAGGATCGCCTGGTTGCTCTCTCCTCTCGCTGCACCGGCCCAGGCTACGACGGCATCGTCTAGCCGGTTTCAGATTACTGTAATCTATAATCCTATGGAGGAAAACTTATATGCTTTGCAAGCCCCAGATCATTTTTATCCGCGACCAGATATTGAACATCCTGGGTATAGAGCCGCCGCCGGTTTTTTATATAGGCGGCAGCGACACCCTGCCGCCGCCTCTGGAAAAAAACGCGGAGGAGGAAGCCATAGGCGCCCTTCAGCAGGGAGATGAAAGAGCCCGGCAGCTGCTTATAGAGCACAACCTCCGCCTGGTGGTGTACATATCCAAGCGCTTTGAAAACACCGGCATCAATATCGAAGACCTCATCTCCATCGGCACTATCGGCCTTATAAAGGCGGTAAACACCTTCAATTCCGGCAAGAACATAAAGCTTGCCACCTATGCCTCCCGCTGCATAGAAAACGAGATACTCATGTACCTGAGGAAAATAAACTCCCAGCGCACCGAGGTGAGCTTCGACGAGCCTCTCAACACCGACTGGGACGGCAACGAGCTTTTGCTCTCGGACATCCTGGGTACTGAGGAGGACGAAGTCTACCGCCCTCTGGAGGACGACGCCGACAAGCAGATGCTTATGGAGGCCATAGACAGTCTGGATCAGCGAGAACGGGAAATAATCCTGCTGCGTTTCGGCCTGCCCGCCGGAAAGGAATACACTCAGAAGGAGGTAGCGGATATGCTGGGCATATCCCAGAGCTACATCAGCCGCCTGGAAAAACGCATCATAGACCGGCTCCGCCGGGAGATGCTCCGTCTGCAGCAGTGCTGAGCTCTTCCGCAGTTCCTTTTCCTGTACATATTACAAAACTGCCGCCGCAACCTTAACGATTGCAGCGGCAGTTTTGTGTTTTTCAAATATCATTCCCCCAGGCTCAGGCTGTCCAGGCCGTAGTACTCCGCCATATACACATTGTTCCAGGCCCCCGGGTCACTGCTCAGATATCCCAGGCCGTGGCCTGCACTGTACTTGGTGGCAAAGTACACTGGCTCCACCGTCACATCTCTGGAACCGGCCATCAGGGCCTCCAGGATGAGGGCGTCGTTCCTCTCCTGCTGAGCGCAGCTCTCACAGATATCCTGCACTCCCACTGCCCCCCAGTACAGGGTGGCAGTCAGAGCGGCGGTCAGAGCGAAGAGGGCAGCGGGCCGGAAGCGGCTGTCCAGCACCGCCGGGAACAGCACTGCCGAGGCGGCCACGGCCATGAAGCAGCCGTAGCAGGCGGAGCGGGACTCGGCGTAGCCGGCAAAGCTCAGCACGAACACTCCAGCAAGAGAGGCCAGGATGAAGCTCAAAGCCAGCATCTGGCGCCGGGGTTCAAGCTTCAGATGCCAGGCAGCAAAGGCCAGAGCCAGATATGTGAGCAGCAGCGGCCACAGCTGCCGATACAGCTCCATGGAGTTCACAAATCCGTAGCTCACCCCGGAAATGGTGAGAGTGGCAGATTTGTTGTTCACTTCCCCGGGAGCCAGCACCATATACAGAAAACCTGCAAAAGCGGTGGCTATGGAAAGGAGCAGCCAGGGGCTCAGCCTCTGCTTATAGAGTATCCTCCCCAGCACCAGCAGCAGGGCGCAGCAGAATATGGTCCCGGTGGCAGAGGGCTCGCAATAAGCCCCCACGGCAAAGCAGAACACCGGGAACACCCAGCGCAAGGGTACGGGCAGTTCCCTGTCCTCCATAAATTTACCCACATAGACCTTCAGCATCAGCAGGGAAAACAGCACCGACCACAGATAGTTCAGCGCCCCGTCCAGCCAGAGGAAGACCTGGCCGAAGGCAGGAGCATATATCCACAGCAGGCAGAAGCAACCCAACAGCAGCAGGGAATCCCTCTCCCCTTTTTTCCGGGCCAGAGAGGCGGTGAGATATAAGGCTGCCGCAAAGGCGGTGCTGTTTATAATGTCAAAAACCAGAGGCGGAAGCATGAGAAAAAGCTGTACCAGAAAATGGGCTATGACCCTGCCGTTCATCCAAAGTCGATGGGCGGCCATGGAGCTGAAGATATCTCCCAGGCTGTCCACCCTCTGCCCGTCGGCGAAGCTGAAGGAATAGGCAAAGTCGTCAGCTATCATGGGGGTTTTCACATTGCACAGCAGCAGCACCATAAACACTGCTGCCAACACAAATATTTCCAGGCCCCGGGAATGCCGGAGCCTCTCCAGCATGTCTTTACTTTCCAAATCCGTCACCTCCCGGAAACCGTCATTCCTTTACCAGATTCTTTACCCAAATCTTTTTCTTCACCAGGACGAATCCCACTGCGGCCTTCACCAGGTCCAGCAGCTGGATGACTATAAACAGGGGCAGTATGGGCATGGCGGTGAGCCTGGACAGCACAAAGGCCAGAGGCACACACAGCACCCACAGATATACACTGTCAAAAAGGAAGGTCACTATAGTCTTACCTCCCGAGCGCAGGGTGAAGAAGCAGGAGTTGTTGAAGCCGTGCACCGGCATGGTGCAGGCCACTACCAGCAGCAGGTCCTCCGCCAGGCGGCGGACAGCGTCGGTGGTGTTGTAAATCTTTGGAATTGCCGGGGCCAACACAGCCATCACCACACCTACGGCGGCGCAGAGCACCACGGCAAAGGCGATGAGCTTTCTATCTTCCTCCACCGCCTTCTCCAGCTCCCCTGCTCCCAGCAGCTGGCCTATCATAATGGCCACCGTGTTGCCCATGGCAAAAAAGGCGCAGAAGAACACATTGGAAACCGTGGTGGATATATTCATTGCGGAGACTACCTCCAGGCCCCGGACGGAGTAGCACTGGTTGAGCATGGTCATGCCCCCGGACCACAAGAGTTCGTTTACCAGCAGGGGCAGGCCCATGAAGATTATCTTCCTCACCAGCTCCGCAGGTATCCTGGGGCTCTTGTACACCTGAAGGATATAGGGGCAACGCTTTTTGTGCATGTGGGTCCAGAGCACCACGATGAGGCACTCCACATAGCGGGAGATCACCGTGGCTATGGCGGCGCCCACCACGCCCAGAGCGGGAGCGCCCAGCTTGCCGAAGATGAGGATGTAGTTGCCCACAAGGTTCACCAGCACCGCAGCTATGCCCGCCTTCATGGGCAGCATGGTCTCCCCGGTCTCCCTCAGGGTGCTGGCATATATCTGCATGACGGAAAAGGGCAGCATCTGCCAGAGCATCACTCTCAGATAGTCCTTACCGTAGTTTAGAGTGGCGGCCATGTCCAGGCCCTCCTCACCCTCGTGGATAAACTGCATTATCAGAGTCTCGCCCTGGGTGATGAGTATGAACATGGCTATGGCCAGAACACCGGCAGCAATGTATATCTTGCCACGGATACTCTCGGCAATGCCCTGGTCGTCCTTTTTCCCGTAGAACTGGGCGGTGAATATCCCCGCTCCCGCAAGGCCGCCGAAAATACATAGGTTAAATACAAACAGCAGCTGGTTGACTATTGCCACGCCGGACATGGGTTCGGTGCCCACCTGGCCCACCATGACATTGTCCAGCAGGTTCACAAAGTTGGTGATGATGTTCTGCACCAGGATGGGCAGCATGACGGTGAAAAGCCGCCGGTAGAAGGCCCTGTCGCCTACTAGAGATCTGATTCCCATAAATACCTCGAAAAAAGAAAAAAATCGCCCTTGTATTGTACCGAATACTTACGGCAAATGCAAGAGCGATTCCTTTGTTTTCCGACACTTTTCAGCGGGACTCTTCCCCGTCGCCCCAGCTCAGGCCCAGAGCTATCAGGTTCAGCAGCAGGCATACAAGACTTATCCCTATTCCTATGACCAGCACCGCCCCGGCGGTATCCAGCATGCCGGACACATCCCCTTTATCGGCCCGGAGGTAAAAGACCCACAGCTCCTGGCACAGAGCCCCCAGGGCGGCGGCAAAGCTGCCCAGGGAAAAGAGCCAGGGCCGCCTCACCGGCCGCTTTTCATTGCGCATTATGATTACGACCGGCAGGGCAAAGGCTACAGCAGGCAAAAGCACAGGCACCATTTCTCTCCCTCCTCAATACAGATGCAGCAGTGCCAGGCTGACAGCCCCGTACATCATCCAGTATTTGAAACTCTTCTTCCCCGTCCACAGGCTGTAGAGGCAGGCCACGCAGCCCATGAACAGCAGCAGCACCAGCCAGCTGCTCTGCAGCCGCTTTGGGGTAAAGCCGAAGCACATTATATACAGCACCAGCTTGGACATGGCTATCACCGCAAAGACCATGCCCGCAGCTATGAGCAAAGTGGCGGCTATGCGCTGCACCTTGTCCTCCCGCAGGGGCCTTGCGCTGCTGCGGCTCACCAGATACAGAAGGCTGAAGTTTATGGCCATAACCCGGCACAGTTCAAAGAATCCCTCCCGGGCATACTGGGCCACGGTGAAATCCTCCGGCAACGTCCGGCTGAAGGCCCCGAAGAGGTAGCCGCTCTGCACTGCGAAAAACAGCAGGTACACCGCCGCAAACACTGCCATTACCACCGTCCACAGCCGCTCAGGCACTGCCCTCAGCCGTGGCATAAAACCGTTTACCGCCGCCGCCTGGGCCCGGAGCTTCTCCTCATCGGTGCGCAGACTCCCGGCTATAAGGCCGAAGATCCAAGCCCCCACCGGCAGGCTGACTATAAACCGAAAGACATAGGTGGCAAAATGGTCGCCCAGGTCAAAGCTGAACAGGTCCAGGATATCCGCCGTAAGCTTGCCGAATCCCTGGTCGGCCTCCGCAAGTTCCGTTAGGGCTCCGTTCAGCAGCAGCAAAGCCGCCAGCACTGCCAGCAGCGCCGCCCAGGGCCGTTTTTTATCCGTGCTCTCTCCCCGGCCCCGGCCTCTCAGGCCCTGGACAATGCAGCGAATGCGCAGGGCAAAATTTCCAAAGGGTATGGTAAAGAAACCGTTTACGGCGTCCAGGGGCAGCAGATGCCCGCTCTCCCCCTCCGCAAGACGGCCGCTGCGGCTCAGGACCCACCACACTGCCAGGGGGTGTACCATAAGCATAGTAAGTCCGTATTCCCATACCCGGCCCCAGCCGAAAGCGACGCAGGCGCTCATCAGCAGCACGCAGCCCAGCCATACCCAGCTCTCTTTCGGGCGGGGCCTGCCCCGGTTCAGGATCTCCGTTATGCCTATGAACAGCAGCACGAAGACGCCGAACCAGAGCCGGTCATTTCTGGAACCGAAAAACACGGTGTATATGTAAGCCGTGGGGTACATGAGCAGGGCGCAAGCCAGCTCTCCCCCTCTCAGGGTAAAGCCTGCCTTTCCCTTCAAATTGTTCTCGTCCATTTCCGTCTCCTTAGTCATCTACAAATTCCAGTATGTCCCCGGGCTGGCACTGCAGCTCATGGCACAGGGCCATAAGGGTGGAAAAGCGTATGGCCCGGGCCTTGTTGTTTTTTAAAATGGAGAGATTGGCAGGGCTTATGTCTATCCTTTGTGCCAGTTCCGTGGCGGATATCTTTCGCTTTGCCATCATCACGTCCAGGTTCACAAGTATCTCCATAGGCCTGCCCTCAAACCGTAAAATCCAGCTCGTCCTTCATCAGCAGGGCCTGCTGGAAAGCATTTTTCACTATTCGGACTATAAGCGCCATAAAAGCCGAGGCCATGGCGCAGATAAAAAAGGGCAGATAGGCCAAGGTGGCCAGGAGGCACACCAGGGCCACGGCGGCACAACACCAGCTCACGGTGCGCATGTGGCTTATATTTTCCGGGATAAAGACCAGGCCGGTCTTTATGTTGCCCAGCAGCCGCCACAGCCGCCACAGCACCATCCAGGCAAAGATGCTGCAAAGGTACACCGCCGTCAATATAACCGCCTCCAGCTGCCAGTTCATGTTTCTTATCTGGATAAAAAAACCCACCAGCCAGTAGCCGAAAATATCAAGCACCGCCAGCAGCAGCCCGAAGGCGCAAACACAAAATTGGGAAAGGACTATGCTCCTGTCCTTATTCCAGTTCATACCATCGCTCCCTCCGTTTTCCTGTATCCGGAGCATATCACGGTTCATATTGCTTGTCAAGAATTATTTATCGAAAAACAATAAATAATTCTTAATAAACATTAAATCATCCCGCTGCATTTTTCAAGGAATCATTGCAAAAGCACCTCAGACCGGAGAAGATATCTCCCCGGACTGAGGTGCTTTCTTTCAGTTTATTTGTTTTTATGCCGGCAGATAGCTCAGCGGGTCTACACTCTGGCCGTCCACATAGATGGCAAAGTGCAAATGGGTTCCCTGTCCTATCTCGCACAGGGCAGTGGTGCCCACGGAGCCGATGATGCTGCCGCTGTCCACCCACTCACCCACGCTCACCGTGGGGGTATCCGCCAGATTGGCGTACACGGTGCTGCTGCCGTCTCCATGGTCTATGGTCACTACCGTGCCGTAGAGGTCATCGGCCTCAACAGCCGACACCGTGCCGGAATGGGCGGCGGTGACGGCGGTGCCCAGGGCGGCAGTAATGTCTATACCCTCGTGGGTACGCCAATCCCGCATGGTCACGTCATAGGCAAGAGAGTCCATACTATGCGCCCTCTCCAGCTCGCCCTGGACAGGCCAGATATAGGCCGGGGCCATGACCTCCATCACATCTCCCTCGTGCCAAACCTGTGTGAGATCCTCAGGCTGTGTCTCCAGGGTGCTCTCTTCTTCCTGGGGCATTGCCGCTGCATCCTGTTCAGGCAGGGTCTCAGTGGCGGCAGAATCCTCAGTTTCCGTCTCTGTCTGGGGCGGCACCACTATAGTCTCCACCCGCTTGTTCTCCAGGCTGATATCATTGGTCTTGCTCAGGTCATCCATAGTCTCATTTCCGGCGGCCATCATCCAGGCCGACACGCCGATCACTGCGGCGCACAGGAAAAGGACTATGTAGAAGCCCTTACCTGTAAAGAATCCCTCCAGCTTTTTGCCGGAGCTGTTGCTGCTCATAGCTCAAAACCTCCGTAAAGTATTGGTTTACGAGGCTATTTTGGCCGGTGAGCAGGAATATTATACATGGCTTTCCAAAAAAATCAGCGGCGGGAGTTCTCCCGCCGCCGTGTTATCGTCCTGTTCTTTTATTTACTTCAGTTTCTCCATCAGCTCCGGCAGCAATGCCTCAAACTCCACGCCGTACCAGGGGGCATTGGGCTGGGCGGAGGTGTGCTCTATGCAGCGGGAGACAAAGTCCGCAGCTATGACTCCGGCCTCCCTCAGGCCCAGACCCCGCATCAATCCGCCAACCACAGCGGAACTAAAAATGTCCCCGGTGCCATGATAGCTCATCGGCAGGAGGGTGTGGCTGTAGCTGAGGGTCTTGCCGTTGCCGTCCATGGCGATGAAGCCGGTCTTGCCCTTTCCGCCGCCGTATCCGGTTATCATGGCAGACTTGCAGCCCAGAGCCAGCAGCTTCTCCAGCAGACCTTTCACCTCTGTCTCGCTCCAGTCCTCCCGATAGGGGGTACCGGTGAGGAAAGCGGCCTCTGTGAGGTTTGGCAGCACCAGGTCGGCCTGGCCGCAGACGGAGGCCATGGCTTTGGGGAAGTCCGGCCCGAAGGCAGGGTATAGCTTGCCGTGGTCGGCCATGGCCGGGTCCACAATGACCATATTATCATCGGTCTTGAAGCTCTTTATAAAGTCCACCGTCTGGCCGCATTGTTCCTCACTGGCCAGATAGCCGGTGTATACCGCATCAAATTTTATATCCTGGCTGAGCCAGTGGCGGGTGATAGGCTCTATCTGATCGGAGAGATCGCAGACGGTAAAGCCTTTGAACATGGTGTGAGTGGACAGCACCGCCGTAGGCACTATGGCGCACTCCACCCCCATAGCAGAGATGACCGGCAGGGCCACGGTGATACTGCAGCGGCCCAGGCAGGATATATCCTGTAATGTAACTACTCTTTTCATTATTTAAGCCTCCTGAGGAATTTCGGCTATATATTAGCGGAAACCGGCATTATCTGCAACCCCCAGTTCAAGGCATTTTTATAAGGTCAGTTTTCTTTACAGATTCATGAAACGGTATATCCCGGCGGCAACACCGTTTTCCACGTTGCTGGGAGCTATCCAATCGGCCGCCTGTTTCAGCTCCTCCACGGCATTGCCCATGGCCACGCCCAGCCCGGCGGTCTTTATCATATCCAGGTCGTTTGTGCCGTCGCCAAAGGCCAGGGTATCCTTCAAGTCTATATTCAAAGCGGCACAGAGGCTTTTCAGGGCCTTGCCCTTGGTTGCATCGGCACTGTTTATCTCTATGTTCCAAGGCAGAGAGGAGGATACCGCCGTCTCCGGAAAGAGCTCAGGCAGCCGCTTCAGCTCCCGGCAGCGCAGTTCCAAATCCTTGAAGTGCATCTGCATTTTCTGTACCGGCCTTCCCCGTTTCTTCAGAGTGTCGTAAAGGCTGTCCACCGGGGTACGCAGCTCCCACATCATCTTCATTATTCCAGGGTCGGGTATATACTCTTCCGCCTGCTCCAGCATGTGCCGGGAAATAAAGCCCCAGTTGTCCTGGTAGCAGTCGTATATCACCGGCAGGGACTCCATGTGCTCTATAAGGCGCAGACAAAGCTCCGCCGGCATCTCGGCGCTGTAGAGGTTTTTGTCCTCTCCGGCATCGTAGGCATAGGCGCCGTTTATAGTCAGGCAGTATCTCACCCCGGGCAGCTCTCTCAGAGTCTGTGGGATGCCGGTATATATTCTCCCGGTGGCAGGCACCAGCAGAGCCCCGGCAGCGGCAGCGGCTTTCAGGGCCTCCAGGTTTTCCTCAGATATCTGCTTTTTGTTGTCCAACAGAGTGCCGTCCAAGTCGAAGGCTATTATTTTTACAGACATTCATATCACTTCTTTCTCCCGGAGATTATGCCCTAAAAGCCGGCTTTTTGCAAGAGTCCTCAGCAATTATTTACATCCCGGAGTTGAACTTGCGGCTTACGGGCGGTATACTGATAATCAATAACCCGCCTTATCGTGTAAAGGAGCTGTGTGCGTGAGCGACAAAACCAAGATAGGATATCAGGAAGAGGAGAGCAGCGCCGGACTGCGGCTTTTGAAAAAGGGCCAAAAGGGTCTGGTACGGGCGGTATTCAGCCGCCTGGGGCTCATCGTACTTTTACTGCTGTTCCAGCTGTTTCTGGCCTTCTCTTTTATCTACTGGCTCAGAGAATTCCTGCCCCATTTTCTGCTTATCAGCGTGGTCTTTTCCGCATTCATGAGCCTTTATCTTCTAAATACCGACACCGATCCCACAGCCAAGATAACCTGGCTGCTGGTGATAGCCCTGCTGCCCGCCCTGGGTGCCCCTCTCTACTGCTACACCCGCAGCAATCTGGGCATGCGTATGCTCAGAGGGCGGCTGAAATTTCTCATCGACAGCAGCCGGGACGCCATCCCTCAGGATGAGCAGGCTCTGGAACGGCTGACGGCCGAGAGTCCCGGCACCGCAGCCCTGGCTCACTATCTCCGGCGCAGCGGCTGTTATCCGGTATATGAACACACCGCCGTGAAGTATTTCCCCCTGGGGGAGGACAAGTGGGCGGAGCTGCTGAGGCAGTTGGAGCAGGCGGAGCATTTCATATTTATGGAATACTTCATCATAGACGAAGGATTGATGTGGGGGCGGGTGCTGGAGATACTGGCAAAAAAGGCAGCCCAGGGCGTGGAAGTCCGTGTGATGTACGACGGCACCTGTGAGTTTTCCACCCTTCCCCACGACTACCCCCGCCGTATCCGGGAGCTGGGAATCAAGTGCAAGATGTTCGCCCCCATGAGTCCCTTTGTCTCTACTTACTACAACTACCGGGATCATCGGAAGATCTGCGTTATCGACGGCCACACCGCTTTTACCGGAGGGGTTAATCTGGCCGACGAATACATAAACCGCCGGGAGCGTCACGGCCACTGGAAGGACACCGCAGTGATGCTTAAGGGTGAGGCTGTGAAAAGCTTTACCCTGATGTTCCTTCAGCTGTGGAACGTAGACGAAAAGGAACCGGAGTTCGACCGCTATCTGGAATTCCCATGCCGCCCCAGGCAGGAGGCCGGAGGCTATGTGCTGCCCTACGGTGACTGTCCGCTGGATAATGACAAAGCGGGAGAACGTGTATATATGGATATTCTCAACCGGGCAAAGGACTATGTATACATCATGTCCCCCTATCTCATTTTGGACGGGGAAATGGAGACGGCCCTGAAATTTGCCGCCGAGAGAGGGGTGGACGTGCGTCTGGTGCTGCCGGGTATCCCGGATAAAAAAATCCCCTGGGCCCTGGCCAAGACCCATTACTCTTCCCTCATGGCCTCCGGTGTGAAAATATACGAATATACCCCCGGCTTTGTCCACGCAAAGGTCTTTGTATCCGATGACAGGGAAGCTGTGGTTGGTACCATCAATCTGGATTACCGCAGTCTTTACCACCACTTTGAGTGCGCCGCCTACATGTACGGCACCGACTGCATAGCCGATATAAAGGCAGATGTAGAGGCCACCATTGCCCGCTCCGCCCCGGTTCCCGTGGATTTTATGAACCGGGAGAAGCTGAGCCTGAAGCTGCTGGGCTTTATCATGAAGGCCCTGGCCCCTCTGATTTGACAATCCTGTGTAAGCTATAAGTAAAATTTAAAGGAGAGAGCCGGCGCTCTCTCCTTTTTTGTATTGACAAAGCTTCTCTTCATGTTAGAATCAGAACCAGATCATTCAAAAGGAGAAGTATAAATTGGAAACTAAAGTTGAACGCATTCAGAGAGATATAGAAACTCTGGCCCAATATTCCCAGGTGCAGGGCATAGGCTGCACCCGCTACACCTACACCAAGGAGTTTGCCCAGGCCAGAGACTACATCGTGCAGGAAATGAAGGCCGCCGGGCTCTCCGTCCGGGAGGACGCAGTGGGCACGGTCATAGGCCGTATGGAGGGCAAGAACCCCTCTGCCCCCATAATCATGACCGGCAGCCATTTTGATACCGTAAAGACCGGCGGCCGTTTTGACGGCATGGCCGGTGTGACCGCTGCGCTGGAGACCGCCCGCACTCTCCATGACGAGGGATTTGTGCCGGAGCGTCCCATTGAGTTTGTGGCCCTGCCCGAAGAGGAGGGCGCCCGTTTCGGCGGCGGGCTCTTTGCCAGCCGGGCCATGTGCGGCAAGCTCTACCACAATGAGCTGGAGACCTATAAGGACAGCGATGGCGTGTCCATGGCCCAGGCCATGAGGGAATACGGTCTGGACCCGGCCAGGGCTGATGAGGCCCGGAGAGAAAAGGGCGAGATAGACATGTTCCTGGAGCTGCACATAGAACAGGGCCCGGTGCTGGAAAATGCCGGTAAAGACGTGGGCATCGTGGAGGCCATAGTTGGCATAAAGTGCTTTAACGTATATGTTCATGGCCGCTCCGACCACGCCGGCACCACCCCAATGGACATGCGGGCGGACACCATGGTTGCCGCTGCCAGAGCCATAGTTGCGGGAACCGACAAGGCCAGGGAGCTGGGGGACGGCACTGTTGTCACCTTCGGTCGGGTGGAGACTCAGCCCGGCGCATTCAACATCGTGGCCAAGGAGACCCTTTTTGATATCGACTGCCGCAGCAAGAGCCTGGAGAGCGTGGACAAGGTCATTGACGCCGTGCGCGCCTCTCTGGAGCAGAGCCAGGCGGAGAACAAGGGCCTGAGCTTTGACATTGTAGAAAAGCTCACCGCCCAGCCTGTGCTGGTAAAGCCGGAGGCTCAGGAGCTTTTGGAGCAGGAGGCCGCCCAAGCCGGGATAAGCACCATGAAGCTGCTCTCCGGCGCCGGCCATGACGCCATGGTCATGGGCTCTCTCTGCGATGTGGCCATGATCTTTGTACCCAGCAAGGGCGGGCGCAGCCATGTACCCGAGGAGTGGACCGACTACGAGCAGCTGCGCAAGGGGGCAGAGCTCCTCTGCCGCTGTGTGCGCCGTCTGGCTTCGAAATAATCCGCTTTCATAAGGCCGGCTTTTTCAAAAGCCGGCCTTATGAAAGTGAACCCAAGAAAGGAGTCCCTCCATGCCCGCCGCCTATGCCCATTATCGTTTCGGTCGGGAGCTGCTGGGGCAGCTGCCTGCCGCCCTGGGCTCAATCGTGGACAGCTGCCGCAGCTTTTACGACCTGGGCCTCCACGGCCCCGACCTGCTGTTTTATTACCGCCCGCTGCACAAGAATCCCGTGAGTGCCCTGGGCTCCGCTATCCACAGGGACTGTGCCCTGGATTTCTTCCGTCCCGCCGGGGAACAGCTCCACCGCAGTCAGTCTCCGGAGCTGACCGCCTATATTTACGGCTGCATCTGCCATTTCAGCCTGGATCTCTTCTGCCACGGCTATATCCGCCGCGTCACGGATCAGGGAGATCCCGGTCATAACGAACAGGAGGCCGCCTTGGATCTGTTGCTTTTGAAGGAGGACGGGCTGGAGCCCCGGCCGGGAATCAGGGTCCGCCACATAAACCCCTCACCGGCCATCGGGCAAGTCATTGCCCCGCTCTATCCGGGGATCGGCCCCGGCAAACTGTGTTCCGCCATGCTCTCCATGAAAATGCTGGACGGCTTCCTGGGGCTCAGGGGTCCGGGCCTCAGTCTCGTCCGGGGCATCCTGAACCTCTCCGGGAGCGGCAGGCAGTTGGAGGGGATGCTGCTGAACCTGCCCGGGAACAATGAGCTGGAAAGCCTTGCCCGGGAGCTCATGGAGCTATACTGCCAGGCCCAGGACACGGCCCTGCGCCTTATCAGTGAATTCAGGGACAGCGCCTGGGGCAGATCTGACTATGACCCTTTGTATCGCTACAGCTTTGACGCCCGGCTTGTAGGGCCGGAGAAGGAGAGAAAATGAATTTCAAACTGACTTCCCAGGAGAAAAAGTGGGTGCTCTACGACGTGGGCAACTCCGCCTTCATTCTGCTGGTGTCCACCATCATACCCATATATTTCAATTCCCTGGCCCAAAGCGGCGGGCTGGACTCCGTTACCTATCTGGCCTACTGGGGCTATGCCGCCTCGGCCGCCACCCTCATCGTGGCTCTCAGCGGGCCGCTGCTGGGCACACTGGCCGACCGCCGGGCCCGCAAGCCCCTGTTTCTGTTCTCGGTGCTGCTGGGAACCCTGGGCTGCATAGCCCTGGGCTTTGCCGGCACGTGGCAGAGCTTTCTCGTAATATTCGTTTTGGCCAAGGTAGGCTATTCCCTCAGTCTTGTTTTCAACGACTCCATGCTGGCGGATATAACCGAGAATGAGCGCATGGATATAGTATCATCCCAGGGTTACGCCTGGGGCTACATAGGCAGCTGCATTCCCTTTCTGGTATGTCTGGGGCTGGTACTGGGAGCCGGCTCTCTGGGGCTGAGTATGGGCACGGCCATGATGCTGGCTTTCTTTATTGTGGCCGTCTGGTGGATGGGCTGCACCCTTCCCCTGCTGAGGATATACCGTCAGACGCACTATGTGCAAAGCGAGCTGAAACCCTTTGCCCAGCTGTGGCACACACTGAAGGAGCTGGCAGGCAACAGGAAAATCTTTCTTTTTGTCCTGGCCTTTTTCTTCTATATAGACGGAGTCTACACCATCATCGACATGGCCACAGCCTACGGCACCGCCCTGGGCTTTGACACCACAGGGCTTCTGCTGGCCCTGCTGGTGACTCAGATCGTGGCCTTTCCCTCGTCCATCATTATAGGCCGTCTCTCCAAGGTCATAGATACCGGCAGGCTCATAAGCCTGTGCATTCTGGCCTACTTCGGCATAGCCGTCTTTGCCATGTTCATGTCCGCCCAGGTGCATTTCTGGATACTGGCCGTGGTGGTGGGTATATTCCAGGGGGGAGTGCAGGCCCTGTCCCGCTCACATTTTGCAAAGCTAATCCCTCCGGAAAAATCCGGGGAATACTTCGGCCTGCTGGACATCTGCGGCAAAGGCGCATCCATGCTTGGTACCTTTACCGTCAGCTTCATCTCTCAGATAAGCGGCAGCGCCAGTCTGGGAGTGGGGGCCATCGCCATCTTCTTCGTTATCGGTCTTGCGCTGTTTCGCCGCTCTCTCCGGGCGTGAACAGCTCCGGCGCAAACCCCGGCCTTCTTTCCGAAGGCCGGGGCTTGCTATTTTCTGCATTTTATTTCGCTCCTTTAATCTTCCAATTTCTCCCGGTTTCCTGTATAATCCAGGCTGACAGGAGGGTTGGTTATGTTAGAGAGCACCAGCAAGCTGCTGCACAAACTTACACATTCCGAAAAGGCAATGGCCTATCTGTGCCGCGAGGCCCAGGAGCCCTGTCTGGCCTCAGAGCTGCAGCGTCTTTTGGATAAGGCGGGCATGGCTCCGGCAGACTGGCTCCTGGCGGCAGATATCAGCCGCTCCTACGCCTATCAGATACTCCGGGGTGAGCGCAGGCCGGGGCGGGACATCCTGCTGCGCACGGCTCTTGCACTGCACCTGACGGTGGAAGAAACCCAGAGGCTGCTGGCTCTTGGCGGCTGCGGCGCCCTCTATCCCCGGCTGCGCCGGGACGGCGCGCTGATATACGCCCTCAGCCGGGGCCTGAGTCCCGCAGAGACGGAGGAGCTGCTTCTCTCCCTGCCGGAGCGCAGTCTGTACGGCGGGAGCGTTTGATATGGGGCACAGGGAGGAATTTCTGGAAATATACCGGCAGAATGTATTGTCCGGGATAAGGCTGCCTGAGAGCCTTGCGGCCCAATACAGGCTCCTGGCCTGCCTCAAGGAGGGCAGACGCAGTGTCTATCTGGTAAAGGATCAGGCCGGCTGGCCGGCAGTGGTCAAGACCCAGCCCTCCGGTGGGGAAGATTCCCTGCGCAGAGAATACGAGCTTCTGCGCTCTCTGCGCCATCCTCAGCTGCCAAGGCCCCTGGCCTACATGGAGACGGAGAGCCGGGAATATCTTGTCCGGGAATACATCTCCGGCATCAGCCTTCAGGAGCTGGTGGACAGCCGGGGTCCGCTCAGTCCGGCGCAGGCAAGGCAGGCGGTTAGATCCCTGTGCCGGGTGCTGGACTATCTGCACCGGCAGCAGCCCCCGGTGATACACAGGGACATTAAGCCTCAGAATATCGTTATAGACAGGGACGGCTGCTGCCGTCTCATAGATTTGGGTACCGCCCGGCGATTCAGAAGCGAGCAGGCGGGGGACACCGTGCTGCTGGGCACCGAGGCCACCGCCCCTCCCGAGCAGTTCGGCTACCGGCAGACGGACCAGCGCTCGGATATCTACTCGGTGGGTATGCTGCTGCGCTTTATGCTGGGCGGCAGTCTGGAGCCTCTGACCCGGCGCCGGAGCTATGGCGGTCTGGCCCACATCGCCCGGCGCTGCACCGCCTTTGATCCCCGGCGCAGGTATCCCTCCGCCCCCGCTCTGCTCCGGGCCCTGAGTCTCCGGAAGCCTGTAGCTGCCGGAGCGGTACTTCTGCTTGCCCTTGTTCCGGCCCTGGTCATATCCGGTTTGGGGGACGAAGTAGATTTTGAGTCCCCTTCGCCGGAGCCTCTGAGCGCCCAGGCAGATGCCGGGACACAGAGCGACAGCTCTCTGCTGAGGCAGGCGCTTTGTATGGAGTTGGGTCTGGCCCAGGACGCGGAAATACCTGAGGAGCGGCTGGGTGAGGTGGAGCAGCTGATAATCTGCGGCCGGGACATTATATTCTCCGTGCAGGATCACCAGCAGCTGCTGGAATCCGTCCATGACCGTTACAGCGGCTACGTATCCCAAGGTGATATCGGCAACGGAGATCTGGAGCTTCTCAGCCGCTGCACCAATCTCCGGGTGTTGGTGCTGGACTACCAGCAAATAAGCGATATAAGCGCCCTCAAGGGCCTGCCGCTGGAATATCTGAGTCTTGCCGGAAACCAGGTGCAGGATATAAGCCCCCTGTCCGGCTGCAGTTCCCTTCAGGTGCTGGACATGGCCGAAAACCCTATAAGAAACATCACGGTCCTGAAAGAACTCTCCCGGCTGCGGGAACTGAATCTGGAAGCCACCGGCGTCACCTCTCTTGATGTGCTCTCCGGCAGCGCCCTGGAAAAGCTGAACGCACGCAGTACCTGGGTCACGGACTACAGTATTCTGGCAGAGTGCCCCAGACTGCGCTCCCTTGTCACCGGCGATTTGCCCTCCGGGGCTTGGGAGAGCATAGGAAGTCTCACTTCTCTGGAAGAGCTGCGGGTATACTCCAGCTCCAGGCTGGATTTCAGCGTGCTGGAAGGCATGGAGCAGCTGCGGGATCTGGATGTATACGGCAGCAGCATCTCCAATCCCGAGTCCCTGGCTCCACTGCCCCAGCTTCGGTACCTCAATCTGGGGGAGACGGGCCTGAACAGTCTGGACTTCGTGCCCAGCCTGCCCATACTTATGGGCATAGATCTGAGAGAAGACCCCATAAGTGATTTCGGCATACTGCTGGACTGCCCCCACCTGGAGGATCTGAACATAAGCGACTGGCAGCTGGAGCAGGCCGAGGAGCAGTTGGAGGGTGGAAAAGTGAATATAAGCTGCGGCTGAGCCTGTGCGCAGTCTGCGCACCAATTTATCCCTCACCTGTGATATACTGGGCAAAACTTCCGGTATATCCGGGGAAGGAGAAACATGAAATGAATTTCAAAAAAAGCCTTATCCTCCTGCTTGCGCTGTGCCTGCTGCTTGCCCTGGCCGGCTGCTCCGGCAGCTCCACCCAGGCCGAGGAGTCCCCTGCCGATACCGCCCAAATTCAGTACGATTATCAGCTGAAAGCCGGCGAAACCCTGGAGGTATACGACATGGTCTTTGACAAGACGGTCACCGTTACCGTGGACACTGCCAGCACCAGAGACGGCTCCGTCGAGCTGCGCAGCAATATCTACTTTGACAACTGCGTCTTCAACGCAGGTCTAAGCATTGTTGGCGATTATCACGCCATGGTCAGTCTGGGCGGCGACTGCTCTTTTGGTGATGGCTCCATTATCACCTGCAAGGAAGTTACCCCCGGTATTGCCAAAGAAACTACGCTGGACGATAACTATGTCAAGGTTTTCGTCGGCTGTGAGGGCGTTACTGTAGAGACGGAATCTGCCTTTGGCGTAGTGACCAACGGTTTTGATTTTGTTTTTAATGGTACTACATACAGCAAGGCGGAACTTGCACCGGATGCAGATTACTTGGGTGTATATAGCCTGTACGAGGGCGACTCTATGACATATATCAAACTTGCCCTCGGAGAAGATGATAGCGTGGAATTTCTGGATTAACAGGCACGGAATGGCTTTCTTGACAAACTGAGGCCGGGGCAAAAGCCCCGGCCTCAACTTGTCGAAGAAGACAAAGGCTTCTTCGACAAAAGGGATTGCACTTCGCTCCATGCCTCGGTTGTACGCCAGAGGCGTACAATTCGACACTTCGCTC
>CALWWB010000039.1 GCA_944385175.1 uncultured Oscillospiraceae bacterium | reverse complement strand
CTCCCTGCCCGGACTGCGGCGGCATGCGTCTGAAAAAAACCGCGCTGGCTGTAACGGTGGGAGGGATGAACATTGCAGACTTCTGCTCTCTGTCCGTGTTCAAAGCGCTGGAATTCATAGATTCCCTTCAGCTCAGCGAAAAGGAACAGATAATAGCCGAGCGCATAGTTAAAGAGATAAAAGCGCGCCTGGGCTTTCTTACCAGCGTGGGCCTGGGCTATCTGTCTCTTGCCCGCTCTGCCGCCACTTTATCCGGCGGTGAGAGCCAGCGCATACGCCTGGCAACCCAGATAGGCTCCAGCCTCATGGGCGTGCTGTATATCCTGGACGAGCCAAGTATAGGTCTGCACCAGAGAGATAACGAGAAATTGCTGAACACACTCAAGCAGCTGCGGGATCTGGGAAACACCCTCATCGTGGTTGAGCATGACGAAGATACCATACGTTCTGCCGATTATGTAGTGGACATCGGCCCTGGAGCCGGAGTCAACGGCGGCAAAGTGGTCTGCGCCGGCACGGTGGAGGATCTCTGTGCCTGCCCCAGGTCGGTCACCGGACAGTATCTCAGCGGCAGAATGAGCATACCGGTGCCTGAAAAGCGCCGGGAGGGAAATGGCAAGAGCCTGATAGTATGCGGCGCCAGAGAAAACAATCTGAAAAACATTGATGTGGAGATACCTCTGGGCAAACTTATCTGCGTTACCGGAGTGTCCGGCAGCGGCAAATCCTCGCTGATAAATGAAATACTGTACAAGACACTGGCGGCGGAAAAGAACCGGGTGAAGGTAAGGCCGGGAAAAAGCGACGGCATAAAGGGTCTGGAATATGTGGACAAGGTCATTGCTCTGGACCAGAGTCCCATAGGCCGCACACCCCGTTCAAACCCTGCCACCTATACCGGCGTGTTTAACGATATAAGGAACCTCTTTGCTTCCACCCAGGACGCCAGGCTCCGTGGTTACAACCAGGGGCGCTTCTCCTTTAACGTGAAAGGCGGGCGCTGTGAAGCCTGCTGCGGCGACGGATTATTAAAAGTGGAGATGCACTTCCTTCCGGATGTGTATGTGCCATGTGAGGTGTGCGGTGGAAAACGCTATAACCGGGAGACGCTGGAAGTAAAATACAAGGGCAAAAGCATTGCCGACGTACTGGACATGACGGTGGAAGAAGCCTGCGGTTTCTTCGAGAACCAGCCAAAAATTTATAGCAAGATAAAGACTCTCTATGAGGTGGGCCTGGGCTATGTAAAGCTGGGCCAGTCCAGTACCACTCTGTCAGGCGGCGAAGCCCAGCGGGTGAAGCTGGCTACCGAGCTTTCAAAAAAGAGCACAGGCTCTACCGTATATGTGCTGGATGAGCCTACAACGGGACTGCATGTTGCCGATGTACACAGGCTCATAAACATCCTGGACAAGTTTTCTGACGCCGGAAATACAGTGGTGGTCATCGAGCACAATCTGGATGTTATAAAAGTTGCCGATCACATAATCGACTTGGGTCCCGAGGGAGGAGACGGAGGCGGAGAACTGGTCTTTGCCGGGACTCCGGAAGACTGCGCAAATTGCCCGGAAAGCTTCACCGGCCAGTTTTTGAAGCCCTTGCTCAAGTGACCTGGGACTACCCCTGCCCATATTATAGGTGGGGAGGTGCAGATGGTGTACAGGGCTTTTGCCATAATTGCTGCCGCTCTGCTTTGTATGTTGCTTATGCATCTGGCGGCGGGAAAGCTGCCGGCAAAGGTAAAGCTTGGCAGAAACAGCCGCTGCTGCCTGCTGCTCACGGTTAGAGGTTATGAGCCCCGCTTGGAGCGGAGCGTCAGGGAACTGATGCAGTTTATGGTCAGCGGCAGACTATACGGCGAAATCATTATACATGGCAGCCTTCTGGATGCAGAAACCAGGGCAGCAGCCAGAACTCTGGCAGAGAGATACGGCTGTGTTACATTTATTGAGGACGGAGAATCCCCATGGAGCAGGAAAACGAGCTGCTGGAAGTATCCGGCACGGTAGAGAACATCATATATAAAAATGAGGAGAACGGATACACGGTACTCCGTTTGAAAAACGATAGCGGGGAAACGCTCACGGTGGTGGGCTGTTTCCCCTATGCCGCTGCCGGAGAGTCCATGATAATAAGCGGCAGCTGGACAAACCACAGCGTCCACGGCCGTCAGTTCAAGGCGGAGTTTGCCCAGAGGCTGCTGCCCACCAGTGCCAACGCCATTTATCAGTTTCTGGCGGGCGGCTCGGTGAAAGGAGTAGGCCCGGCTACCGCTTCCTTGATAGTCAATCGCTTCGGAGACCAAACCTTGGATGTGATGCTCAACTCCTGGCAGCAACTGGCGGAGATTCGAGGCATCAGCCAGACCAAGGCCAAGCAGATATCCAATAGCTTCCGCCGTCAGGCAGGAGTGCGAATGCTGATGGAATTTGTGTGTTCCTTCGGCTTGCGGCCCGTCCTTGCCATGCGTATGTATAAATATTACGGGGAGGAGGCTCTGGATTTACTGCGGGCAAACCCCTACATACTCACCGGCAGCATGATAGGCGGCAGCTTCGCTGAGGCCGACGCTATGGCTCTGGAACTGGGCATCGAGGAACACAGCAAGAACCGGATCGGAGCCGCCGTGCTCTTTGAGCTGTCCCACAATACCGGCAATGGCCACTGCTTCATTCCCCGGGAAAAACTTTCGGCAGTTACAGCTGAACTTATAGGGCTGGATACTGAGCCGGTCGAGGAGTGCATAACTGAGCTCATTGAGGATGGACAGCTGCGTTATGAAGAGGTGGCGGGCTGCCGTGCCTGCTATCTGCCTGAGCTTTACGAGGCTGAGACCAATGCCGCAGAGCGTTTTGCCGCTATGAGCAAACAGCGCTTCAATGACCGGGCGGATACAGGCAAGCTTCTGGCTAAGCTGGAAAAGAACCAGGGGATTAAATACGCTCCAATGCAGCGCAAGACCCTGGAGTTGGCCTTGAAGAACCAGCTGCTGGTGATAACCGGCGGCCCGGGCACCGGAAAGACCACATCTGTACGGGCAATATTGGCTCTGTTTGAACAGCTGGGCCTGAAGACTCTGCTTACCGCCCCCACGGGACGGGCGGCAAAACGCATGACTGAGCTTACCGGCTGTGAGGCCAGCACGGTCCACAGGCTTCTTGGGGCTAGGTTTGACGAGGAAGGGGACCGGGTAATATTTACCAGGGACGAGGAAGATCGGCTGGACTGCGATGCAGTTATTCTGGACGAAAGCTCCATGGTGGATATCTGCCTTATGGATGCCCTGCTTCGGGCCATGCCGCCCCAGGCTCGGCTCATCATGGTTGGAGATGCCGACCAGCTGCCGCCTGTTGGGCCGGGAAACGTGTTTTCCGCCCTTCTGAGGAGCCAGGTCATACCCACCGTTCGTCTCACGGAGATTTTCAGACAAAACGAGGGCAGCCGGATAATTCGCAATGCCCACATGATAAACCGGGGTGAGCATCCCAATCTGGCAGAAAACTCCGGTGACTTTTTCCGTCTCAAGCGTCTCCAAGCCGCAAGCTCTGTAGAGACAATAACAGAGCTTTGCTCCGTACGCCTGCCGGGGAAGATGGGAATACCCCCCGAGGATATACAGGTGTTGTCTCCCACCAGGAAAGGCGAGCTTGGCACGGTAAATCTGAATCGCTGCCTGCAGGAGGTTCTGAACCCTGCCGGAAAGGAAAAGAGGGAGAAACTCTTCGGCGATGCGGTCTTCCGGGAGGGAGACCGGGTAATGCAGATACGCAACAACTATGATATAATGTGGCAGGACAGTGAGAGAAAGGAAAGCGGCACAGGCATATATAACGGAGACATAGGCACTGTGGAGCGCATAGACCCTGAGGCTGAGACGATAACCGTGAGCTTTGACGGCAGAGTTGCCAGCTTTGGCTTCGAGTCGCTGATCGAGCTGGAACACGCTTGGGCCGTCACAGTCCACAAATCTCAGGGCAGTGAGTATAGGGCCGTTATTTTGGCCTTGAGTCCCGGTTCACAAATGCTCATGACCAGAGGTGTGCTATATACGGCAGTCACCAGAGCAAAAGAACTGATGATAATGGTTGGAGATGACCAGACTGCCTATCAGATGATAGACAATGTGCGCCAGTCCAAGAGGTATACCGCACTGCGGGTCCGGCTGAGAAAGCTCTGCGGTGCGGAATGAAAATAATAGATTGGATATTGGATCTGGTATTTCCACCCCGCTGTGCTTTCTGCCGCAGACTGCTGCCCGACGGTGTGAAGGGGGTATGCCGCTTTTGTGAGAGTAGGCTGCCCTTTGTCCCGCCTGACGGGCAGGTCCGGAGCTTCAAAAACGTTGACAAGTGCCTTGCGCCCTTGTATTATGAAGGCTCCGTGCGGGAGTCCCTGCATCGTTATAAATTTTCATCTCTCACCGCTTATGCAGATATTTACAGCGAATTTATGGGAAAATGTATTGACGAAAACGGCATTTCCTGCGATATTATCACTTGGATACCTTTGAGCCGCCGAAGGCTTAGAAAGCGTGGCTACGACCAGGCGGAGCTTCTGGCCCGGCTTATTGCCAAAAGACAGGGGCTTGACTGTACCCGGCTTCTGAAAAAGCTCAGGGACAATCCGCCCCAGTCCGGCACCGGCAGCCCGGAAAAGAGAAGGGCCAACGTAAAGGGGATATACTCCTGCATCAAACCGGAGCTTGTAAAGAAAAAGACCATACTGCTTGTAGATGATATAGTCACAACCGGCGCCACCTTGTCCGAGGCGGCGGGAGTGCTGAAAAGGGCCGGGGCTGCAGTGGTCTACTGCGCCGCCGTGGCCAGAAGTGCGAGATAAAATCAAAAGTACAGAGGAGACACACATGAATCTTTTTGAGAGAGATATTGCTGTTGATATGGGGACATCTTCCACCTTGCTTTTTGAGCAGGGCAAGGGCGTTGTGGCCAGGGAGCCGACTGTAGTGGCCGTTGACAAGTTCAGCGGCAGGATTCTGAAAATCGGTCAGGACGCTCAGAAAATGCTGGGCCGCACCCCTGCCAACATTGTGGCCATACATCCTATAAATGCCGGCGTCATCTCAGACTATGAGATTACTGCCCAAATGCTCAGGGAGCTGGTAAACCGCATTACCTCTTTCAGCCTTTTCAAGCCCTGTATATTGGCCTGTGTCCCCAGCAGTATAACAGGTGTGGAGGAGCGTGCTGTCATTGACGCGGCAATAGAGGCCGGTGCCAGAAAGGTCTATCTGCTGGAGACTGCTGTTGCAACTGCCCTGGGTGCAGGCGTGGATATCTCCAAGGCGGACGGACACATGATAATCGATATCGGTGGAGGTACTACGGAGATAGCTATCGTCTCCGCCGGCGGCGTGGTGGAATGTGAGTCTATCAAGATAGCCGGCGCCAGCTTTGATGAATCCATTGTGAGATTTATAAAACAGAAGTATGATATGCTCATTGGCCTGAGCACTGCGGAGGAGCTCAAGCGCAGTATAGGATGCGTCATCCAGCGGCCGGACGTTGGATATGAGGAGATAAAGGGCAGGGATCTGGCAAACGGACTGCCTAAGACCGTGCAGGTCAGTTCCACCGAACTTATAGAGGCTTTTGTGGAGCCCATGAACCACATACTGGAGGCCATACACACCGTATTGGAGCGCACGCCACCTCAGTTGGTGGGAGACTTGGACAAGAACGGCATTATAATGTCCGGAGGCGGAAGCCTTATTTACGGAATCGACCGGCTTATTGAACGCAGTACAGGTATCCGCACCGTGGTGGTGGATGACGCGGTATCCTGCGCCGCATATGGAGCGGGTAAAATGCTGATGCATCTTGAGGATCTTCAGGACGGCATGATGAACTTCTACAGAAAACGTCAGCTGAAGGGCTGATAAACAGACGTAAATCTAAAAAAGAAAGGGAGCGCCGGAGATGAAACTGAAAAAGCTTTTCAGGAGAAAGCAGAAAAATCCTCACTGTTCTGTGGTTGTGGTTGCCGCGGGCAGCTCCGAACGCATGGGCGGAGATAAGATGCTCATGACTCTGGGCGCAAAGCCGGTCATCGTCAGGACTCTCATGGCCTTCCAAAAGAGCCCTATGGTGGATGATATCGTGGTGGTGACAAAGAGGGAGAAAATCACAGCCATTGCAGACATGATAAAACTCTATGATATCACCAAGGTGACACAGGTGATTTCCGGCGGAGCCACCAGGGTTGAATCATCCCTGGCCGGGGTTTCTGCCGTGCGCAGGGGTGCAAAACTCATTGCCATACATGACGGAGCCAGACCTTTGGTAAGCCAGGAACTCATAGAACGAGTAGTAAAGGAAGCAAACGAACACATCTCCGCCGTACCAGTCCTTCCAAGCACAGACACCCTCAAATGGGTGGACAGCCGGGGGGTTATTGTTGAAGGGGTTGACAGGGCTTCGGTGTTCCGTGTTCAGACCCCCCAGGTATTTGATGCAGATATTATAAAGGGCGCATTGACCAAAGCCGTGGAGAAACGCCTGCCAATAACTGACGATTGCTCAGCTGTGGATATGATGGGTTTTTCTACCTATACTGTAGAGGGGGATGCGGGGAATATAAAGCTGACCTTGCCTGAGGACATGGTGCTGGCGGAAGCCATACTTAAAAGCAGAGGTGAATGATTTGCGCATAGGCCACGGTTACGATGTGCACCGCCTGGTGCCGGACAGAAAGCTGATTCTTGGCGGTGTGGAGATCCCTTGGGAAAAGGGTTTGCTTGGCCATTCCGATGCAGATGTACTGACCCACGCACTGATGGATGCCTTGCTGGGCGCCGCTGCCCTCGGGGATATAGGCAAGCTCTTCCCCGACAATGACCCGGCATACCTGGGGGCAGACAGTATAGGACTTTTAAGGGAAGTATGCCGTGTCCTAAGGGAAAGGGGCTATAGTATATGCAATGTGGATTGCACGGTGCTGGCCCAGAAGCCGAAGCTGGCTCCCTATATAGATGCAATGAAAGTTAACCTGGCTGCTGCAATGGGGATTGAGACTGACTGTGTGAGCGTGAAGGCCACCACCGAGGAGGGTCTGGGATTTACCGGCGAGGGCTTAGGTATAGCTGCCCACGGGATAGCCCTTATAGAAAAATGTAAATAGCAAAGGCAAAAGCGGCGCATATGATGAAATATATCTGTGCGATGTACCGCCTATGTGTGATTCCGCACAGCTTCATGCTGTGCGGAGCTTTTTTGCACAGAACGACTTATTATGCCGCATGTGCGGAGAATCGGGAGCAATATGATGCAATATCTTATTATGTGCCGGTCCATGACCTATGCCCAGCGCAGCGTGGCCCTGCTGGAGCGCAGCGGAATTTCCGCAAGAGTGGTGAAAGCTCCCCAGAGCCTGAGCAGCAACGGTTGCGGTTATGGAGTATCCCTGTACCGGCACTTTGAGGAAGCCAGAGAACTTCTCAAAAAGAACAACCTGATCAGCGGAAAATTATTTTTCCGAAAAGACAACGGAGAATATCAGGAGCTAGTCTGAGCCAAAGAGACAATAAAAGCTCTCTCTGTCTGCCGCTGGATAGAATGGAGCAAAAGCCTTGTATCCAGCGGCGGAAGGGGGAGCTTTATGATTTATTTTGACAATGCCGCAACAACTATGATAAAGCCACTGGCAGTTGGGAGAGCTGTGCTCAGAGCCATGCAGACAATGGCAAGTCCTGGGAGAGGGGCCCATGAGCCGGCTATGCAGGCGGCAAAGACTGTGTACAACTGCAGAGTTGAGGCAGCAGAGCTGTTTAAAGTGCCAGAGCCTGAACAGATAGTATTTACGATGAATGCCACCCACGGACTCAATATCGCAATAAACAACCTGGCAAAAGAAGGCACTAAGGTGCTGGTTTCCGGATATGAGCACAATTCCGTGACACGGCCTCTGGCCACCGCTGGAGCTGATATACATGTGGCATCTTCACCTGTGTTTGACGGAGAGGAGATACTGTATGCCTTTGAAAGGGAGCTGGATTGGGCAGAATTGGCAGTGTGCACTCACGTGTCCAACGTATTCGGCTTTATCCTGCCCATATATGACATTGCCCGCCTCTGCCATGATAAAGGTGTCCCTCTGATAGTGGATGCCTCCCAATCTGCCGGGGTGTTGGAAGTAGACTATACGCGCCTTGGGGCAGAGTATATAGCCATGCCCGGACACAAAGGACTTTTTGGCCCCCAGGGCACCGGGATACTTATTTGCGCAAAAGCCGGAGAGCCTCTGCTCTGCGGAGGATCAGGGACGGACAGCATACCCCAGCATATGCCGAAATACCTGCCGGATCGACTGGAGGCGGGGACACACAATGTCTGCGGCATAGCCGGGCTGTTAGAGGGGATACGATATGTACGCAGCAGGGGAATAGGGGAGATTTTCAAGCATGAAAACTGCTTGCTAAAGAGAATGACAGAAAAGCTGGCAGAGCTTGACGGGCTGGAGCTTTTTACTGAGGAATGCAAGGAACAGAGCGGGGTCCTGTCGGTGAGAGGCAAAAAAATTTCTTGCGAAGATTTTGCCGCCGCCCTGGCGGAAGAGGGTATATGCGTCAGAACAGGGCTGCACTGCGCACCCTATGCCCACAAGAGTGCAGGGACCTTAGACACCGGCACGGTACGCTTCAGCTTCTCACCCTTCAATACTTTTGAGGAGGTGGACGGTTGCTGCCAATTCATAAAAGATTTACTATAGCATGGCAGCTAATCCTGTTGCCTTTTTCCTTAATTTGTTATATAATGCTCTAATAGGTATAGACTAATTCAAAGGTTATATTGTTACTATTTTTTATGGAGAAAGTCTTATGGATGCTTTGAGCAACGCAATAAGCGAGAATATAAACTATCTGCTTACCATCGGCGTAGCCGATTTTATAGATATTATAATCGTTGCCTACCTCATATATAAAGCCATTTGGTTTCTTCGCAAGACAAATTCCTATAGCTTGGCCCAGGGCTTGCTGATATTGCTGGTGGTGCTGTGGCTGTCGGAAGTGTTCAAGCTGACCATGATAAATAATTTGCTGCGTAAAGCTGTAGAGCTGGGGCTTATTGCGTTGCTGATCCTGTTTCAGCCTGAGCTCAGGCGGATGCTGGAGCGTATGGGCAGTAGCTTCCACTCAGGGAAAACAGCATCCACAACTGTGATGGATACCGCTATCAACCAGACGGTACTTGCCTGTCGGGATATGTCAGCATCCCGTACCGGCGCCCTTATTATTTTTGAGCGCAGCGTAAAGCTCAGCAACATAATGAGCACCGGCACAATTATCAATTCAGATACGACCGCAGAACTTATTAAAAATATTTTTTACAATAAAGCCCCTCTCCATGACGGCGCCATGATAATCCGGGAAGGCAGGATAGCCGCTGCCGGCTGCGTGTTGCCCTTGACTCAGAGCACAAATCTCAGCAAAGAACTGGGGATGCGCCACCGGGCAGGTATAGGCCTGAGTGAGCAGTCCGATGCCGTTGTTATAATTGTTTCTGAGGAGAGCGGCTCTATTTCAGTGGCCATGGACGGAATGCTGAAAAGGCACTTGACTGACCCGGCATTGGATAGGCTGCTGCACAGTGAACTTATACAGGAAGATAATGAGCAGGACAGAAGAAATATAAAGAATCTGCTCAAAAAGCTGTTTTGAACTGAAACTGGTGGAGACGAAAAACACGATGAAAAAAATTTACGACAGCAGAGCCTTCTGGATGATAGTGTCGCTCCTCGCATCAATAACACTGTGGATATATGTCTCCAGCGTGGATACAGAGGAAGTGACCCGCACTTTCCGGGGCGTAAAGGTTGAACTGGAAGGTGAAGATATTTTAAGAGACAGCAGGAATCTGGTAATAACAGATATGGATACCAATACCGTCACCGTGGTTTTGAAAGGCCCAAGACGTATAATCGGTTCCTGGGATTCGGATTCCATAACTGCAGTGATCGATGTCAGTTCCATTACCCGATCGGCGTATACGTCCAAACAATATACCATCAGGTATCCTGACGGCACGGATACCAGCAGCATCACCGAGGCCGGCAGAAGCCCGGAAACCATCAACTTCATGGTTTCCTCACAGGCATCAAAAACCATACAGGTAAGAGGTAGTTTTGACGGAGAGCTGGCGGAAGGCTGTACGGCAGAAATGCCGGTATTCGAGCCGTCTACCATCGTTATTACCGGAGCAGAAACCTATATTAAAGATGTGTCCTACGCCTGGGTCACTTTCGGCGAAGGGGTAATCGACAGCACTTACAAGGTGGAAACCGGTTTTACGCTGATGGACGAGGGAGGCATGCCTCTGTCTAATACAGGCATCACCTTTTCTACAGATGTAGTCACGGCTACCCTGACTGTACTGGATCTTAAGGAAGTGAAGCTGGACATCAACATCATTGAAGGTGCCGGAGCGACCACGGCAAATACGAAAATAACTATTGAGCCATCTTCACTGATGCTGGCAGGAGATTCCGAACTCCTGGAGGGAATGAATCGCATCGTCCTTGGTACAATTGACCTGACAGACTTTACCAGCACTTTCAGCGACGTTTACAGTATACCTCTGGATAACGGGCTGAGGAATATCACCGGGGAAACCGAGGCTAAAGTAACAATTGAAATAACCGGACTCAGTACCAAGGATTTCAAAGTAAGCAACATCTCCTATATAAACAACACTGACGGATATGCGGCAACGATACTGGCTGAGAGCCTTAACGTTAAGCTTAGGGGAACGGAGGAAGCGCTGTCCCAGGTCAAGGCCGAGAATATAAGGGCGGTGGCTGATCTGACAGACTTTGATGAGTCCACAGGCACCTTTATGGCCCCTGTCAGGATCTATATAGATGGATTTACCAATGTAGGCGCTTTAGGTGAATACAGCGTATCCATTGAGATAAGAAAGGTGAACGGATGACACAGGATGCAGTAGTTACAAAGCTTTTGCCCGGAAATATGGCGGAGGTGGCTGTGGCCAGGACCACAGCCTGCGGGGGAAATTGTGGCAGCTGTGAAAGCTGTATTTTCCAAAGCCAGCTGAAAACTGAGGCCAGGAATCTGGTAGGGGCAAAGCCTGGACAGAAAGTCATAATCCAAAGCAAATCTTCGGCCATTTACAAGGCAGCTATGTTGGTATATATATTCCCTCTGGTGCTGACTCTGCTTGGATATGTTTCGGCTTACCTTGCAGGAGGGGGCGAGGGTGCCTGCGTTGCTGCAGCTTTCTCCGGCTTATTCCTTGGCGCAGCTTTGATGGTACTCAGCCAGCGCCTGAAAAAAGACAAGGGAAAAGAAATCAGTTTCGAAATAGTCAAGCTGGTGGAAACGGGGGAACAGAAATGATAAAAAGCATGACTGGTTACGGCGGAGCCAAGGGCTCCGTGGAGGGCCTGGAAATCAGCGTGGAGCTGAAAAGCGTAAACAACAGATACCTGGATACTTCGGTGCGCCTGCCCAGGAGCTTTCTCTTTGCTGAGGATGCAGTTAAAGCTGCGGTGCAGCAGCATATAAGCCGGGGAAAGGTAGATGTGTTTATCAGTGTAGACTCCTCTGCCGCTGAGGACATGACAGTAAAAGTTAACGAGCCGCTGCTGAAAGGCTATATCCAGGCTATTTCCCAAATATCCAGGGATTACGGCCTGTCCAATGACATCACTGCCATGAGCGTAAGTCGTTTCCCCGATGTGCTGTCTGTGGAGAAAAAAGATTTGGATGCCGAGGCCATCACCGCAGGGATTATATCCGTAGCCGAAAATGCCCTGGCTGATTTTGATGCCATGCGTCTGCGTGAGGGGGAAAAACTCCGGGATGATGTTCTCTCCAAACTGGAGACAATAGACTCTTTGGTGACTCTGGTGGAGCAGGAGAGCCCAAAAACTTTGGCCGATTACAGAGCCAGGCTGGAGAGCAGAATGGCTGAAGTGCTGGGCAGCGCCGGGATAGATGAAAACCGAATTTTGGCCGAGGCAGCCATCTTTGCAGACCGCATTGCCGTTGATGAGGAGACGGTGAGACTTCGCAGCCATATGTCCCAGCTGAAGACCATGATTTCAGGCAATTCTCCCACAGGACGTAAAATAGATTTTCTGATACAGGAGTTCAATAGGGAAGCCAACACTATCGGTTCCAAATGCCAAAGTTCCCATGTTGCCCATGTTGTTGTAGACCTTAAATCCGAGCTCGAAAAGATAAGAGAGCAGATACAGAATATAGAATAGAGGTGGTGCCGGATGAAACTTGTCAGTATAGGATTCGGCAACCTGGTCTCTGCCGGGAAAATCGTTTCCATAGTAAGTCCGGAATCTGCACCTATCAAGAGAATGATCCAGGAGACCCGGGAAAAGGGGCTGCTGATCGACGCATCCTTTGGCCGCAGCACTCGGGCCGTTATCGTTATGGACAGCGGCAATGTTGTCCTGTCAGCGCTGACGCCGGATGCAATAGCTGAAAGATGCGAGGATAAAACAGAGGGGGAAAACAATGAAAGAAAAGGGTAAGCTTTTTGTTATTTCCGGGCCCTCAGGGGCGGGTAAAAGTACCGTGGTGTTCAAGGCGATGGAGGCAAGGGGCGATGTCTGCTTCTCCACCTCCGTGACGACCCGCAAGCCCAGACCCGGGGAAGTGGACGGCAAAGAATATTTCTTTGTGGACTTGGATCGATTCAAAGAAATGGTTGAAAATGATGAACTGCTGGAGCACGCCGAATACGTAGCAAACTCCTATGGCACCCCCAGGGCCTACGTGGAGGAAAAGCTGGGCGAAGGTATGAATGTGATACTTGATATTGAGGTGCAGGGCGCCCGTCAGGTAAATCAAAAGATGCCGGAAGCAGTGAAAATATTCATTATCCCCCCCTCTCTGGAGGAACTGGAACGCCGTCTTATTGGGCGTGGCACAGACACCCCAAGAGCAATAGAAGCCAGGCTTATTAGAGCCAGGCAGGAATATAAAGAGGCAGACTTCTACGATTACATTATAATCAATGACGACGCAGAGAGAGCGGCAAAGGAGCTTGCGGCCATAATGGTAGCTGAACATTGCCGCGCTGCGGACAGAATGAATTATCTAAAATAAGTTTTAAATTTGGCTTGCCGCAGCCTTAAGCGGCAGATTGGAGAATTATTATGATGCTTTATCCCCCCGTAGCCGACCTGGTAGACAAGATTGGCAGCCGTTATCAACTGGTAAATCTGGTAGCTAGAAGAGCCCGTACCATATCCGCAGAAGCCGAGGAAAAACAGATGCCTCTGGATAAGAAGGCTGTTTCCATCGCCATAGACGAGGTATATACCGGTAAGCTCAGTATTGAGTAATTTATCCCCCAGGTCAGTCAAGGAGAAGCATTTATCATGCCCGAAACTGTAGCAAAAGTTGCGGTAGCTGCCGCAAGATACTGGGTTGACAGGCCATATGACTATCTTATCCCGGCCGAGCTTAAGGAAAAAGCTCTGCCGGGTTCAAGAGTGTATGTGCCCTTTGCCCGGGGCAATCGGCGCAGTGAGGGGGTAATCCTTGCTATCAGCGACCATAGTGACTATGGAAAACTTAAATCCATTACGGCTGTACTGGATGATAAGCCGGTACTAACGCCGGATCAAATAAAGCTGGCCCTTTTTATGCGGGAGCGCTTTTTCTGTACAGTCTTTGATGCAGTAAAAGCCATGCTTCCGGCAGGGCTATGGTTTGACAACACGGGACGCCGCAAGGTTGGGGATAAGACGATAGAGATGGCAAAGCTCTGCCTGCCTCCGGAGGAGGCCTCAGCTATTGCTTCAAACAAACGGCTGCGTTCCAGCGCCCAGGCGAATCTGCTGGAAATGCTATGCAGCTTTGAGTCTCTGCCCAGCCGGGAGCTGCTGCAATTTTCCGGTGCCTCCCGCCAGAGCCTTAAGGCCCTGCAAAAAGCCGGATTGGTGGAACTATATTATCGTGAGGCATACCGCCGGCCGGAAATACATCTTGGTGAGATTGAGCCGCCGCCCCTTTTAAACGAGGAGCAGCAAAAAGCCTTTGAGGGAATCAATGCTTTGGCATGTTCCGGTAAAAGCGGCGCTGCACTGCTTTTTGGCATTACCGGCAGTGGCAAGACCAGCGTCTATATCCATCTTATAATGGAGCAGCTTAAGCGCGGTAAGAGCGCCATTTTGCTGGTGCCGGAGATTGCACTGACCCCTCAAATGATAGAAACCTTTTCATCTCATTTCGGTGATGATGTGGCAGTGCTTCACAGCAGCCTGTCTCCTGGGGAACGCTATGACGAGTGGAAGCGCATAAAAGCAGGAAAGGCCCGTCTGACCATAGGCACCCGAAGCGCAGTGTTTTCCCCGGCTGAGAACCTGGGCATTATTATCATAGATGAGGAGCAGGAGGAGACATATAAGTCCGAGAATGCTCCACGATATAATGCAAGGGACATCGCAAAGTATAGATGTGCCCAATCCGGGGCGCTGCTGCTTTTGGGTTCAGCCACACCGGATATCGTGAGCATGTATATGGCTCAAAGCGGCAGATATGCATACTTTGAGCTGAATAACAGATATAACGACATGCTGCTGCCGGAAGTTGAAATAGTTGACATGAAAAGGGAACTGCGCCGGGGCAACGGCGGCAATATCAGCTCCCGCCTCCGGGAGGAGCTGGAGAAAAATATATCCCGTGGTGAACAAAGTATACTTTTTATAAACCGACGTGGCGCCAACAAACTCGTCAGCTGCGGTGAGTGCGGCTATACCTATAAGTGCCCCAAATGCAGTGTCTCCCTCACATACCACAGCAATAACCGCCGCCTGATGTGCCACTATTGCGGCTTTTCCCGCTGGGTGGATGAAAGTTGCCCGGAGTGCGGCGGCGCTTTGAACTTTATTGGGGCAGGAACTCAAATGATTGAGCAGGAGCTGGATCAGATTTTTCCCGGTATAGGGGTTATGCGTATGGACACTGATTCCGTTGCCCCTGTGGGTTCTCACGAGGAGCTTTTTGAACGATTTAGAAGAGAGCGCATCCCAATCATGGTGGGTACGCAAATGGTCACCAAGGGCCTGAACTTTGAAAATGTAACCCTGGTTGGAGTCATTTCTGCGGATCAAAGTCTGTATGCCGGTAATTACAAGGCAGGTGAACGGTCGTTTTCTCTCATTACTCAGGTTGTTGGGCGGAGCGGCAGAGGTTCCAAGCCCGGACGGGCCGTGATACAGACCTATACTCCGGAGAACGAAACCATTAAGCAGGCAGCCCGCCAGGATTATCTGGATTTTTACAGGTCGGAATTGGAACTTCGCCGCATACAGAATCTGCCTCCCTATACCGAGCTTTTTGCGGTAAGTGCCTCCGGCCAGGTGGAGGAACACGTTGTTTCCGCATGCCGCTATATCAAGGCATGGCTGGATGATACCGCCGGGCGTGAGGGCAGGGCGGTAGTCCTGGGACCTAGCCCATTACCTGTGGTAAAGGTTAATAACCGTTATCGTTACAGAGTGACTGTGTCGGCAGGCCCAGGTTCCGGAATAAGATCCCTGCTTTCCCAAATTGTTATTCAGTGCAGTACGGACAAGCGTTTCAGTGACGTGGCCGTATATGCAGACAACGACCCGTTGGATTAGAATTTTACCGGTTATTCTGCCGGTGGAACGGAGAAGAGATATGGCAAGGAGAAACATTCTCATAAAGGGAGAAAGCGGGCTGGCAAAGCATTGCCGCCCAGTTACGGAGTTCAATGATAGACTCCACACTCTGCTGGACGATATGGCCGAAACTCTGGCAAGTGAAAACGGTGTCGGCCTGGCTGCTCCTCAGGTAGGGGTGCTGCGCCGTGCCGTCATCGTGTTGGAGACCAATGTGCCTGAGGGCGAAGAAGAGTACCTCATTGAACTTATCAATCCTGAGATAATTGAGACCTCCGGAGAACAATATGGGCCGGAGGGTTGTCTCAGTGTACCGGGGGAGTTTGGCCTGGTAAAGCGTCCCTATAAAGTAAAGGTGCGTGCCCAGGACAGGAATGGTGAATGGTTTGAGGTAGAGGGTACCGGACTTACCGGCCGCTGCTTCTGCCACGAGCTGGACCATTTGGAGGGTATACTCTTTACCGACATCTGCGACAGGATGCTTACGGAAGAGGAACTTGAAACCGGGGAATATATGCAAGAGGAATAATATGCGCATCGTATTTATGGGCACGCCGGATTTTGCGGCGGCCTCGCTTAAAAAGCTTATAGAGGATAAATTCAACATAGTAGGTGTATTTACTCAGCCAGACAAGCCCAAGGGACGGGGGATGGAGATGAGTTTTTCCCCGGTGAAGGAGCTGGCTCTGGCCCACGATCTCCCGGTGTTTCAGCCGGAAAAAATGCGTGATGGCAGCGCGCTTCGGCAAATAGAGGTCCTTGCTCCTGATATACTCGTGGTGGTGGCCTATGGGCGCATATTGCCTGACGAAATACTGGCGGTGCCAAAATTTGGTGCTATTAATGTCCACGGTTCGCTGCTGCCAAAATACAGGGGTGCGGCTCCAATACAGTGGGCCGTGCTCAACGGGGACAAAGTCACCGGGGTAAGTACCATGTATCTGGCAAAAGAGATGGACACCGGCGACATCATATATACTGCCGAGACGGAAATAGGGGAATTTGAGACATCGGGAGAGCTTTTTGACCGACTGATGGTGATGGGCGCTGATCTTCTGGTGAAGACTCTTAGAGACATTGAAAAAGGCACTGCCCCCAGAACACCCCAAGATAATGCCAAGGCAAGCTACGTTTCCCAACTGGACAAGAGCTTTTCGCCTATTGATTGGAACAAAAGCCCCCGCGCCGTTGTCAAATGGATATACGGCCTTCAGCCTTGGCCGGTAGCCACTATGGAGCTGGAAGGCTCGGTTTACCGGGTGTTTGCCGCAGAGTATACCGAAGGCAAGACAGATAAAGCTCCGGGACAAATAGTAAGCGCCGGCAAGGCAGGCATTGAGATAGCCTGCGCAAATGGGGAAACTCTTATGATAACCCAGCTGCAGGCACCTGGAAAGAAAAGGATGAAGGCAGCAGATTTTTTGCGGGGCCACCCTATAAAGATCGAGCCTTGAGGATGGTATGAAAGAGACTGAGAATCACGGTGCAAGATACGCCGCCCTGGTATGCCTGGAGCGTTTCCGGCGAGATGGCACATGGTCGGGGGCCGGAATAGACGGAGTTATAAAAAAATACCGCCTTGATAGCAGGGATGGAGCACTGACAGCAAGACTGTGCTTGGGTGTACTGCAAAACCGCGGTCTCTGCGACTATTATATAGATCATTACAGCAGCACAAAACTGGAGCCCAAGCTCAGAGATATCCTGCGTCTGGGCGTATATCAGCTGCTTTTTATGAATAAGATACCGGCCCGCTCGGCAGTCAGCGAATGCGTGGAGCTGTGTAAAGGCAGCGGTTATGCAAGAGCCTCCGGGCTGGTTAATGCGGTGTTGCGGCGCATTGCCGAAAACCGTGAGAGTTTGCCTGAAATTCCGGGAAAGGGCAGTCCGGAGTATCTCAGCATAAAGTACAGCCACCCTCAGTGGCTGGCACAGTATGTGACAGATAAAAAGGGCTATGATTTTGCCCGGGAGTTTCTGGAAGCAAACAACCTACCGGCAAAGCTGACGATTCAGCTGAACTTGCTGCGCACTTCCTGTTCCGATTATATCCGCGCCCTGGACAGGGCTGGAGCTTCCCACCGTGAATTTGAGGCTCTTCCAGGCTGCATTCAGCTTGAAGGTGGCAACGCCATGGAACTCCCCGGTTTTGAAGAGGGACTTTTCTATGTTCAGGACAGGGCGGCAAGGCTTGCAGTTGAGATAGGATGCCCCAGACCGGGAATGAATGTGTTGGATGCCTGCGCCTGCCCAGGCGGCAAGTCCTTTGCTGCCGCCCTCGCAATGGAGAATACAGGCAGGATACTTGCCAGGGACATACACGCCAAAAAGCTTGAACTTGTAAACCGGGGAGCGCAGAGGTTGGGGCTTAGTATCATCAGCACCGCCTGTGCCGACGCCCGGGAGCCGGACGAGGAATTGAAAGACAGCTTTGATTTGGTCATTGCCGACGTACCTTGTTCGGGGCTGGGAGTGATAGGCAAAAAGCCTGAAATAAGGTATAAGGACAGGGACTCTCTCCTAGACCTGCCTGGAATACAGGGCGACATCCTCCGTAATCTGTCTCGGTTTGTGAAGCCCGGCGGCAGCCTTGTATATTCCACCTGTACCATAATGGAGGAGGAAAACGAGGCGGTCGTGAAAGCATTTCTGGAAAACGCGAGAGATTATGTACTGTTGCCTTTTTCGGTGGGAGGCTTGGATTGTCCTGGAGGTATGTATACCTTTTGGCCCAATGTGGACGGGACTGACGGCTTTTTTGTGGCAAAGCTGAAAAGGAAAAAATGATGGGGAAAGATATCGTATCCATGCTGCCCCAGGAGTTGGAGGCAGACTTTGCTGCTCTTGGGGAACAGAAGTTCAGAGCCGGGCAGGTCTTCCAATGGCTGAGCCGGGGAGTTAGAGATTTTGACGAGATGACCAATCTCTCCAAGGTTCTGAGAGAAAAACTTAAAAACAACTATGATTTGTACAGACCCAGAGTGCTGAGCAAGCAGGTTTCAAAACTGGACGGTACAATTAAATATCTTTGGGAGCTGAAGGATGGCAATGCCGTGGAAACTGTGGTTATGAGCTATAAGCACGGAAACACAGTGTGCATTTCCACCCAGGTTGGCTGCCGGCAGGGCTGTGCTTTTTGCGCCTCTACCATAGGAGGGCTTGTACGCTGTCTGGAGCCCTCGGAGATTCTGGACGAAGTAATGTTCTCACAGATAGATTCCGGCAAGGAGATTTCAAACATAGTTCTCATGGGTATAGGTGAGCCGCTGGATAATTTTGACAATGTAATGCGTTTTTTGCAGTTGGTGAACCACCCGAAAGGAATGAATATAGGTATGCGCCATATCTCCCTGTCTACCTGCGGACTGACGGAGAGATTTGAAGATCTGGCCGACAGGGACCTCCAGCTTACCCTGTCCGTGTCTCTCCACGCTCCGGATGATGAGACCCGCTCCAGAATAATGCCGGCCAACCGCGGCAGGGGAGTGGAACAGCTTATCGAATGTTGCCGGAAATATTACGATAAAACCGGACGGCGCATTTCCTTTGAATATGCTATGATAGATGGTGTAAATGACACGGAATACCAT
>CALWWB010000038.1 GCA_944385175.1 uncultured Oscillospiraceae bacterium | reverse complement strand
GGGTTTTCCGTATCTGGACAAGCCGTATCCGGCTCGTCCTCACACGGCTGGCCCGTGTCCGGGGGATGGGGCGTCTCATAGATGACATACTCCACATCCACGATCTTGCCCTTGCTGTCCCGGAGGCGATTGCGGACTATGTACCCGGCCCGCTCCAGCTCCTTCAGGGCGGAGCCGATGCTGTCCGTGCCCTCCTTGCAGATTTTGGCCAGGCCCCTGGTGGTGTAGTTCCAGTCCTCCGGCAAGGACAGCATCATGGAGAGCAGCCCTTTGGATTTCAGCGACAGCCCCGCGTTGCGCAGGTGGTGGTTGGACATCACCGTGTAGTTGCGGGTTTTCTCAATGCGAAATACCGCCATGGTATCACCTCCCTTCGGCGGTCTGGAAAAGTGTTTGCTTTTAGGGAAAAGACGGCCTCTACGCCGCTCAGATACCCCGGAAGGGAAAACCTATGGGCGGAGAGCGTCCAGCTGATTGTGGCGAGGAAAACATTGGATTTTCTACTTCTTTCTGTGCAATTTGATGAGCTAACGGGGATGTTGTTCACGGTACTCATTAAAGCGGCAATAAAATGTGCAATATAATTAACCGCAAAAAACGCCATAGGGCTATGCCTATGACGCAACAAAATTTACTTTATTTGTTTGCAAATGGACAATAGTTGGTATCTACTTAACAGTAATTTGTGAAAAAACTCAAAGCTGTAGATATAAGTATGAAGATATGATACAATAAAATTGTATATAGTCTTATCGCAGCTTTTTATTCCAGTTTGCTGTGATGGAAAAATTCAAGTTTATCAAACGAAAATGAGGTGAAATAATGTCAGACTTTGAAACTGTAATCCTCAGATTTCGAGATTTAGTGACAGAGGAAAATGGAACAATCGCTAGACATCAAACCGTTATTAAACAGCATGGCTATGTGTGGTGGGCATGGTGGAAAAAAGGAAACGAAACTCTCCCGGCTCAAGAATTTTCTTTTTTGGGAACAAAAGCGGAAACTAGCCCCGTTGATCTTTTCTTGGTAGACTCCGGGCAAAACTTGGTATATCGGGCTACTTGTGAAAGTGTCAAGTTGAAGATTGGAGAAAAATCATTTTCTCCAGAGAAGGAGAAAACACCCGAATATTACCAAGGCCAGCAATACTATGCATGGTTCAAATTTACTAGGATTGAGCCATGCGACGAGGCACAATTAAAAGAATTCACATATGTCAATTGTCCTTCGTTATTTTGGGATAAAAATGTTGACTATAGCAAATTCACCAATAAAAAAGTCTATTCCATCACTGAGCTAGTTCAGCAAAATCGCACAGTATGGTTTGTGCGGACAGCTTTGGCCACAGATCTTGATAATGAAATAATCTTGCTGAACTCTGAATCTATACAGCCGACCCATTTTAATGCAAAATATTATCAAGCATCCGGCAATACATTGCTTTGGTTATCAGATCTACATTTATCTGACAATCGTTTTGAATCAAAAAAAGGGAAGGTTCAAAAGACCTTAGCAGGGCACATATGCGAAAAGATCAAAACAGATGATATTGCAGGTCTGCTAATTTCTGGTGACATTACCTCCCGTGCAAAACCGGAAGGCTTTGAGTTAGCAAAACAATTATTGAAAGATCTCAACAACGAATTTGTTACACCTGTTTTTTCTGAAAATATCCTGATATGTCCTGGTAATCATGATTTTACTAGGGAAGGGACAGATTTGGGTCATGATATAGAGCCGGATTTTATATATAATAGGCCGGGCAACACTTCTGCATTTGCAGAATTTTACAAATCCATTTATAACATAAAACCAAACCAATATTTTGCAACAGGGCGAAAGATATTGCTTTCTTCAGGCCATATGCTTGAGATTGCTGCACTTAATAGTTTGATTTTACAGCAGTACCCTAATTTTGATGGACATGGCTACTTATCAAATGAACAGTTGGATTTTGTTGCTAAACAAATGGGATGGGATAGTGCTGAAAACAAAAATGCAATTCGTATTGTTATGATGCATCATCACTACTTGCCTACTTGTTATACCGAATTAATTGATGTTACTCGTGCTAGCAGTGTTGTATATGATGCCGACCGGCTTATGAATTGGCTTGTAAAATATGATGTCAAGCTATTGTTGCATGGCCATAAGCATAAATCTTTTATTTCACAAGTTGAATACCCAAAAATGCCTGAAGGTAGTATTACCTCTGAGAATATGCACCACATTGTCGTGGCGGGCATGGGTGGCACCGGATCTCCAACTGGACAAAATAAGTTTGCTACGATTAAATTCGAAAGGAATAATGTTTTAATAGACTTTTATGCCATTTATAGTGATGGATCCGAGCAAGATCATGTATGCCAACAAGTAATATTACCCTTATAATAGGAAGGTGAGTTTGTGATCAAACTTTTAATAACAGATTTAGACGACACCTTGTATTCATGGATTGATTTTTTTATTCCTGCTTTTTATGGAATGCTTGATGAATTATCTTCAATTCTAAACAAACCTCAAAATGTTCTGGTAGAAGAATATAAACAAATTCATCAAGAAAAGGGGAGTGTCGAATACCCTTTTGCAACACTGCTTTTACCTTCGGTTAAAGACGCATACCCAAATAGGACAAAAGATGAATTGCTCGATATTTTAAATCCAGCATTCCATAAGTTTAATTCCATTAGAAAGCATAGATTAAAGCTTTATCCAAATGTTAAAGAAACCTTAGAGAAGCTATCTTCAATGGAAATTAGAATCGTAGGGTATACGGATTCTGCAGAAGAAAATGGATTTTATCGGTTAAAGAAACTGGAGATATCCGATTATTTCAAAAGAGTATACGTGTCGGATAGTCAGTTTGAGAGACCTACCAGTTTACCATCTTCTACAAAAACCCAAATTGTCCATGGACGTAAGCCTAATCCTGAATTAATTAATACAATATGCAAACACGAAAATGTAGCAATTAATGAGACGATTTACCTAGGCGATAGTATGACAAAAGATATCTACATGGCAAAGATGGCAGGAGTTACTTCAGTTCTATGCAAATATCCGCGTGATACAAAAATACAAGAAGATTTATATTCGAAGCTAGTAGCCATATCACACTGGACAAAATCGGATTTTCAAAAAGAGATAACAATTAAAGAAGTTTGCAGAAAAGAGAACATTCAGCCAGATTATATTATTCAATCGTTTGAAGAACTTCTTGCTATAATCCAATCTTTAAACAACACTTCTCCTCTTGCGTGAATAAGAAAGGACGAATAGTAGGAAATGCTCCCCACTACTCGTCCAACAATAAAGTTATTTACTCCAGATCCTCCGCCTTCAGCCAATCCTCAAAGGACTTCCTGGATATGTGGATCATGTTGCCGATGCGGATTGTCTTGAATGCTCCGGAGTTGGCGAGTTTATAGGCCGTAGTGCGGCCGATACCGAGAATGGCTGCGATGTCATTCTCGGTGTATGTTCTGCTTTTAGGCGTCCCTTTTTCGTTGGAGCTAATAAATGTTCCTACCTTGCTAATAGCATTTTGAAATGGCCCCTGAAAACCCTCTGCCACAAGGGGTTCCTGCTAATACCTTGCTAATATAACATTTGAAAAGCCGTTGCAAGGCAGAATATTTCTGGGGAATTTGTGCAGATTGACCTGTGACCACAGGTTGCTATAACAAATTAAATATCATGGGAAGTTATGATGGGTATATCGTACCAAAAGAAACGCCGTACTCCTAAAGAGAAAGTCCATTCCTGCCGCCATTTCTCACGCTGGCTCACATTCCACCTCGCTCTGTTGTTCTCCGGGACTTGGCATGCACATCCGCATAACTACACTCTGCGTTTTTTCGCTTTGCATTCCTGAGCCATTCCCGGATAGAAAACTTTTTATCTTTCACTTTGCGTTTTTCTGGTTGGTAGTCAGCATGGTGCGGATTGTTTTGTGGGGAAGGCTCATCTCTTTCAAAGCTTAATTTTATTGGTTCCGGGCGTTTCAGGCGCATATGGTCCTGTTCAGTCATCACTCTGTATTTCTCAGGGATACTGTTATGCCGCCCATCGTAACGCTCATGGAAAGGCTTGCCATTATTCCGCATGTATCCCAAATGAGTGATCTGCCCCTTTTCTTTCAAGGCAATGTCACGCCCATATGAGTCATAGTCTATATAAACCAACAAATCATCCGGCAGCTGAGTGTCAGCGGCTTCTTTAAAGCGGCGGCGCCCCAGGTCATCGTAGTCGTGGATAAGTGGGTCAATATCGTAGCGGTCCAGATTATCCGTCAGGTTTATAAGTTCCTGAATACTGCCGCTGTGATCTCCCATCTTTACAGCCGCCCGAAATTTTTGGTATTCGTCTTCGCTCATGCCATTCAGCTTGGAAGCCAAATAATTCAGCTCGTTTATATTTGAGTTCAGGATCCCTTCCAGTACTTCCATATTGCTGACGTCATCAAAGACAAACCAATTATCATAGGCTTGGTCATGGTTGTGTTCTTTTCCAATACCAATATTTTTTAAGGTCTGCCCTATTTTTTCAGCTGTAGTTGGAAACTTCACCCATTCGCCCACAAGCCTTCCAGCCTTATACATACCAAGGTTGGCAATGTACACTGCAAAAGGATAATCGCTGTCGTAGTCATAGCGTGAGATACAGATACCCCCTTTCGTAGCAAATCTTCTCTATTCCCCCGCCTCATAGTACCTCAGCACATGCTGGACATACTGTGGGTCGCCGTAGCTCGTCCAGCCCATTTGCTGGGCCATCATTTCTGAGAAGGCCAGAGCTGTAAAGGCCGAATGTCCGCCGTTGTTCATGGCGTAGGAGATGTACCCAGGGCCGAAATTATAGGCCTGAAGGGCCATGTACAGTCTCTCCTCATCGTCTATGCCCTGCACTCCTGCCTGTCTCAGCACATCGGCAAAAGCCTGAACACCAACTTCTATGGAATACTCCGGGTCGCTTATACCGCCCGGAGTATTGGGATATTTGGTATTAAAGCTGCTCTCCGAGGCCTGCATAGGGTCGTTTCCCTGCCCACCGCTCTCCTGCATCATTACCGCCATTATGAGTCCGCTGTACTCCGGTATGCCCTGCTCCATGGCATAAGCCTGTACGAGGCCGGCATAAGCCTTTACCTCGTCGCTCACCGGGGCTTTCTCCAGATCCACGCTCCCTCCGAACATGGCTCCCGCCACAGCAAAGATAAGCAGCAGCGGCACCAGCAGAGCCAGGGCCGCCCCGCCGCCCAGAGCCAGGGTCTTCCCTGCGCTGCCTGCGGTGTGCAACGCAGCCTTCTTCAGCCTCTCCAGGCTCAAAGTTTTCCGGCTTTGTCCCGCCACGGTCTGCTTTACCGTCCTTCTCTGGGCAAGCCTGCGCCCCTGTGCCTTGATAGTTTCACTTTTATTTGCTGCTCCCCGTCTGTAGCCAAGACTCTCTGCCCTTTGAATTTGCCGGCTCGTTCCTGGGCGGGTCTTGATTTGTCTCTGTACACTTGCCTCATATCTGCCTTGCCGGTCTGTATATGTCTCTGCCCTGTTTTCCCATTCAAAAATACGCCTCTGTTTCTGTATCTGCCCGGCCTTATACTCCTCCACGGCTTTTTCCCGCAAAAGCTCTTTTGCCCTGGGACAAGCAGTTTCCCCCTTGGAAATGTGTCTCACGGTGAAACACATTTCCGGGATGTCTTCGGCCGCCGCTGCCGATGCTCCCCCGCTTTCAAAATGCGTCTCACGGTGAGACAGATTTTCTCTGTACTTTCTTTTGGCATATTTCAAAGCCTTCTCCGTATACCCCAGGCTTGAGATGGCCATGTCCTCAGTCCGGTCTACGGCAGTCTCCCTCTCACCCGGTTCAGAGGCACCCCGGCCTTGAATGCCCTCAGCATAGTCAAGCCCCGGCACAGCAGCTCTGTGCCGGGGCCTCTCTCTTATTTCTCTTGTTCTCTCCCGGATAAAGGCATACCTGGCCTTTTCCTTTATGAATCTCTTCTTATCCATTCAATGCCTCCCTGATGCCAGCCATAATATAACAGGCACAGGGCAGGGCAACAGAATTGCCCAGGGCCTTGTACCTGCCGGCCGAACTTATTTCTATGCCCCCTGCTCCGTATCTGGTCCAGCCCTCCGGCAAGCCCATGAGCCGTTCGCACTCTCTTTCCGTAAGGTAGCGGATGCAGCCCTCCTCCGGCGCATCCTCATACCAGAAAGCAAAGCGATTCACTCCGCTTGCCAGCAGGGTCGGAAAAGGCTCATCTGGTTTTCCAAAGCTGGTGATGAATCTGGTCTTGTCCCCGTGGGCCGCCATGGCACCCATTCTGAAGTCCTGAAATGGACAGAGGATGGGTACTCTCCCCCATGCTTCAATAAAAGTGCCTCTATCTCCCTGGGCGGCGGACAGCCTGCCTGTCCGGCCAGGCGCAGGATACGGCTGCACTGGGCGGGGCTTAAATAATATCTGCTCAGCTCGCCGTCCTCCAAAATCTGCCACGAGGAAGATGCGCTGCCGTCGTGCCAGTCTGGGGCTTGACCAATACTGGGCGTCCATGAGCCGCCAGGCCAGGTCGGGGCTTGTCCCTCGCACCATTCCGGCCTTTGCCCATCTTCCAGAAGCAGGCATTGGAACATCGGTGTCTGTGAAGGCCCCAAGCACGGCCTTAAAGTCCATCCTGTCATTTGATGAAAACGCTCCCATGACGTTTTCCCAAACAGCGATTGTTGGAAAGTTTCCGTCAGTTGCATCCCTCATTTCCCGTATTATCCGTATAGCCTCGTAAAACAGGCTGGAACGCTTCCCCTTCAGGCCGCTGCGGTCGCCTATCTGAGACAGGTTCTGGCATGGAGAGCCGAATGTTATAACATCCACGGCGGGGACCTCCCAGCCATGGAGTTTTGTGATGTCCCCCAGGTGTCTCATCTCCGGGAAACGATACTTGGTTATAGCTATAGGCGCCGCCTCTATCTCGCTGGCCCACAGGGGCTCTATACCATTGAGCTCCGCCGCCAGGGGAAACACTCCAATACCGTCAAAGAGGCTGCCCAGTGTAATAATACGTTTCACCGTGAGACACATTAAGTCCGGCCCGGCCGGGTGTCCATGAGCCGGAACAGCTCCGTATCATGGGGTATAGTGCAGTCAAAGGGTATGACTGCTCCGGCCACCCGCAGCAGGCCATGGCCGGGTTCCACATCGGTGACATAGTTCATCTGGGTATCCGAGATGTGCAGCAGCTTTGACAGCTCCTGCCGGTCTGTTGCCGCCTGATTGAAGAGCATCAGAAACTCGGAGTTTGCAAACATCAGCCTTGCAGTCTCCGAGTCCAGACACTCCTGGACGTTCTGGGTCGCGGCGGTGAGTATGCCGCCGTACTTTCTGAATCGCTTCCAGGCTTTATACAGTATCTCGGCAGAGTAGTGGTACTTGAAGTACAGGTACACCTCGTCCAAAAACACCCAGGTGAATTTGCCTCTCTTCCTGTTTTCCATCACCCGCTTGTTTATGGCCTCCAGAGCTACCACCAGGGCCGTGGGCCGCAGCTGCTCACCCATTTCATACAGGTCCAGACAGATGATGCGGCTGGACATATCCACATCCGAGTGGTGGGCAAACACGTTGAGGCTGCCCTCGGTTATCAGCTCCGCCGCCAGGGCCAGCTCTCTGGCCTCCGGCTCCGGCTGCTTCAGGACCTCTCTTCGCCAGTCGGTGAGCAGAGGCGCCGGAGCCTTGCCGCTGAGATAGGCCCTGAACACTTTTGCGGTGCAGCGGTCTATGATGGACTTGTAGCTGCCCTTCATCACACCGGCGCCCATCTGCTGCTCCAAGATACTGGTTATCAGCTCCGACTTCAGGGCTATGGGGTTTTCATCCTCATAGCCCTTTGCCACTTCCAGGGGATTTATATGGTGGATACTATTGGGGGATATCTCTATGACCTCACCGCCGAAAGCTCTGGCCAGAGCGCCGTACTCCCGCTCGGCGTCCAGTATCATGATGTCGTCCTCAGTGCCCAGAGCCACGTTCTCAATGGTGCTCTTCATGCCCATGGACTTGCCTGAGCCGGAGACGCCCAGGTAGAAGGCGTGGGGAGACACCAGGCGCTTTCTGTCGCAGACTATGGGGTTATTGGATATGAGGTTCCTGCCGTAGTAGATGCCGCCGGGCTCCTGTATCTCCTGAGTCCTGAAGGGCACAGCCACGGCGCAGCTCTCGGTGGTCAGGGTATGCAGGGCCTTTATACGCCTGAGTCCATAGGGCAGGACTGTATTCAGACCGTCCTCCTGCTGATAGTGGGCCACGGAGAGGTCGCACAGGTGCTCCCTGCCTATGGAGATGATAGCCTCGCTGTCGGCGTCCAGCTGTTCCAGGCTGTCGGCTATATGTACCAGAGTTATCACGGAGAATATCATGCGCTGGTCACGCATGGTGAGGTCGTCCATGAACTCCCTGGAGTTCTGCCGCCGTTGCTCCATGCTTCTTGGCACCTCGGCGCTGAAGTTGTTCTTGCTGTTCTGCCTTTGCTGCCAGCGTGTTATGTCCGTCTCCACGCCCAGGATTATGCCGTCCACCTCTTTTACCGCCTCGTCGGTGGGTACAGGTATAATATCTATGGACAGCACCATGCTCCTGGCAAACTCCGTCAGGTCGGATATCAGGTCATCGGCCAGGAAAGCCGGATACTCCCGCAGGAACAGTACTCTGCCGAACTTGTCCCCCATCTCAAAATAGCTCTTTTTAAAGTTGAAGCTGTCGGGACATATGAGCTCCCGCAGGTCTTTGCCCGTTCTCATGGCCCAGGCGTCGTCATAGCGGAAATACTGCTCCCGTCCCGGCCGAAAAAAGTCATGGAGCACTCTCAGCCTCTCGTAGTTTCCTATGGGCAGCAGGCCGGAATCCAGCCGGGAGAAGCTCTTGGACAGGTTTCCCTCCACCCGCCGGAAATAGCGGCGGCTCTCCTCTATCTTCCGCTGGGCTATGGACATGGTGACAAATCTCTGCTGTACCAGATTGTTGCTTTTGCTGCACTTTCCCAGGACTATGCCGTTTGCTTCCTCCCGGTAGTGGTCCATCCAGTCCCCGGTGTAGCCCAGCAGCATACGCCGCTGGAATTCCACCGGATTCAGCCTGTTGTTGACCACGGTTATCTTGGTGCTGGCGTCGGTGGGCATGGTGTTTATTGCGCCGCAGTAGGCAGTTATTATGCTCCTCTGGGCCTCCGGGGAAGCAGCCACATAGTTTACGTCCGTGAGCTTCCAGCTGCGGCTGTGTTTCCTGCCCACGGTCCATATGCCGTCCGGGTATACAGCCTTTATGGGTATGGACTGCTGCACGCTCCGGGGTATCTTCAGCTTGTCCCTCTCGCTTTGGTTTGCCGCTGTAAGAGTCTTTACCATTGCTCACTCTCCTTTCCCTGGGAAGCGTCATAATGAGGATCTTCGCTTATGTATTTTCGCACCCCGGCAAAGAGTATCTGGGACTTTATAAAGGCCCAGACAAACTGCTCCATGTTCATGCCGTTATAGCTGAAAAAGCCGGCGGCGGCAAAAGGTGCGGCTATGACTATGCACAGCCAGCTTGCCGTCTCCCGGCTCAGTACCCGGCCCAGGCCCAGGTATATGCCCGCCGCCGCCAGCACTGCGGCCAGAGAACAGAAGAACTGCCGGGCCGACAGGCCGAAAAAAATGCTCTCCTTGTACTTTCGTATTTCTTTTGGTATTTTGACTTCTATGTGCATCAGCTCCTTATTAATAAGACATATGGCAAACATGCAATATTTGAATCAGCAGATGTTTTAAGGTATAATATGGTTACAGCTTTTAAGGAGGGTATCCATGAGCAGATTAGAATTAAGAGCACTGAACAATGCAGCTGCTTCCTCTGCAATGGAAGGGCTTCCTTTGGATGAAAAGGATATCTTGATTATTGCGAACATACTTGAAGGTAAAGACAGTTTGCAGAATTATCTTCAATCTCTGTGCCAAAATGAGTTCAAAAAGCAATGAGTTCCTGCATAGACGATTTCCGGCCACCGGAATTTTCTTAGCTTTAAATGTGTCTCACGGTGAGACACATTTCCCGTCTCTTTTCCCTATATGCTCCCAAGCCGGATATGTTCTAACTCCAGCTCTGCAGCTGCACTAATTACGAAAGGGGAAAAATCATACCTAACATCAAGCCGATTTCCGACCTAAGAAAATACTCTGATGTGCTGAATGATGTTGCTGTCGGTTCTCCCGTCTTTCTTGCGGAAAACGGGCGCAGCAAATACGTCATTCAAGATATTTGCGAGTACGAGAAAACCAAGGCAGCTCTCAAACTGTTGTGTGAATTGGAAAATGGCTTCCGCTCCGGCAAGGAAAAGGGCTGGCTGAGTCTGGAAGATGTGGAGAAATATCTGGGGATAGATGAGGAATAAGCTCTATATACCTCTTCACAGGCTGAACATCTCCCGGACTACACGGTCGGAGCCCTTTACCAGGCCGGTGAGTATGAGCATATTGAAGATAAGCTGCCCTATATACTCCCAGGCCATGGTCACCGGGGGCAGGGAGCCGTCCGCAGCCGGAGCCGAACCGGACAGGAAAGCCGAGTATATGAGGCAGGCCAGGACTATCACCGCCCCCTCCAGGCACACCCCGGTATAGGACTTTATAAAGGCCTTGCCCATGGAGCCGGTGCCCTCTCCGGCAAAGGATGCCAGGGGCAGGGGGGAAATGGCCGTATAAAGATATAGCTTGAAAAAGCGGCCGTACACCGTTAGGATGAGGATAAAAGACATCACCGTTATAAAGAGGCTCCCCAGCACCGACACCAGCCACAGTGGTATGCTCTCCATGAAGCCCGCCTCTTCTATGGCGCTCACCAGCTCCGCCGGCAGGGCGGCGGTCTGGGTCACGGCGCCGCCCATTCCGCTCATGGCGGCGCTTATTACACTGCCGCAGACGGTAAAGATGGCGGTCATTATCTCCAGGCCACTGCCCACTGCCAGCTTTGCCAGAGCAAAGCGGATAAAATGGCGCAGGGCAAATTCCGGCCTCTGCAATTCTCTGAAGGAAGCCGCCGACTGGAAGACCCCCATGGCAAAGAAAAGCACCAGCAGGCCGTATCCCACGCCCACCAGTGCCGTATGTATATTGACGATGACGCCCCATATCTGTCCGCCCCGGAAGCTCTCCGGGCTCTGGCTCACCAGCTGCCACAGCTCAGCCAGCTTCTCGTTCCAGGTGCCTATGGCGTTTTCAAGGTTTCTTACTACCCAGTTGTCACTTATGATTTTCACCTCCACATATAGAAAAAGCGCCTCTTATTTGAGGCGCTTTTCCGATTTCCTATTTATTTGGCCGATACAGTAGCCTGCCGTATTGCGCTTTCCACAAAGCCGTCTAGTGTCATTTGGTGAGATGCGGCGCAGATAGCCGCTAAAAACGTACGCCATAGCTGGCTTAAACCTGTGACTGTTGATTTGAAAGCGGCTCAAATTCAATTTTCACAGTCATACCCATGCCGGCCGCCAGTCTTTTCAATGTTCTTATTGAAGGATTGGCGCTGCCGTTTTCCAGCTTACTTATGTCGGCCTGGGCTATTCCAGTTCTCCTGGACAATTCTTTTTGGGTGAGCCCGGATGCTTTTCTGGCATCGATTATTGCTTGAATGACGGCATACTCCGGTTCGAGAGCTTCGTATTCTGCTCTGAATTCCGGGTCGTTTAGCTGTTCGTTCAAAAAATCATTGAATTTGCTCATTCTAGTCAACTCTCCTATCTAGGTACTCACTTCTATATCTTATTGCCTTTTCAAGTTCAGCTCTCGGTGTTTTTTGAGTTTTCTTTATAAACCCATTCGTTAATATTACTCTCCTGCCTACGACAAAAAAATACATTACTCTGGAAATGTCTGATCCCTGCTTGGCTCTTAATTCAAAAATATTTTCACCAAGATACTTCGAATATGGCTCTCTCAGTTCCGGTCCGTTTTTTCCAAGCAATTCAATGGTTCTGGCCATCTTAGCCCTCATCTTGATATCAAGACTAAGAAGAAACTCTTTTGCCGGTTCAGTTCCGTCTGCTTTATCATAGAAAATTATTTCGTAATCCTGCACCCAACCATCTCCGCTAATATATATTGGATTTATCCCATATATATTATATTGGATTTATCCCATAATGTCAACAATCCTTTAGATATATTATACTAAAAAATGTGTCTCACGGTGAGACACATTTTTTACACCACGCCGATGGTGGTGAGTATCTCCTTGGCAAAGGCTATCACCAGGCCGCCGAAAAGGCAGAGGAAGCCCTGGGAGCGCTGGCTGGCGTCATGGCTCTGGATGCTCATGCCCACCTGCACCACGCCCCAGCCCAGGATTATGATGCCTATGGCCTTGATGCAGGAGAAGATAAAGTCGCTGAGGTTATTCACCACCGTCAGCGGGTCTCCTCCGGTGGCGTAGGCCGGTACGGTAAAAAGGCAGACGGACAGCACCAGGGCCGTCCACAGGGCGCATATCTTTCTTGCTTTGCTTTTGTTGTTATTCATCATATCATTCCTCCGTTCTTATTTCACTGAGCAGCCGCCGCATATCGTACATACAGTGGGGACTGTGAAGATAGGGCGGGGCTCCGCCGTCCTCGGTCAACGAGATATTTGGATGCCTCATAAGCTCGTATTTGTCGTCCATCACCGGCCTCTCGCCCCGGATGAACACCAGGGCCTTATTGTTGTCCAGCATTCGAACTTCGTCTGGAGTCAAAAGCTCCCGGCCCGTCTGCTGGGTGCTGCGGGAATATGAGCCGCTGCGTCCCTTGCTCTGGCTGCTGGAAGTGGTGGATATGGTCTCCTTGCCCAGCAGCTTGGACACATACTCGTGAGTGCTCTGCTCGTTTCCTCCCAGATACAGCAGTGTGTCGGCATTGCCGATGATGCCCTCCCAGTCGTCCTTGAACAGTGCCTTCAGCTGGGAGATATTTTGCAGTATGACCGTGGCCATGATGTTTCTGGAGCGCATGGTGGCCTGGAGCCGGGCATAGCCGTCGGGCAGGGCCACGTTTGCAAACTCGTCGAACATCAGCCGCACCGGCACGGGCAGCGGCCCGGCATATACCTTGTCCGCCTGGTAATAGAGCTCCTGAAAGGCCTGGGTATACAGCATACCCACAAGAAAGTTCAGGCTGTTGTCGTTGCTGTCCGGTATTACGCAGAACACCGCCTGCTTCCGCTCACCCAGCTTTTCCAGCTCCAGGCTGTCCCGGTCCGTGATGCCCCGTATCTCCGGCAGGGTGAAAGCCGCCAGGCGCACGGCGGCAGACACCAGTATGCTCTTGGCGGTCTTGCCGGCGGCCTGCTTGAATACCCGGTACTGCCTCAGGGCTATATGCTCCGGCTGCTCCTCCTCCAAAGCCTCAAAGAGCAGGTCCAGGGGCGACTTGTAGTCGTCGCTGTCCTCCCTGGCGGCTCCGTACTCTATCATGGTGAGTATCATCTCCATGGTCTGCTCCCAGGGCGGGGCCTCGTGGAGCAGGTACAGCATCAGCGCCGCATCCAGGGCCGTCTCGGATTTTTCCCAGAAGGGGTCGTTCTGGCTGGAGTTTTTCGGCGTGGTGTTCTGGATGAGGTTGCTTATCAGCCGGAATACATCGCTGTCCTTGCGGATATAGCGGAAGGGATTGTAGCTGTCGGAATGGGCCGGGTCAATAAGATCGAACACCTTTACCACATAGCCCTTTTGCAGCAGCAGAGGGGCCACCGCCCGGACTATCTCCCCCTTGGGGTCGGTGACAATAAAGCTGGCGTTTGCCAGCATGAGGTTGGGCTTGACCACATAGCGGGTCTTGCCGGAGCCGCTGCCGCCCACCACTATCTGCAAGAGATTTCGCCTGTGCTTTCTCCCGTCCAGGCTCATTCTCAGGTGTTTGGTGAGGATGACGTTCATCTCCTCATCCCTGTCCCTGTACTTTCTGTCCAGCTCCCGGACACTGCCCCAGCGGGCGGAGCCGTGCTCCTCACCCGGCCGCAGGTTCTGCCTCGATGACCAGTACAGAGCTATGCCACCGACATAGGCCGATAGGGACAGCAAAATGGCCCTCATTGAGTATTCCGTCCATCTCACCCGGCCAAGCCCCAGCTCCGTCACGGAAGGCAGCAGCCGGAGCAGGCTCATGCCCGGCTCATAGACTGTGGCCGCAGCCAGGGCAAAGTATATGACGGGAACGGAAAACAGCGCCCACACCGGGGCGCTGTCCTTAAAGCTTTTCTTCATCTGCTTTTGTCTCTCCCTCTGTTTCTGGACGGTGCATTTATTTTCTCATCCACGGTCTTCAGTTCCACCAGCTTCTTTCTCACCGAGGGCTCAGCCCCCCTCTCCGTATTCCTCCAGCCACTCCCGTGCTCTTCTGAGGACTTCTCTTGTAGAGCACGGGTCCCGGCTTTTTTTGCTCTCTGGGCCTCCGCCCTGGCGGCGTTGGGCACGGCATAGCCCATGGCTTCCAGCACGGCATTTAGCTGGGCCGAGTAGTTCACATTGGATATGATGTGCACCACCTGTGAGCTCTCCTGATTCACCGCCGCATACAGCACGCCGAAGCGCTTTGCCAGCTGCCGGAACTTCTCCATATCCCCCTCCTGAATGGGTATGACCACCGATTCGGCATTGTCCCGGTTGAGCCGCTCCACACCTACCTGGCCTGCCAGCTTATAGTTGTTCTTTATCAGTGCCGCCGTCAGCACCGCAGCATTGACGGCGCCCTTGGCGGACAGCTTTGCCGCCAGTTCTGCAACCTGTAAGCCCTCCTTCACCAGCAGGTCGGCCACTTCACCGCTCACTTCCATGTTTTCTCACTTCCTTTCTGATTTCTTTGTCCTGCTCCGGCTCCTGCCGGCTCAGCTCCATGTGCTCTTTTATTCCAGGCATGGCCTGGGATATTTTTTGGCAGCACCTCAGCTCCCGGCGCAGGGGACGCAGTTCAAGGCTTATGCTTCTTATCTGGGCAGAGACGTCCTTCCCCCGGCGCTTTTGCCGGTAGAGTTCCCGCCGGGAATAGACAAGAGAGTCAATGTCCGCCTGGAGTGCGCTCTCCAACATGGACAATTGACTCTCATCCTCTATACGATATTTTTGCAGCAGCCGAAACTGCTGCTTGTACTGCTCCAGCTTCCTCACCTCTGCCCGGACTTTGAAGGGCGGGGCTTTTCTTCTCCTGCCTCCTGGCGGGGAGAGCAGCATCAGGTAATACAGGTACAGCCGTGCCAGACGGCTGCGTCTGCCTTTTCGATAGCTGCCGCTCCGGCTTTTGACTTTATAGCGTCTGGGGGCAGCAGGCGGGGGTGGGATGGCCCCACGGCCTATGCGCTCTCTCAGCTCTTCCTCACTGTAGCCTGGGCCAAGGCTGTCCAGGCGCACAAAACGCTCCGAGCCCGGCGGTCTCAGGGCGGTGTGCTTCACCTTTGCTCCCCTCTTCACAGTATAGCCCTGCTTTTCCAGGGCGGTATATAAGGTCTGCATGGACACTGCCCCGGCCAAGGCTGCGTCAATGTCCCGGCGGATGAGGCCCCGGACCGTTGGCCTGCCCTGCTTCTCCGCCGCCCACTCTGCATACTGTTTTCCCCGGCCTTTGGGCTCCGTCACGCTCAGGCCGTGCTCCCGACTCAGCTGATTGGATGTGCCCCGGATATCTCCGAAATAGGCTTTGAAGTTGCTGCGGAACATCCTGCCGTCGGCAAAGGACACGGAGTTGAACACAATGTGGGAGTGGATATGCTGATGGTCGGTGTGAGTGGCCACCACCGCCTCAAAGCAATCTCCCAGAAGCCGCCGGGCAAACTCCAGGCTGAGGGCCTGAGCCTGAGCCGCCGTCACCTCGCCGGGGGCATAGGAGTGGATGAGATGATAGCCCTGCACTCCCTTCAGCTTGTCCCAGCGGCGCTTGGTGTCCAGCATATCCCGGCAGGCCGTCTCTACCCGGCAGTTCAGTCCGGCGCATAAAACAGTTTCACCGTCTCTGGCCTTGTCTGGGTTCAGGGCATAGTTTATCCGCCTGTCCAGCCGGGAGTGGACGGTGATTATCTTGTCGTAGGCCATTAGAGCTTGTCCTTCACCAGCCGCCATGCCCGGTTTGCCAGCACGGCGGCCTCAACTATTTCCGGCTCGTGGATGCTCTTGCGGGCGTTGGCCCAATAGGCTATCTGGTTTATGTTGTTGCCTATGGCCGCCAGCTCCCGGAGCAGCGCCCCGTACTCGCCGGGCGGCCTTGGCCGTAACTGCACTCCGGCAACCAGATTTCGGACGAAGGGGTCAACTCCCATCCCGGCCGTCCTGGCCTGGGCCTTCAGGTGCCGGTACTCTTCATCATTCATCCATATGCTCACATGGCGTTGTCGTCTTCGCATGGCATCCCTCCTTTATGCAAAATAATAGAAGCCCACTGGAGCGTGGACTTCCCTATAAAAATAGATATATTGTCTCAGGGCATCATGGCTGAAATGTCATAATGCCCTGCGTTTTCTTTGTCGTTCTGCGGTCTTATTTGCGCTGCTTCTGTTGAGGAGGCGTTTAACAATATAGTTTTCCCTTAAAATCTGAGTAGAATTAAGGGAAAACTATATTGGTTAAGGGTATTTATCTCAAGCGGTAATAGTAGGTTCCTTTGCCTTTGCCCTCACGTTTCAGCTCGCCAAGGTCAATCAGTTTTCTTAGGGAACCTTCAACAGAACTGACACTGAGCGTTGGACAAAGCTCTCGGATATCCTGTTTAGTGAATTTTCCGATTTTTTGCAGAGTAGCCTTTCTCACCATTTCGATAGCAGGCAGCTTTTCTTCCACAATAGAGAATCTATCTTCAAAATCTCTGTATGCTGCAAGAATCGTGCTGAGCAGATATTTAATGAAGGGCGTTACGTCTTCAGTTCCTTCGTGCCACCCTTCTTGTGACTGTCCCAAGGCATCATAATACAAGTCCTTGTGCTTTGCGATCTTTGCCTCAAGGGAGATGTACTTTCCTACATAAAAACCGTTGCGGTACAGGAGCAGTGTTGTAAGAAGACGGCTCATTCTGCCGTTGCCATCATTGAAGGGATGGATGCAGAGAAAATCATGAATAAAAACAGGGATCGCAATCAGCGGCTCAAGCTCAAGGTTTCCGATGACACGGTTATATTCCTCGCAGATCCTATCCAATGCCTCCGGCGTTTCATACGGCGCAAGGGGCGTAAACAGTATTTCCGTGTGTCCGTCTGGATATTTAGCACTGATATAGTTCTGCACATTTTTTGTTTGACCTGCCATAGGATTGTTGCTGGGGCTGTACATGATTTTATGCAATTGCAGGATGTAGTTTCGTGTAATTGGAATTGCATCAAAGCTCTCGTGAATAATGCTCAAGGCATCTCTGTAGCCGGCGATCTCCTGCTCATCACGGTTTCTCGGTGTCGTCCTCTCTTCAACCAGCTGCCTGATTCTGGTGTTAGTTGTAACGATACCTTCAATCGCATTGGATGCCTCAGTGCTTTGGATCTTTGCAATTTCCACCAGCTTTTCTAATTCGGCCGGACGCTGCTTCAAATACAGTTCCTGTTTTCCTGCTTCCTTATAGATTGCGGCAATGTATCCAAGTATCTCGGAATCCCATTTATGATTCTTGATTTCAAAATAGTTAAAGGATCTCATTACCTCAATCGCCTCGCTTTCCCTTAAATTATAGCCATAATTAAGGGAAAATTCAATCGGCTGCAAGAATATTTTTTGAATTAGGCGTGAAATTAAAAGAGAAGTCCTCTCTAAACGCATCGCATAATCAAGGCCTACAATAGTGCTGATAGCTTATCATTCCAAAATTCTTCCCACTTACGACAACTGCAATACTCCCCGCATTCAATCAGATTATCTGATGACTATATATTTTGAAATGTATAGAACAGTATCAATATCAAAATTAGTCAATCTCCACATTAGAAGCATCACTCAATCATGAGCGAATTCTGATTGATGAAATGAGCGATGCGTGGTATAATAAAAAATAACGATTAAACCAGTGAGGTGCTACATGAGGAACAAAAAACCTCCTTTTGAAATTACCAACTCAATTATTGACTATGTAGCAGAAATCGCCGAATTGGTTGGAAAACTGAACGTGACAAATCCGCTTACTTTAAACCCTACTTTGCGCCGCAGCAATCGAATCCGCACCATACATGGTTCTCTGGCCATCGAGCAGAATACTCTTTCCCTAGAGCAGGTAACTGCTGTATTGAACGGCAAGCAGGTCCTGGCTCCACCCAAGGATATAGCCGAAGTCAAGAACGCCTATGAGATTTATGAGCGGCTGGATGAGTTTGACCCCTATTCGGTGGATGATTTGCTGACTGCTCACGGAATTATGACCCGTGGCTTAGTGGAAGAATCCGGCATGTTCCGCACTCGCCCTGTGGGAGTGGTAGACAGCGAAGGGCATGTCCTGCATTTTGGTACGCTTCCACAGTATGTCCCTGATTTGGTCATGGAGCTGCTGGACTGGACAAAGACCAGCGAGGTACACATGTTGATCCGCAGTTGTGTATTCCACTATGAGCTGGAACTGATTCACCCCTTTGCTGATGGAAACGGGCGTGTGGGCCGCCTATGGCATACACTTCTGCTCTCCAAGTGGAACCCAGCCTTCGCCTGGCTCCCGGTGGAGTCCATCATCCATGACCGCCAGCAGGAGTATTATGCCGCCATCAATGCCTCAAATGACGCAGGCGAGTCCACGGTATTTATCGAGTTCATGCTCTCAGCCATCAAAGCAGCTCTCATAGAAGCCATCAATGTGGGTGATGGAATGAGCGACGGAAATATTGATAAGGCAACTCTTCGCTGGAAAAAAATTGAGGAATATCTCAAAACTCACGACTATATCATGAACGCAGATGTACGGGAGCTGTGTGGAGTGTCGGCCGCAACAGCAAATCGGATACTTGCTCATTTTGCAACATGTGGCAATTTGGTCAAATGCCGAGTCAACGGGCATTGGGGGTATCAAATATTATGATAACTGAAGCTTTTATCATGATTATTTACCTTACTTATACTATATAGCATGATTTTATTGATGGAGGATACTGATGTCGAAATTAACAGATATTAAAAATCGAATCGACCAAATGGATGGAGGAGCTTTTCAAAATCTTTGTGATGCCTATTTAAGCTATAAAGGGTACAAAAATGTTTATTCGTTGGGTATGCATACAGGAACAGATAAAACCGCCAAGGGAAATCCAGATACTTATTTTTTGACAGCAGAAAATAAGTATGTCTTTGTGATGTATACAACACAAAAAACTGATTTCTTAAAGAAAGCAATTGAGGACATTGACAAATGCTTTGATTCTCAAAATACAGGTGTTTCATCGGAAGATATCGTAGAGATCATATATTGCCATACATATGGTCGCTTAGGGCCCGGCGATGATAAATATCTCAGACAATACTGCGAAATGCGCGGTGTCGTACTGACATTAATTGGCTTGGATCAATTGGGAAATGATATCTTCCGTGAGTGCCCAATTTTAGCCCAAGACT
>CALWWB010000037.1 GCA_944385175.1 uncultured Oscillospiraceae bacterium | reverse complement strand
ATGGTCCTTCGGTACCAAGGCATCCAGGTCCGTTATGACAGGTTCTCTCCGTGAATCTTTTCTCCAGCTTTCCATCTTTACACCCCCGGCCTCTATTATACCGTATTCACGGGCGCTTGGAAAGTTTTTTGACAAGCTGAACAAAACGGAACGGGTTCACCGTTCCGTTTTGTTGTATGGTTGAGGACAAAATGAAAAAGATGAAAAACTGTCACTTACAGCTATTATGATAGGACATAGATGTTTCATAATAAACCGAGAAAATGTTTCATAATTGTAAAATGAAATCAGTCGAAACTCAGGTTCCATATCAGGTCTGCCGGAAGTTCGCCCTCCTGGGCGGAGATGTACATCTCACCGTCGGGGGAGGGGAGATAATATCGGGCTTCTTCCCGGCCCAGAAAGGCGGCCAGGGAGGCCGCCGTCTCGCCGGGAAGAATGCAATCCGGCACAAGGAGCTCTTTGATTACCAGCTCTTTGTCCCCATAGGCGGCGCAGATCCCGCCGCCGCAAAGATAGAGCCCGCCGCCAAAGCTGCGGTAAAAGAAAGCGGCAAAGTCCATGAGCTCCCGGCCGGGGCGCATATGGGGCCTGCCCTCCAGGAGCTTTTCCCGGCGGGAGAGGTATTCATCGGCCTCCAGCTCACGACAGGGGAGCAGGGGAGAGGCCGCAGACGAAAAGCAGCGGCGATGCAGGGCGCAGCCCAGGCCGAGGATCTTCTCATACCAGGGATAGAGGGCTTCCTCTGCCGGAAGAGTGCAGAGGAAACGGCTGCCTCTCCGGCGGCTCAGTTCCGCCGCCCTTTGGCTGAGAGCTTCGCCCAACCCCTGGTGCCTGTGCTCCGGGGAGACGGCCACGGCATAGATATAGCCGCAGCGCCTCTCCCTGCCGAGGGAATCGTGGATATACATATCGTCTATGGCGTAGGCGGCGCCCACTGCCTTGCCCCGGTACTCAGCCACGGCGCCGGTGCCGAAGGAGGGCAGGCGGATCAGAAACTCGGATATCAGGCTCTCTGGGTCACCGAAGACCCGATGCCACAGCTCTATGAGGCAGGGAATGTCCTCCCGGCGATACTCTCTCAGCAGGTACTCAGTCATATATCCACCTGGCTGTAAATTTCCTCACCATGAATTCCGGCCTGTAGGATAGCTTGGAGCGGCGCAGGGACTCCAGACCCATGTCATCCTCACGGTTCATATAGACCAGCTCCGGGTGCCTTGCCATGAGCATGCGGGTAAATTCCCGGCAGACCATGGGGTAGGCTCCGTTTATGTCGCTGTAGGCTTTCTCAAAATGCACGTCGAAGCAGTCGGCTCGGCAGAACTCGCCCATACTGAAGCCTACCACCTTACCGCCGGAGCGGAGGACGCCGCCTTCAAAGCCCAGCTTTTCATAGGCTGCAAAGCTCTTCATCAGGGCTTCGTGCTCATAGACTATGCTCTTGTGCAGCCGCTGGGCGTTTTCCTCGGTCCAGCGGTCCATCATGTCCATGCAGGCGGGGATGAGTTCCCTGGTCAGAGGCACAAAGTCCCAATCGTTCTCGGCCTCGAAACGGTTGCAATGGTTTTTCTTGCTGTGGAGGGACTTGCCGGAGTAGGTGGCCAGCTTTTCCGCGCGGTAGATATAGTCGGCAAAGTCCACATCCTCCGTGTATTCAAAGCGGCCGGGGCATTCCTTCTCTATGGCGGCCATCTGCCTCTCGGTGACGCCCCGGAGCATGAGCCGCTGACCGCGGCTGTCACAGTATTCCAGCAGGGCCTCCAGGGCGGGCCGCACACTGCCGCTGCCAATGGGGGCTGTAAAGGCGGGCTCATCACTGTAGCGCAGCTTTTCTATCATCCGATTTTCAAAGCGGGCCACCAGGTGCCGGTAATTGCTGTTCCAGATGTAAATGGTGCCGAAGCTGTAGCCTGCGCTGAAGCAGCCCTCCTCTTTAACCAGCTCGTCCACCCAGGTTTTATCCTCAAGGCTGAGGGTTTTAAATTCCAACATAATCAATAGGTGCGGCTGCAAACAGCCTTTATTTCCTTTCTAAGGGCCCTGAGGTCCATGAAGGCCTCGGGCCGCTTGTCCACATCCCGCAGCAGGGCCGAGGGATGATATGTAGCCATGATGCGCCTGCCGCCCACATCGAACCACTGGCCGTGTTCACGGGTTATGCGAAAGTCCTCCCTTATAAGGCTCATGGCGGCAATGCGGCCCAGGCAGACAATGATCTTCGGATTTACCAGAGCCAGCTGCCTGTCCAGCCAGGGGCGGCAGGCCTCCTGCTCGATGTTCAGCGGGTCCCGGTTCCTGGGCGGGCGGCATTTGACGATGTTGGCAATATACACCTTCCTGCGGTCCAGGTCAATCATTTCCAGCATATTGTCCAGAAGTTTTCCCGCCGGCCCCACAAAGGGTATGCCCTTCAGGTCCTCCTGCTCGCCTGGGCCCTCCCCGATAAGCATGACTTCGGCCTGCTCATTGCCGTCGCCAAAGACCAGGTTGTGCCTGGTCTGGCACAGGGAGCAGGCCCGACAACTTTTACAATCCCGTTCAAGGCTATCCCAAGTGTCCATCAAAGTTCCTCCGAGTTCCCCGCCAGGGAGAGCAGCAGCTCCCGCCGGTTGTTGGCAGGGTATTCTATAACGTAATCCAAAAGGAAGCTGAGCATCTCCCCCAGCTCCCGGCCCCTGAGCCCCAGTTCCGCCAGGTCATCCCCGGTGACGGCCAGGTGCTTCATGGTGAAGCAGTCGCCGCTTTTCAGTATTGCCTTCAGCTCTTTATAGCAGCTGCCGCCGTCCAGAGCGTCCCGGCACCGGGCGGCGCAGCTTACCGTATCCACACCCAGGCGGCACAGCAGCCGCTTCCACTCCGGGGGGGAGGCAGGCTTGGGCTGGGACAGCAGGGCCACTCCATCACTACAGCAGCGGATGGTGCGGCTGTCCAGCCTCAGGGAAGTAAGAAAGGCCTCCGGGCTCTCTATGAGCCCGCGGCGGCTGAGCACAAGGCACAAGGCCATCCAGCGGTCCAGGGCCTTCTTGGGCAGCTTGGCCGCCGGGGATAGCTCCGGCAGGCTGCAGCCCGGCTTCAGGAGAAAGGCATCCAGCAGGCCCAGCTGGGACATACGGCCCACAGTCTCAGGCTTTTTTGTGAGCAGGGTCTTTTCCAGCTCGTCCCTGATACGTTCGGCTGCCAAGGCAGAGGCCAGATTGGACTTTTCCGATATGGCCGTCAGAGTATCCTCTGCTATGTAAAAATCCAGCCGGGCCGAAAAACGCAGAGCCCGGAACATGCGCAGGGCATCCTCCTCAAAACGCTGGGGAGCATTGCCCACACAGCGAATGCAGCGGCGGCGTATATCCTCCAGGCCGCCGAAGGGATCCAGCAGCAGCCCGTCGGGGGACAGGGCCATTGCGTTAATTGTAAAATCCCTGCGGCTGAGATCCGTGGTAAGCTCCCCCACAAAGCGGACGCTGCTGGGATGCCGGTGGTCGGCATAGTCCCCTTCGCTGCGGAAGGTGGTCACCTCCACGTGGCGGGAGTTGATGTCCACCGTTACCGTGCCGTGGCGAAGGCCGGTGGGCCTTGCACCGGGGAAAATTTCCATAACCTGTTCGGGCAGGGCAGCGGTGCATATGTCCCAGTCGTTTGGGTGTATGCCCAGGACCATGTCCCGGACGCAGCCACCTACCAGATAGGCCACATAACCCCGGGCTTTCAGGCTGCGCAGAACTTGAAGCACATACTTGGGGGGCGTGACATTTTCCATAGAGGCACTCCTTGTATCAGGATGAGTGTTTCGTAAAAGGATATGCGCTGACGGCGGGGATTATTTACTTGCAATGATGCCGCCGTAGTATTATAATGCTATTTGCTATTTTGATTTTAGCATTTTCCCCCCCGGACTTCAATAGATATTATATTAACAGCATAAAGCAGACGGGGGAGATCAACAGGGCAATGGAGTATTGTATGACGGATTTCAACAATTATCTTTCACCGGGCAGGAGAGGCCACCTGATCGGTATAGGCGGCGTGTCCATGTCGTCTCTGGCGGATGTGCTTCGGGGCATGGGCATCATTATCAGCGGCTCGGATATGAATAACAATAAGAATGCCCGGGCTCTCTCAGCCGCAGGCATACCTGTGGCCATAGGACACAGGGCGGAGAACATCACGGAGGACATTGAGTTCGTGGTGCGCACCGCCGCCGTCCATGACGACAACCCGGAGATAGTCAGGGCCCATGAACTGGGCATCCCGGTATTTGAACGCACCCAGGCCTGGGGCGCCATTTCCCGGGATTACAGCAACGCCCTCTGCATCTCCGGCACCCACGGCAAGACTACCACTACCTCCATGTGTACCCATATACTCATGGCGGCGGACAAAGACCCCACAGTGATGATAGGGGGCACCCTGCCCCTGCTCAATGCGGGGCACCGGGTTGGGCATGGCAACACCATCATTATGGAGGCCTGCGAGTATTATAACTCCTTCCTCTCCTTCCATCCCACGGTGGCGGTCATCCTGAACATAGAAGCCGACCACCTGGACTTCTTCAAAGATCTGGAGGATGTGCAGCACTCTTTCAGGGAATTTGCTCTGCGCACCCCGGAGGACGGCTGCGTGGTGGCAAATTTGGACGATGCCAACACCATGGAGGCTATAAAAGACATTCCAAGGACGGTGATGACCTTCGGCCTTACGGCTAAGGCGGATGTCTATGCCGATAATATCGAGTTCAAGGGCGCCAATTCCCACTTTGACATCAAGTTCAACGGGCAACTCTTTACCGACGTTACTCTGCATGTGCCCGGGCTTCATAATGTGAAGAACGCCCTGGCTGCCGCAGCTGCTGCTATCTGCCTGGGAGTAAAGCCCAATGCGGTGAAATACGGCCTGGCGGGCTTCAACGGGGCTGGCCGCCGCTTTGAGTTCAAGGGTAAGTTCAACGGGGCCGATGTTTATGACGATTACGCCCATCATCCCGGGGAGCTGAAGGCCCTGCTGGATACTGTGGAGGAGCTGAACTACAAGCGCAGCATTCTGGTATTCCAGCCTCACACCTATACCCGCACCGCAACACTGTTCGACGATTTCGTAAAGCAGCTCAAGCGGCCGGATGTGGTGCTGCTGGCGGAGATCTTCGCCGCCCGGGAGCAGAACACCATCGGAATCTCCTCCGCGTCTCTGGCGGAGCAGGTGGAGGGGGCGGAATTTTTCCCCACCTTCCCGGAACTTGAGGCGGAGCTGAAGCGCAGGGCAAGACCCGGTGACATCATCCTCACAGTAGGCGCCGGCGACGTATATAAGATAGGCGAGAATATAGCTGAAAAATAAGGGTATCATAAAGCTGTTTGGCTATAATAAAAGACCTCCAGGTTTATACCTGGAGGTCTTTTATTATAGCTTATCGGATTATCGGAGCTTTACTTGCTTTTGCTCTTTATGTACTCGTCGATGGACTGGGCGCCGGCCTTGCCTGCACCCATGGCCAGGATGACGGTTGCGGCTCCGGTGACGGCGTCGCCGCCGGCAAAGACGCCCTCACGGGAGGTCTGGCCCTTTTCGTTGGCATCAATGCCGCCCTTGCGGGTAAACTCCAGACCGCCGGTGGTATTGCGAATAAGGGGGTTGGGGCTGGTGCCGATGGCAATAATGACGGTGTCCACATCCAGAACCCACTCGCTGCCCGGCACGGGCACGGGGCTGCGGCGGCCTTTGGCATCAGGCTCGCCCAGTTCCTGGCGGAGAAGCTCGATGCCAACAACATGGCCGCCCTCGTCTCCGATGATGCGGGTGGGATTATTCAGAAGCTGGAACTCGATACCCTCGGCCTCGGCATGCTCCACCTCTTCAAGACGGGCGGGCAGCTCATCCCGGCCCCGGCGGTAAGCAATATACACATGCTCGGCGCCCAGGCGCTTTGCCACGCGGGCGGCGTCCATGGCCACGTTTCCGGCGCCTACCACAGCCACACGGTTGAAGTGTTTGATGGGGGTGTCGTAATCGTCCCGATAGGCCTTCATCAGATTCACCCGGGTGAGCAGCTCGTTGGCGCTGTAGACGCCCAGCAGGTTCTCACCGGGAATGTGGAGAAACTGGGGCAGACCCGCGCCGGAGCCGATGAACACGGCCTCAAAGCCGTCCTCAAAGAGCTCGTCCACAGTCTCGGCCTTGCCGATGACGGCGTTGTTGACTATATTCACGCCCATGGCCTTGAGGTTGTCTATCTCGGCGGCCACTATCTCCTTGGGCAGACGGAACTGGGGAATGCCATAGACCAGCACACCGCCGCTCTTGTGGAAGGCCTCAAAGACGGTGACGTCATAGCCCAGCTTGCGCAGATCGCCGGCGCAGGTGAGGCCGGCGGGGCCGGAGCCGATAATGGCTATCCTGTGGCCGTTGGACTCGGGCACGGTGATGGGGGCCTTGTCCTCCTTGGCCATGTGGTAGTCGGCCACGAAGCGCTCCAGGCGGCCGATGCCCACGCTCTCGCCCTTGATGCCCCGGACGCACTTGCTTTCGCACTGCTTCTCCTGGGGACACACACGGCCGCAGATGGCGGGCAGGGAGTTGGTGGAGGTGATTATCTCATAGGCGGCGTCAAAGTCGCCCTCGGCCACTTTGGCAATAAATTCTGGGATGCGCACGGACACGGGGCAGCCGCTGCGGCAGGGCATGTTTTTGCAGTTGAGGCAGCGCTTGGCCTCATCAATGGCCATTTCCGGAGTGTAGCCCAGGGCCACCTCGTCGAAGTTGCCGACGCGGACCTGAGGGTCCTGCTCAGGCATGGGGTTTTTGGTGAGACTCATATTAGCCATTGCGCTTACCTCCTGTCATTCTGCATATGTGCTCCCCGGCTTTATCCTGCTCGTCCTTATAGAAGGCGGCGCGCTTGAGCAGAGAGTCGAAGTCAACCTGGTGGGCATCAAAGTCCGGCCCGTCAACGCAGGCGAACTTGGTTTCGCCGCCCACAATGACGCGGCAGCCGCCGCACATACCGGTGCCGTCCACCATTATGGGGTCCAGGGAGATGATGGTCTTGATACCGTAGGGACGGGTGACGTCGGCCAAGAACTTCATCATGATGTCCGGGCCGATGGCGACCACACGGTCAAACTGGGGCTTGCCCTGGGCAATATTTGCATCGATCTCCTGCTGGAGGTACTGGGTGGTGAAGCCCTTTTCGCCGTAAGTGCCGTCGTCGGTGCAGATGATGAGCTTGTCGGACACGGCAGCCAGTTCATCCTTGAGGATGACTATATCGGCGCTGCGGAAGCCGGCGATGAAAGTGACCTCTATCCCGGCCTCATGCATGACCTTGGCAATGGGGTAGGCAATGGCACAGCCTACGCCACCGCCCACTACGCAGACTTTTTTCAGCCCCTCTATCTCCGTGGCCTTGCCCAGGGGACCTACAAAATCGCTGATGTAGTCCCCCTGCTCCACGGTGTGGAGCATCTTGGTGGTACGGCCGGCAGCCTGCACCATGACGGTGACGGTGCCCTTTTCCCGATCCCAGCCGGCTACGGATACGGGGACACGCTCACCCTGCTCGTCCAGACGGAAGATGACGAACTGCCCTGCCTGGGCGTGGCGGGCCACCAGGGGCGCCTCTATCTCAAAGAGGCAGATAGTCTTGGCCTCATTGAGGAATCTTTTTGTAACTACTTTGTACATTTACACACCTCTGTTTGTTTTTATTGGGAATATCCGGAAATTGCCTGTGGATTAATTCTAAACCATATACCGGGCAAAGTCAATTGAGCTACTTAAAAAGAATGAGGGCTATGGCCTCCAGATTGTCATCCCCGGTATTCTTCAGGCTGTGGCCCTCTCCGGCATCCACGAAGGTGACATCCCCAGGGCCAACGGTGAGCAGCTGGCCGTTGTCGTTATACTCTCCATGTCCCTTGAGAATGTAATAGGTCTCCCCGTCGCCCTGGTGAATGTGCCAGCCCACCTCACAGCCGGGCTCCAAAACGACATGGTTGAAGACACGGCCCTTGCCGTACATCTCTTCAGCCCCCTCCAGGATGCGGTACATTTTGGTTTCACCGGCACCGCCGAACATTTTCTTTACATCCAGAGTCTTGTCTGCGCTTCTTCTTACCATCTTCTAAACCTCACATTCCCAGCTTTTCGTCGATCAAAACTATCTCCGTCTCCATGCCCATCATGGGAGCCCACAACACCACCAGGGCATTGCATACCCGCTGGGGGCTGCGGCAGTCGTGACATTTGCCGTCCAGCTTGCAGGGGACATCATAGGGGAAGCGCTTGACGTTTTCCGTGGCCGCGGTGTTTCTGGCCCTGTACAGGGCACTTTCAAAGTCGGGACAGATCTTGGAGACGCTGCTGACCACATAGACCTTCTTGTGGCCGAAGAGCTGACCGGACAGGCGGTTGCCCCGGCCGTCGATATTGAGGATCTCTCCGTCCTCGCTTATGGCGTTTGCCCCGGTTATATAGACCTGGGCGGTAGCGGCAGCGGCATAGGTGGCATCGCCGGGCACTCTCCAGTGCCAGAAGGCGCTGCCCTCCTCCAGCATGTCGTAAAGACCGATCTGGTCCACGGTCTTGCTGCCGCCTATGCCCACGGTCTGGCCTTTCAAAGCCCCGGCCAGGTAGTCCGCCGCCTCCTTGCCGGTGGCAAAGCGGCTGACTTTAAATCCCCGCAGCTCCAGGCTGCGGACGGTTTTTTCAATGTTCATATTTCCCCTCCCATTTGAGTTATTCTGCACAAAAAATGAAACTCTGTTATGATTATACAATCATAGCAGAGTTTTTGCAATGAATACTGCATAAAAAAATCAGGGGGAAATGCTCTTAAAAATAGGCAGGATTACTCAATTTCCGCACCGTCCCGTTCCAGCGCTTCAGCCAGCTCCCTGGCGCTGAGAGCCAGCTCCCTGGCAAATTCCGTATCCTGGGATGACACACTTATCCGCAGGGCGGAGCGGGAGGCCAGAGGGGATATGCGCAAAAGAAAGCGCGGCCCCCGCAGCCGAAGCCCGTCGGTGTATTCTGCGCCCATATCCATCAGCGCCGCCGAGAGCCGGCCCATCAGCTCTGCACGGCTGCGGCAGTCGCAGTCCAGACTTTCCCATTTCTCAGGAGCCGGGGAATCTCCCTCTGCCGGCTCGGACGACAGAAACTTTTCCGGCAGCTCCAGAGTGAGCCGCCCTTCCAGGGCGTCTGCGCAGCAGCGGTAGTAGGAAAGGGGAGTGCCTACGTCGCACCAGTAGCCCTCCAGGCTCAGACCCAGCATCAGCTCTCCCCGCTGCAAAAGCAGGGGGAACAGGTCTTTGGCAAAATCAAATTCCCGTCCTTCGGGCACCAGCTCCATGACCCGGGGTGAGATTACATATATCCCGGTGTTAACCTGATCGGTGACCACCCGGCTCCAGTCCGGCTTTTCCACAAAACTGTGTATACGTCCGCCGCCGTCGGTGACGGCCAGACCGTAGCGCAGGGGCTCCCGGCAGCGGCAGAGGGCCAGGGTTACTGCCGCATCCCTGTTTTTGTGCTCGGCCATGAGCCGGGCCAGGTCGAAATCGCAGGCGGCATCTCCGCTGATAACCAGAAAGTCCTCATCCCCATAGAAATCCCGGCAATTTTTCACGGCTCCGGCGGTACCCAGCGGCTCATCCTCCAGCCGGTACTGAAGATCAACGCCGAAGCGGCTGCCGTCGCCGAAATAGGCCATGATGTCCCCGGCCCTATAGCGCACCGCCGCACATATATCGTCAAAACCCTGGCGGCGCAGCAGATTGACGATATGTTCCATCAAAGGCCGGCCCAGCAGGGGCACCATGGGTTTGGGGATATCCCCGGTTATGGCCTTGAGCCTGCTGCCCATTCCCCCGGCCATTATAACAGCTTTCATTAGCGCCTCCTTTTTTGAGTATTATTTGATATTTGCCGGGAAATTATTAGTCCGGCTGTAGCCCGAAGTGAATTTATTCCCGGTCAAAACATTTTACATATTGTAAAACAATGGCAAGTTTGTTATAATGTAATATCGCATAAGAGTAACATGGAAGGGATGTGCCCCATGAATAAAAATATGCGGCGGCTGGTGGAGCCCGGCGCCACGATGCATCTGCTGGTGCTTGTGGCCTTTGCCGTGGCCACCCTGCTTATGGAGATGTACGAGCTGGCGGCAGTGGAGGCCGGAGTTATCCTGCTGCTGGTGATAATCTCCGCCTTTGCCCGGCGCCGGAAGGAAAAGCTCCTGGCGGCATATATCGAGTCCGTCACTTACGAGACGGAGAGCGCAAAGAACAATACCCTGATGAACTTCCCCCTGCCTATAGCGGTTTTCCGCCTCTCGGATTCCCGCATAGTCTGGGGCAACGACATGTTCTTTGACATGTGCGGAGAGCACGGTACCCGCATGGATGCCAGCATCGCGGACATGATACCCCAGTTTTCCGGCAAGTGGCTGCTGGAGGGTAAAAACCAGTACCCCACCCTGCTGGAGCTGGGCGGGCACAAGTATCAGCTCCACGGCAATATAATCCGCTCCGACAAGAGCGACGATAAAAACGCTTTCATGGGCATCACCTACTGGGTGGATGTCACCGACTACGACAACATCCGCCAGGAATACGAGCGCACCAGGCCCGTAGCCGGTGTGGTCATCATCGACAATTTTGAAGAGATGTGCCGCAACCAGACCGACCGGGTGAAAAACGACATCCGGGATGCCGTGGAGGACAAGCTGAAGGAGTGGTGCGACACCTTCAACGGCATACTCCGCCGCTATGACAGGGACCGTTACCTGCTTCTTATGGAGCGGCAGGATCTGGAGAGACTGCGCCAGGATAAGTTCAGGATTACCGAAGACATGCACCAGGTGGAGAGCCCCACAGGCATCGACGCTTCCATAAGCATAGGCCTGGGCATAGACGGGGAGAATCTGGGGGAGGCCCTGCAATTTGCGGACATGGCTGCAGAGCTGGCCTTGAGCCGGGGCGGCGACCAGACCGTCATCAAAAACCGCATGAGCTTTGAGTTCTACGGAGGCCGGGGCTACGAGGTGGAAAAGCGCACCAAGGTCAAGTCCAGAGTCATGTCCAATGCCCTCTCGGAGCTGGTGAAGGATTCCTCCCGGGTGCTGGTCATGGGCCATCGCTTCGGGGATCTGGACAGCATAGGCTCCGCCGTGGGTGTGTGCTGTTTTGCCCGGCAGTTCGGGATAAAATACAATATCGTGGTTGACCTGAACCACAATGCAGCCCAGAGCCTCATTGAGGCCGTGCGCAAGGCCCCGGAATACCGGGACGTGTTCATAAGTCCCCAGGAGGCTATGGCCAAGGTGGACAGCCACGCCCTGCTGGTGGTGGTGGATACCAACCGGCCGGAGCAGGTGGAGGACAAGGACCTGCTCCTCTCCTGCATACGTGTGGCGGTGATAGACCACCACAGAGTGGCGGCTACCTATATCCAGAACGCCGCTCTGGGCTTCGTGGAGCCCTATGCCTCCTCCACCTGCGAGCTGGTCACGGAGCTGCTGCAGGAGCTGAAGGAGCCGGCGGACATCCTCAGGTGCGAGGCGGAAGCCCTGCTCTCGGGCATAGTGCTGGATACCAAGAGCTTTGCCATACGCACCGGCGAGCGGACCTTCGATGCTGCCGCCCGGCTGCGCCATTCCGGCGCCGATACCACCGAGGTGAAAAAGCTTCTGCAGACCGGCATGGAGGATGCCATTGCAAAGTATAAAATAATGCAGAGCGCCCAGCTCTACAGAAAGGTGGCCGTGGCCGCCCCTCAGGAGCCCCAGACAAGGGTGGTGGCGGCCCAGGCTGCCGACGAGCTTTTGAACATCTCCGGAGTGGAGGCCTCCATCGTAGTGGCCCGGGACGGCAAGGGCAGGCCCTTTGCCTCTGCCCGTTCCATAGGGGAGCTGAATGTCCAGCTCATAATGGAGCGCCTGGGCGGCGGCGGCAACCGCAGTGCTGCCGCAGTCCAGTTTGACGACTGCGACCTGGAGGAAGCGCTGAGCAGAGTTTACTCCGCAATAGACGAATATTTTGCCGAAGGATAGTATATCCGTGGTGTCTCAGTGAAAGGAGAAGGAAATGAAGGTCATATTCAATGCCGATGTAAAAGGCCAGGGGAAAAAAGGTGAGATGAAAGAGGTGTCCGACGGCTATGCCCGCAACTACCTCCTGCCCCGCAAACTGGCCAGCGAGGCCACAGCCGACAATATAAACGCCCTGAAACTGAAGGAAAAGGCCAGGGCTGCCCAGATAGCCAAGGAGAAAGCCCAGGCTCTGGAGAATGCCCAGAAACTCACGGGGATTCAGGTCATAATCAGGGCAAAGGCAGGAAACGGCGGTAAGCTCTTCGGCGCCGTCACCTCTCAGGAGATAAGCAATGCCCTGAAGGAGCAGTTCGGCATAGACATAGAGAAAAACAAAATAGTCCAGGCCGAACCCATAAAGACCTTCGGAAGCTATACGGTGAAGGCAAAGATGGGCTACGAGATCAGCGGAAATATCAATCTACTGGTAGTGGAGGATAAGTGATCGGAAAATAAGCCCCGGAAAATGCTGGGGCTTTTCCCACAGGCTGTTTTATTCAGAGGTTTAGTCTATGGACGAGCTGCTTGGCAGAAGAACGCCCCACTCCGCCCCTGCGGAGCAGGCGGTTATCGGCTCCATGCTTATTGACATCCGGTGTATTCCCGAGGTGCTGGAGAAGCTGAAAGCCGACGAATTTTATATAAAGCTCAACCGGGATATATATGAGACTATATACACCATGTTCTCCTACGGCCAGACCATCGACCCGGTGACCGTGCTGGACCAGATGCGGGTCCGGGGCGTTTACCAGGAGGGCAACGAGAAGTACATGGCCGAGGTGATGAGCGTCACTCCTACGGCGGCAAATGTTATGGAATATGCTGCCATCGTCCGGGATCGGGCGCTGCTGCGCCGCCTGGGGGAGGCTGCCGACGAGATAAACAACATGGTCTATGAGGGCTCCGGAGAGGCAGAAACCATGCTGGAAGCGGCGGAGCGGCGCATATATGCCCTGCGCCAGGGCCGGAACGTGGGGGGCCTTGTGCCCGTGGCCTCTGTGGTGCAGAACGTGTTTGATACCTTGTCGGAGGCAGCTGCCTCCGGGGATAAGATACCCGGCATAAGCACTGGCCTGCCGGATCTGGACCGGGTCACCCTGGGCCTTAATAAGTCGGAGCTCATCCTCATCGCCGCCCGACCGGGCATGGGCAAGACCAGTATTGCCTTGAACCTTGCCCTCCATGCGGCGATGAACCTGAAAAAGACCGTCGCCATATTTTCCCTGGAAATGTCCAGAGAGCAGCTGGTAACAAGGCTCTTGTCCAGGGCTTCTCTTGTGCCCTCCCAGAACCTGCTCACCGGCCAGCTCTCGGAGCAGCAGTGGCGTGAGATATCCGACGCCGCCCAGGCTCTCAGTGCCACCGATATACGCATTGACGACAACCCCAGCCTCACCGTGTCGGAGATGAACGCCCAGTGCCGCCGGGTGCCTAATCTTGATCTGGTTGTCATAGACTATTTGCAGCTGATGCAGTCGGCGGGCAGCGGACACAGCTGGTCCAATGAGAGCCGTACCCAGGCGGTCAGTGATATAAGCCGTATGCTTAAAATCATGGCAAAGGAGCTGAATGTGCCGGTTATCTGCCTGTCCCAGCTCTCCCGCGCCAATGAGAGCCGACAGGATAAGCGCCCTATGCTCTCGGACCTGCGTGAGTCCGGAGCTATCGAGCAGGATGCCGACGTGGTCATAGGTCTCTACAGAGATGGGTATTATAACAAGGAGAGCGAGAACCCCAATCTGGCCGAGGCCATAATACTGAAAAACCGTAAGGGCCAGACCGGTACCGTAGAGCTGCTGTGGCTCCCGGAGTACACCACCTTCAGCTCCCTGGAAAAGCGCAGGGATGACGATGAGTGAGCCCCTGCTGCCCCGGGATGGGGCCATACTCTGTGCCGTCTCCGGCGGGGCGGATTCCATGTGCCTGCTGCATATGATATACAGCAGGGGAATCAAAGTCGTTGCCGCCCATTTTGAGCACGGCATACGGGGAGAAGAATCCCTGAGAGATGCCCGCTTTGTGGAAAGCTGGTGCAGGGAAGCGGGAATAGACTGCGTCATAGGCCACGGCAGCGTGCCCTCCTGCGCAGCGGAGCGGGGCTTGGGACTGGAACAGGCGGCCCGGGAACTGCGCTATGCCTTCCTGGAAAAAACGGCAGCGGAACAAGGCTGCAAATATATAGCCACGGCCCACAATGCCGACGACAATGTGGAGACCGTTATATTCAACCTCGCCCGGGGCGGCGGAACCCTGGGCCTGAAGGGTATACCCAGGGAGCGGGGGTATTTTATAAGGCCACTGCTGGATATGAGCCGCCGGGAGATCGAAAGCTATCTGGAGAAAAATGCCATCCCCCATGTGGAGGACGGCAGCAACGCCAGCGATGACTACAGCCGCAACCTCATCCGCCACCATGTAACACCGGTGCTGCGCAGGATAAATCCCGAGCTGCATCTGGCCGTGGGGAGGACGGCAAAGCTCCTGGAGCAGGATGAGGACTGCCTTGGTGCAATGGCAGACAGCTTCATAAGGGAATACTACGACGGCGAGAGCCTGCCGGTGAGTGAGCTGAGGCAGCTGCACCGGGCGGTATCCTCCAGGGTGCTGCGCCGACTGTGCAATGAGAGCCTGAGCTTTGAGCATGTGGAGCAGGCACTAAAATTGCTGGAGGGCACGGAACGGAAGTATCTGGATCTGCCCGGACAGAGACTGTGCCGGCAGCAGGGCAGGCTCTACTTCAGCCCCGGTGAGATTGTGAGCATACCTGACAGGGAGCTGATTCCGGGCCGATGGACGGCGGTTCCGGAGCTGGGACTGGAGCTCTTGGCAGAATATGGCGATAATGATGCAGAAGTTAACGGCTTGTTCAAGACTTGCCGCCTCAAATGTGAGAATATATGTTCCAGCGTTTATTGCACCGGCAGGAAAGCGGGAGACAGGCTGCGCCCGGCAGGGCGGGGCTGTACCAAAAGCCTGAAGAGCCTTTTCAATGAGGCCGGCTATACCCGGGAGCGTCGGAGCCGGACCTTGGTGCTGAGGGATGGGAAAGGTATACTGGCAGTGCTGGGAATGTGCCTGGATGAGAGAGCCAAGGCTGCCCCGGGGGACCGGGTGCTGACCATAAAAATAAGAGAGATATGACAGGAGAAAAGAGTATGCGCAATGATATCGAGCGGATACTGATAAGTGAGGAAGAACTGCAGGAAAAGGTCTCGGAGATGGGCAGAAAGATATCCCGGGATTTCAAGGACAAAGACCCTATATTCGTTGGGGTGCTGAAGGGCTGTTTTATTTTTATGGCAGACCTGATGCGCTATGTGGACATCAGCTGTTCCATGGACTTCATGGCCGTGTCCTCCTACAGCGGAACAAGCTCCACCGGAGCTGTGAAGATAAACAAGGACCTGGGGGAGGATATCGAGGGCAGACACCTTATAATAGTGGAGGATATACTGGACTCCGGCGTAACCCTCAGTTACCTCAAGCAATACCTGATGGTGAGAAAGCCGGCCTCCATCACCATTGCCACCCTGATGGATAAGCCCGCCCGGCGCAAGGCGGATATATACGCCGACTATTCCTGCTTCGAAATTCCCGATGCCTTCGTGGTGGGATATGGGCTGGACTATAATGAGCGCTACAGGAATTTGCCGTATATCGGCGTTCTTAAACCGGAAATATATTCTTGATTGATTTTAATCATGCCCCAGCGCTGAAAAGGATGTGACACTTACTTGAAACCAAACCGCAACCGGACCCGGGACCTTGGCTTCTACGTGCTGCTGATGGTGATAATGATTCTGGTCATCTTCACCATGACAGGAGACGGAGAAACCAACAAAGTGGAGAGCTACTCTGAACTGCAAAGACTTTTCCAGGAGGAAAAGGTGCAGTATTTCGAGACAGAGGGCAACACCATCAAGCTGAAGGTGAGGACAGACGACCCTGTGACTCCCGTGGAGGAAATGACCTATGACCTCTACAGCTTCAGCGTTTTTTACGAGGATTTCCATGAGCTTATAGACCAGCAGCTTGAATCCGGCGTGCTGGAGAACTATGACTACAAGCAGGGATTTGTGGCCCCCTGGTGGATGAGCTTTATTCCTTATCTGCTGATTATGGCGGCGGCCATGGGCCTGTGGTATGTGATGATGAACAAGGCCGGAGGCGGCGCCGGCGGAGTAGCCCGCTTCTCCAAAGCCCGCACCCGTCTGGGCAGTGAGGAGAAGAATAAAAAGACCTTTGCCGATGTAGCCGGCTGTGACGAGGAAAAGGAAGAACTGGCAGAGATAGTGGACTTCCTGAAAAACCCCAAGGCCTATACCAACATGGGCGCCCGCATACCCAAGGGCGTGCTTCTGGTGGGCCCCCCGGGCACAGGCAAAACCCTGCTTGCAAAGGCAGTGGCAGGGGAGGCCGGGGTGCAGTTCCTCTCCATCTCCGGTTCCGACTTTGTGGAGCTGTATGTGGGCGTGGGCGCAGGCCGTGTCCGCGATCTCTTTGACCAGGCCAAGAAGGTGGCTCCCGCCATCATATTCATAGATGAGATTGATGCCGTGGGCCGCCAGAGAGGCAGCGGCCTGGGCGGCGGCCATGACGAGCGGGAACAGACTCTGAACCAGCTGCTGGTGGAGATGGACGGCTTCGGCAGTAATGAGGGCGTCATAGTTATGGCGGCTACCAACCGGGCCGACATACTGGATAATGCCCTGCTCCGACCCGGCCGCTTTGACCGCCAGGTATATGTGGGTCTGCCGGATATCCGGGGCCGAGAGGCCATACTGAAAATACATGCCAGGGACAAACAGCTGGCGGAGGACGTGGACCTCAACTCCATTGCCAAAGGCACCCCCGGCTTTGCCGGCGCCGATCTGGAGAACCTGATGAACGAGGCCGCGCTGCTGGCTGTGCGCCGCCGCCACCGCTTCATCAATATGGAGGATATAGATGAGGCCATACTGAAAGTGCAGATGGGCCCGGAGAAAAAGAGCCGGAAGATGAGCGACAAAGCCCGCAGGCTCACTGCCTATCACGAGGCCGGCCACGCAGTCACCGGCCGCTATCTGGAGCACGTGGACCCGGTGCATTATATCACCATAATTCCCCGGGGCGCCGCAGGCGGTTTCACTCTGTTCAGACCCCAGGAGGATCTGGAGAACTTCAAGTCCAGGGCGGAAATGTTTGAAAACATCGTTATGGCTCTGGGCGGCAGAATAGCCGAGAAGCTTTTCCTGGATGATATATCCACCGGAGCCTCCGGGGATATACAGCAGGCCAGCTCCCTGGCCAGGGACATGGTCATGCGCTACGGCATGAGCGAGCGTCTGGGCCCCATCTCCTATGACAATTCCGGCCACAGCATATTTATCGGCCGGGACTTCGGCCAGACCAAGAGCTACTCTGAGGAGACAGCCGGAATCATAGACGAGGAAGTCAAGGCCATTTTTGACCAGGCCAGCGAGATGTGCAGCCGCATCCTCACCGAGCATGCCGACCAGCTCAGGGATATTGCCGAATATCTGCTGGAGAACGAGACAATGGAGGCTGAGGAATTCAACTACTACTTTGAGCACGGTGAGTTCATGCCCATCAGCCCCAAGGCGGCCAGGGAGGCCCGGAATGACGATACCATCGAACGTCCCGCCCGTAAAATCTCCATGATAGACGGCTATGCCGAGGAGAAGGCCCAGGCGGAGAGCGCCTCTGAGGCCCAGCCTCAGGAGCCCAAGCCTGAACCCCAGGAGCCCGGCCAGGACGGTCAGACCCAACCGCCTGAAAGCTCCGAGGACAAGAAGGACTGAGCGGGTCGAGAAACTGAATAAGACAAAAAGAGCTTTCGCATTTTTGCGAAAGCTCTTTTCAGCTTGTCAAAGAAGGCGCAGCCTTCTTTGACAAAAAGGATTGCACTGCGCTCCATGCCTCGGTTGTACGCCTCTGGCGTACAATTCGACACTCCGCTCCGTGAGGAGTGTTTTCTGCGACGTACACGCCGCCGCAGAAAACGATTAGGATTATTTTTTCGCTGCGGCGAAAAAAACTGGGAAGCTCTTTTAACATATTGTGCTGCTTCTTTATCTTTTCCGGGTCCTGAAAAGGCCCAGTATACCCAGAATGAACAGAGCAGAGAATATCACCAGCACCGGCCAGTTGGGGCCGGAGCTGCCTACGTAAATGGCCGTGGGGCCGTCGGCTCCCCCGATAATGCCAAGGTTTGCCCGGCTGAGATACAGGCCGGTAAAAAAGCTGTGGAGCCTGGGCAGCAGCTGCGCCAGCAGAACCAGGCAGGCCGCTGCTACAGCGGCTATAGACAGAATGCGGCGCAGGCGGCGGTCCTTTTCCAGCTGCTCCGCCAACTTTGCGTTCAGTTCTGCCAACTGCCCGGCCAGTTCACCGGCCTGAACCGGGCCTGGGTTCTCTTCTCCCACCGCCCCTAGCAATTCCGCTGGGCTGCTGTCCAGAGCCTGGGCCAGAGCAATGAGCATGTCCGCATCGGGCACCGACAGGCCCTTTTCCCACTTGGATATGGTCTGGCGTACCACATGGAGCTTTCCGGCCAGCTCCTCCTGGCTGAGTCCTGCGGCGCTGCGCAGCCTCTTTATGTTGTCACTGAGCATGAATAGCAACTCCCTTCCTGCTTCCGATTATATATCTCCGGGGCGGTAAGGACAAGCAACGGAAATTAACAGGATAAAAATATAACCCTGAGCCAGGAGACTCAGGGTTATCTGCATTGTCATGTGATGGCTGCCATGAAGTCCACATCCTCCGGGAGAAGCCTGTCGGGGCTGTAGAGTACGGCGTTTACGCAGCTGCCCTCCAGCCCGGCACTGTAGTTTGCCCGGAAGGCGATCCAGCTGCCGGTCTCAAAATAGGGAAAGCTCTGGAGATTGTGTATCTCCACTCCCTTTGTCTCCTGACAGCCTCCGGAGCCGAAGACCTGCTGGAGGCTGAGGATGCGGCCCCTCCCCGGGGCGTACCAGCATTGTATGTACATCTCGTCCCCGCTTCCGCCGGGGTCAGGGCACATATAGACGCCCTCAAGCTTCACATAGCCCTCCGGCAGGGGGCCGAAGGAGGCCAGCTCCGGAGCCGGGGCCTCTTGATAGCCCTGCTGCTCCAGCTGAGCCCTAAGGTAGTCCAGCAGCTCCTGTTCCGTCTCAAAAGGCGGCGGCACCGGGGAGGCGGTGGGGGGAATGGACTGGGGGGTGTAGGGCGGCAGAGTTACGGACACAGCCTGAACTTCGGCAGTGGAGGCGGCCTGGTATGGGGCCGGAGGCTTCTCGTCTCTGACCGGCACAAAAAAAACGAAAGCCAGCAGCGCCGCCAGTACTGCAAGCATGCTTATGCCAGCTCTCAGCAGCTGTTTCATACAGATACTCCCCCTTTGCAGAAACCAGTATAAACCCGGACAGACAGTAAAACAAGTCGAAAACACGGGGGAAACCGGGGAAAATAGTTCAAAATTAGAACCGAGAAAAAGGGGATATGTAGGATTGTCAAACATATTGGACAGTGAACTCTAAGGGAGAGCGCCAGCCAAGAGGCCTCATAGGAAAGTTGTTGGAGCGGCGGTTGTAAACAGCGAGCTGCTTGGAAAAGTCGTCCAGAGAATAAAAACTATGGCAGGAGAAAAAG
>CALWWB010000036.1 GCA_944385175.1 uncultured Oscillospiraceae bacterium | reverse complement strand
AAAACCAGTTTACACTACGCTCCATGCCTCGGTTGTACGCCGAAGGCGTACAATTCAACACTCCGCTCCGCGAGAAGTGTTTTCCGCGACGTACACGCCGCCGCGGAAAACGATTGAAAATATTTTTTTTCGCTGGGGCGAAAAGCTCTGTGGCTTCTTTAACGTTACATAGTTTACATAATTTGAAATACATAATGCAAAAGCTGCCGGAATGGTTCAGCGCTCTCTGATCTTTTTCCTTATCTGTTCCAAGGAATGGCGGCCCTCACGCAGATGCTCAATGAGGGCACGGTCGGAACGGAAGGCGAACATGAAGTATACCCGCTTTGAAGCCCGCTCCTGGGCGCTGCGTATCTCTGCCTTGAGATTTTCGTAGCGGACTATCACACCGTTCTCGTCGGCGTATTTTTTCAGTTTGACCAGCAGTTGGCTGGAATACACCACATCGATAGTGAATACGCCGAAGAAGAAGCCTATCACAAAGGAGAAGGCCAGATTCCGGGATAGCCAGGCCAGAGCGGATAGTATACGTGGGTGGACGAGAAAATAATATACGGCGCCGAGGATGGCCCAGAAGGCGGAAAACAGAGGGCAGATAAGGCCCTGTATATTACCCCACATCTTGCTGTAGTCCCAGAGGCGAAGCTTCATGAGCTTGAGGCACATGATACCGGCTATGTATTCTATGACGGTCATACTTATAGCCATGAACGCGAACATCATTATCCTGCCGCCGAGGCTGCTGTCCATACCGCCGGCCTGGCCCCAGTAGGCCAGCAGGAACAGTATGCACAGGCCGAAGCCGTAAAGCGGCACATAGGGACCCACACAGAAGCCGGGGTTTATCCATTTGCGTTCGGGGTTTGCTGATGAGAAGAAACGGCGGAAAACCAGCTCCAGGCACCAACCGAAAACAGAGCCGATAAAGAACAGATAGGCAAGGGTGAGAAACAGACTCATAATACCATATCCTTACTTATTCCTTTATATTTTTAAAGGGAGGGCTCAGGAACCCTCCCTTTGGGTGACTGCGCCTTACAGCTCGGCTATGACCTCGCACTCCAGCAGCACGTCCTTGGGCAGTCTTGCCACCTCCACGCAGGAGCGGGCAGGGAAAGGCTCGGTAAAATACTTGGCATAAATGGCGTTGATAGTTCCAAAGTCATCCATGTTCTTTATGAACACAGTGCTCTTGACCACCTTAGGGATATCGGAGCCTGCGGCCTTGAGCAGCTCTGAGACATTTTTGAATACCTGATTTGCCTGGGCTTCCACGCCCTGAGCCAGCTCACCGGTCTCGGGAATGACAGGTATCTGGCCTGAGCAGAACACGAAATTGCCGCTTATCTGGGCCTGGGAATAGGGGCCGATGGCTGCCGGGGCCTTATCTGTAGATACAGTTTTCATGTGATATTGCCTCCTTTAAATAATTATGATCATTCACATCTCGTCGGTTTCTACCGGATAGCCGTGGTTTTTCAGCTCGCTCATCACCCTGCTGCCGTGGGACTTGCCACCCACTTCACAGGCAATTCGCACATAGGTCTCATTTGGGTTGAGACCCGGCATCAGCTTGTCGTGCTGCACCGTGAGCACATTGGCCCCGGCCTGAGCCAGCACGTTCAAAAGCTGTACCAGACTGCCGGGGCGGTCTACCAGCTTGGCGATGAACTTGAGCCGCCGGTTGCGGGCCACCAGGCCCTGCTCAATAATGTTTTGAATAAAGCTCACGTCAATGTTGCCGCCGGAGAGGACGCAGACGGCACTTTTGCCCTTCCCGTCTATTCTGCCGCCCAAGACTCCCGCCAGGGAGGTTGCGCCCGCGGGCTCCACTATCTGTTTGCAGCGCTCCATCAGCAGCAATATGGCGCTGGAAATCTCCCGGTCGGACACGGTGACCACATCGTCCACATATTGGTTGATGATGTCCACGGTGATGTCCCCGGGGGCCTTGACGGCTATACCGTCGGCTATGGTGTTGGCGGTCTCGGTAGTGATGAGGCGCTTTTCCCGGAAGCTGCGGGCAATGGCATTTGCTCCCTCGGCCTGGACACCGTAGACCTTCACCCGGGGATTGAGCTGCTTGACGGCAGCGGCTACTCCGGCAAGAAGCCCGCCGCCTCCGGCCGGAACCACCACGATATCCACTGTGGGCAAATCTCCCAGAATTTCTATGCCCAGAGTGCCTTGGCCTGCGATGACCTCCAGATCATTATAGGGGTGCAGGAAGGTAGCCCCCTCACTGTCGCAGATTTCCCTGGCTTTGGTATAGGCATCGTCATAGCAGGCTCCGGACAGGACAACTTTCGCTCCGTAGCCCTCAGTGGCTTGAACCTTGGCAATGGGAGCCGATTCGGGCATGACTATGGTGGCGGGTATGCCGAATTTTTTCGCGGCATAGGCCACGCCTTGGGCGTGGTTGCCGGCGGAGGAAGCCACGACGGATTTGACCTGACCTTGTTCTACCAGGGAGGCTATCTTGTTGCTGGCGCCCCTGATTTTAAAGGAACCGGTCTTCTGGCGGTTTTCGCATTTTAGATAGATGCTGCCCCCGGTCATTGCGGAAAAAGTAGAAGACAGATCCAGTTCAGTGTGGTGGAGTATGGGTTTCAGCCTTTCTGCGGCTTTCATGATATCACGAAGCTCGACGTTCATGTGTACACATCTCCTTTAGCGCCGCTTCAGCGGCAAGCGAATGGTTGAATGTTTACATGCTTATATACAGAATTTTACTCCAGAGACATGTATATTACAATAGCGGGGCAAAAAAATTTTGGCTGCACACCGTTTCAGGTGTGCAGCCGGGGGTTCAGGATATGGGGGTATCCAGCTTCCTGAGCATGGCAAGAAGGCTGCCTTCCTCTTCGGTCTGGTTTTCCGAGGCTTCCAGCTGCTGGTGTATGTCCATCATTTCCTTATCGATGCGGGCTATGTCGTCGGCACAGGCGCGCAGCTTGGCAACGATGTTTTCCTGGTCCGGGATCTCTTTTTTGTATTTTATCTGGTGTTCAAGACTGGCCCAGAAATCCATGGCTATGGTACGTATCTGAACTTCTACCTTCATGTCTCGCTTCTGCTGAGAGAAAAACACGGGAACGCTGACAATCAGGTGTAGGCTGCGATAGCCGTTGGGTTTGGGGTTTGCGATATAGTCCTTTTTTTCCACCAGAGTGACATCATCCTGGCTGATCAGGGCATTGGCCAGGGTGTAGATATCGTCCACATAGGAGCAGATTATACGTATGCCTGCCATGTCCTGAATGTGTTCTTCCAGATTTTCAAGAGAAAAACTGAGGCCCTTGCGATGGAGCTTCTCAATGGTACTGGCACTGCTTTTCAGCCGGGTCTGCATGGAGCTGATGGGGTTTCGCTTGTAGAGTATATTGAACTCGGTATTCAGCACCTCAAATTTTGTCTGCACCTCTTTGATGGCGCAGGCATACATCATGCGCAGCTCCTTATATTCTACAGCTGTCTCCAGCATATGTCGGGCAAGTTCTCCGTTTTCTGCCATGCTGAAAGGCATAGGGGCGATGAGCTCTGTCGTTTCTGCCTGTAGGTTCATTTAACTGCCTGTCCTTTCCAATTTATCATAAATAAATTATAGCATAGTTTCTATAAGAAAATAGTTAAAGAATAATAAAGAATTTTACGAGTATTTGAATTTGAATTTACGGGGATTTGAATTGAAAATAAATAAATTGGCAACATCTTTATAGAAAAGAATGATATAATACCATCGAATAAATTTTTCGAGGAGTGGTAAATACTTGATACCCGCGCTTGTGGTTTTTGCGTTGACCTATATCCTAATGCTTGCCTTCCAGGCATGGAGGCCGTGGATAGCCCTCAGTTCTGCCGTGATATTCATTGTGATGGGATATCTGGGGCTGTTCTCCATGGATGTCCTATCTGCTCTGTCGGCCGTTGATTACAATGTACTTATGATGATAGCTGCCACCATGGGTCTGGTGAGCCTGTTTATCGAGAGTAAAATGCCCGCCCGCCTGGCAGAGATTATGATGACAAAGACCCCCAACGTAATGTGGGCCGTGACGGCTCTGGCGGTATTTGCCGGAGTGATAAGCGCCTTTGTGGATAATGTGGCTACGGTGCTGATGGTGGCCCCGGTGGGCCTGGCCATATCAAGGAAACTGAAGGTATCCCCGGTGCCGGTGCTCATCGCAATTGCCGTTTCCTCCAATCTTCAGGGTGCGGCCACCATGGTGGGTGATACCACCAGCATGCTGCTGGGTGGTTTTGCCGGGATGAACTTTATGGACTTCTTCTGGATGCTGGGCAAACCCGGCATGTTCTGGGGAGTAGAGCTGGGAGCTCTGGTCTCTGCCGTTGTGCTGATGTTCCTATTCCGCCATGACAAGGCGCCTATAAGCGCCAGAGTGGAGACGGAGGTAGAGGACTATTTCCCCAGCTACCTGATGATAGCCACTGTGCTGCTGCTGATAATCGTGTCCTTTCTCCCGGCCCCAGAAAATCCTGTGCTCCTGACTATATACAATCTGCGCAGCGGCCTCAGCTGCATGCTGCTTTGTCTCATAGGCCTGGTGCGCTCCTGCATAGAAGCCCGGGGAATCCTGCCGTTGAAAATGGTGATACGGGAACTGGATAAGGAGACGCTGCTGCTGCTTTTCGGCCTCTTTATGGTCATTGAGGGCATACGCTCTGCCGGAGTGATAGATGCTGCCGCAGGTATCTTCTATGACCTGGCCGGGGACAGTCCCTTCCTGCTGTACACTTTGATAGTGGCGGTGTCCGTGCTGCTGTCGGCCTTTATAGACAATATACCCTATGTGGCTACCATGCTGCCGGTGGTGCAGGGCATAGCCGCCCTGATGGGCACAGAACCCTATGTGTTCTATTTCGGTCTGCTCACCGGGGCAACCTTGGGCGGAAACCTCACCCCCATAGGAGCTTCCGCCAACATAACGGCCATAGGCATTCTGAGAAAGAACGGGGAGACGGTCACCACCGGGGACTTCCTGCGTATAGGCGTGCCCTTTACCCTGTCTGCCGTGCTGGTGGGATATATCTATATCTGGCTGGTGTGGGGACTGTAATCATAAAAAGCCGAATACCGGCAAATCAAACATGTCTCCGATTCCGGAGCCCGCCGAGGGCTCCGGAATTTTCATGGCTATAAACTCCTTGCCAATTGGGAAACGATGTATTATTATACTATAATAAAACATTAAAATCATACTGAAACGGATTGAGAACAGCCCATGGGTATAGAGACAATAAGTTCCAGAAGGAACCGGTTCATACTCCGCCTGCGCAGGCTGGGTACGGAGCCCGCTTTCCGCAGAGAGGAGCGGGAGTACCTGTGCGACGGAATGAAGCTGCTGAAAGAGGCGGTGGGAAAGGGAGCGAAGATCTGCTCCGTTTTGTGGAAAGAGCGGCCGGAAACTGTGGAGGGCCTGAACTGCCCATGGCAGTATGCGGCACCGGCAGAGCTTTTTGACTATGCTTCCCCTATGAAGAACAGCCCCGGCCCGATTTTCACCGTGGCCATGGAGAGAGACGGGAAGGAGGGGCGGCTGGGAAACGCTCTGGTGCTGGAGACTATCCAGGACCCCGGAAATGTGGGCACCGTGCTTCGCACTGCCAAGGCTATGGACATAGATGCCGTCATACTTACCGGAGACTGCGCCGATATTTACAGCCCCAAGGCGGTGAGGGCCAGCATGGGGGCCATATTCCGCCAGCGGGTGATATATGCGGAGCGGGATGAGTTGAGACAGCTGGCGGATAGTAACGGCCTGAAGCTTTATGCCGCCGCTCTGTCGGACAAGGCGGAGGATATCCGAGGTCTGAGTATGAAGCGGGCCGCAGTCTGCATAGGCAGCGAAGGGCAGGGGCTGAGCCGGGAACTGATTGAACTTTGCGACGGGGAAGTAATAATCCCCATGGCCCCCGGCAGCGAGTCCCTCAATGCCGCAGTTGCGGCGGCCATAATCATGTGGGAGATGCAGAGATAGAAAGTTCGGAATAAAGATAAGGGCAGGTGGGGAAAATGGCGGCGATAAAGTACTGGCTGTGGCTCTCATCCCAGACAAGACTGAGCCCCAGGGCCAGGGCAGCCATAGCGGAGTACTATGGCGACGCGGAGGCGGCTTTCAATTCCCCTGCCGGGGATTTCAGCCGTGTGCCGGGAGTGGGCAGGCTGGAGGCCCAGCTGCTGGAGCAGAGAGATATGAGCAGGGTGGACCCCATACTGGCCGCCTGCCATGCCCAGGGCATAGATATAGTTACATTGCAGGATGCGTCCTATCCTGCAAGACTGAGAAACATCTTTGCCCCGCCGGTGGTACTATATGTAAAAGGGAGCCTGAAGGGCTTGGATGAGGAGGCGGCAGTGGCTGTCATAGGAACCAGGAAGGCCAGCCCCTATGGACTGAAAATGGGCCGGAACCTGGCCTGGGAGATAGCCCGGAGCGGAGGTACGGTGGTTTCCCTGCTCACCGAGGGCATAGATGAGGCGGCGGCCAGAGGGGCCCTGCTGGCCGGAGGCCGGTGCATAGGCGTGCTGGGCTGCGCCCACCGGGAGCGGGAGGGCAGCCTTGCCATGGATGTTATCCGCTCCGGGGCTCTTGTCAGCGAATATCCCCCGGGAACGCCGACTCAGCGCAGCTTTTTCAGAGACAGGAACCGGATAGCAGCAGGGCTTTCGGTGGCGGTCACGGTGGTGGAAGCCCCTGAGGGCAGCGGTGCCCTGCTCTTTGCCGCCGAGGCTCTGGAGCAGGGACGGGAGATATTTGCCGTGCCCGGCAATGCCGATGCCCCCAACAGTGCCGGTACCATAGAACTTATAAAGCAGGGGGCCAAGCCCGCTACCTGTGGATGGGACGTGCTGGAGGAATTTGCTGCCCTGTACCCGGAAAAACTCAGGGCGGAGAGGGCTGCACGGGCTCCGGAGAGAGAAATGCCGGAGCCGCCCCAAAGCAGCCGTCCGGAGGTCGAAAGGGCCCGGGACGGGAAAAAAGAGATTGACAAGGAAAAGGGCAAAGGATATATTGACTTGCGTGAACAGCTCTCCGGCTTGAGCGAGGAGCAGCTGGAGATAGTGAAGGCCATATCCGGCGGCAGCCGGCACATAGATGATATAATAGAAGCCACCGGCTACACTGCGGCAAAGGTACTCTCCCAGCTGACGCTGCTGGAGATAAAGGGCTATGTGAAGCGCAGCGCCGGAAAGCGGATAAGTCTGAATATTATTAGAAAGTAAGACGGCCCACAAGGGAAGGCCGTGGAATGGAGAACAGGATGGCAAAAGCAAAAAACCTTGTAATAGTGGAGTCCCCGGCAAAAGCCAAGACCATTGAGAAATATCTTGGCAGCGATTATAAGGTAACTGCGTCCATGGGACATCTCAGGGATCTGCCCAAGAGCAAAATGGGCGTGGATATAGAAAACGGCTTTGAACCTCAGTATATTCCAGTGAGGGACAAGAAGGAGCTTATAGCCGAACTTAAAAAGGAGGCAAAGGCAGCCAAGACCGTGTACCTGGCCACCGACCCGGACCGTGAGGGAGAGGCCATCTCCTGGCACCTGAAAGAACTCCTGGACCTGGACGACGAGAAGGCCAAACGGGTAACTTTCAATGAGATCACCAAGAAGGTGGTCACCGAGAGTATAAAAAATCCCAGAAGCATAGACCAGGACCTGGTCAATGCCCAGCAGGCACGACGCATTCTGGACAGGATAGTGGGATATGAGCTTTCCCCCTTCCTCTGGAGAAAGATAAAGACGGGCCTGTCCGCAGGCCGCGTCCAGTCTGTGGCAACCCGCATGGTGGTGGATCGGGAGGAAGAAATAAGAAATTTCCAAAGTCAGGAGTACTGGCTGCTGGATGCCGCTCTCAGCTGCGGGGAGGACAGCGCCGGTTTCACTGCCCGCTTCTTCGGGAAGGGCGACAAAAAGCAGGAGCTCCACAGCCGCCAGGAGGTGGACGCCGTAATAGCCGAGACGGAGAAATCCCCCTTTACCGTGAAAAATGTGAAGCGGGGGGAGAAGCAGAAATCTCCGGCTCCACCCTTCATCACCTCCACCTTGCAGCAGGAGGCCTCACGCCGCTTGGGCATGACGCCCCGGCGCACCATGTCTATCGCCCAGCAGCTGTATGAGGGCGTGGAACTCACAGGCCACGGCAGTGTTGGCCTTATAACCTATATGCGTACCGACTCCCTGCGCCTGTCGGAGGAAGCTCTGGCAGCTGCCGGCAGCTATATAGTGGAGCACTACGGGGCGGAGTACTATCCCGGAAAGCCCCGGCATTTCAAGACCAAGTCCGGAGCCCAGGATGCCCACGAGGCCATACGCCCCACTTATGTGGAGCTGAGCCCGGAAGTGGTGCGTAAGGATCTGACCCAGGAGCAGTACAGGCTCTACCGGCTCATCTGGGGCCGTTTTACCGCCTGTCAGATGTCCAATGCCGTCTATGACAATGTGGCTGTGGACGTGGACAGTGCAGGATATACCTTCAAGGCCAGCTACTCGGAGCTTAAATTTAAGGGCTACACCGCCGTATACGAGGAGGCCAAGGACGAGGAACTGAGCGAGATCGCCAATCCTCTGCCCAGTCTCAGCCAGGGCCAGGAGCTGAAGCTGGAGAAGATGCTGCCGGATCAGCAGTTCACCCAGCCCCCCGCACGCTTCACCGAGGCTACCCTTATCAGAGCCATGGAGGAAAAAGGCATAGGCCGTCCCTCCACATATGCACCCACAATATCCACCATCACCGCCCACGACTACGTGATAAAAGAGGGCAAGTATCTGCGGCCCACCCCCTTGGGAGAGGTGGTAACAGGACTTATGAAGGAGCGATTTGCCGACATCGTGGATCTGAAGTTTACGAACCACATGGAGGCGGAGCTGGACGAGATAGAGAGCGGCAAGGCCCAGTGGCGCGGTGTGTTGGAGGACTTCTACGGGGACTTCAGTAAGGAGCTGAAAGAGGCGGAGACCGCTATGGACGGGGTAAAGCTTAAGGTTCCCGACGTGCTCAGCGACGAATACTGCGATGTCTGTGGCCGCCAGATGGTGGTGAAAAAGGGCAAGTTCGGCTATTTCCTGGCCTGCCCCGGCTTTCCCGACTGCACATTTACCAAGCCCATAGTCATAGAAATGCCGGGCAAGTGCCCCAGGTGCGGAGGCCGTATACTCAAGCGTACCTCCAAGAAGGGCTATGTGTTCTACGCCTGTGAGCGGGGTACCGACTGCGGCTTTATAACCTGGGACGTGCCCACCAAGGACTTCTGCCCGGCCTGCGGCAAGACCATGTTCAAGCGCAGCGGCAGAGGCCCTCTGAAATCCTTCTGCATCAATGAGGAATGCGCCAACTTCGTGCCGGAGGACAAGCGGGTATACAAGAAGAAAAGCCCTGAGGAGAAGGTTGCCAAGGCCGAAGCCGACCAGACGGCAGAGGCAGAGCATGAGGAGAAAAGCTCCGCAGCCAAGAAGACAACGGCCAAAAAGGCGGCAGCTGCAAAGAAGACGACAGCAGCCAAAAAGACAACAGCTGCCAAGACGACGACCGCCGCAAAGAAAACTACAACAGCAAAGAAAACCGCCGGGGCCAAGAAAGCCGCTCCGGCAGAGGAAAAATAAATGAGAGAAGTCACAGTTTTGGGCGCGGGCCTCGCCGGCAGCGAATGCGCCTGGCAGTTGGCCAGACGCGGGATAAAAGTAAAGCTCTGGGAGATGAAGCCGGAGAAGATGAGCCCGGCTCATACTTCTCCCTACTTCGGGGAGCTGGTGTGCTCCAACTCCCTGCGCAGCGATGAACTCACCAATGCCGTGGGACTTTTAAAAGCAGAGATGCGCTCCCTAGGCTCCCTTATAATGGACAGCGCCGACACAAACCGAGTGGCTGCCGGGGGCGCCCTGGCGGTGGATCGTGAGGGATTTGCCCGCTATATAACTGAAAAGTTGGAGCAGAACCAAAATGTGGAAATAATCCGGCGGGAGGCTCTGGACATCCCGGAGGGGGAGGTGGTCGTTGCCACCGGCCCTCTTAGCAGCGATGCCATTGCGGAAAAAATTGCCGCCCTCTGCCCGGACAGCGACCTGCATTTTTACGACGCGGTGGCCCCAATTGTCACCCTGGAGAGTGTTGACATGGACAGCGCCTTCTTTGCCTCACGATATGACAAGGGCACTGCTGATTATGTAAACTGCCCCATGGACAAGGAAGAGTACATGGCCTTTGTGAAGGAGCTGGTCAGTGCCAAGGAGGCACCGGTCCACGGCTTTGACGATGCCGGAGTATTTGAGGGCTGTATGCCTGTGGAGGTCATGGCCCGCCGGGGGGTGGATACCCTGCGCTACGGGCCTATGAAGCCGGTGGGGCTCATAGATCCCCGCACCGGCAGGGAGAACTATGCCGTGGTGCAGCTTCGCCGGGACAATGCTGACGGAACCATATATAATATCGTGGGATTCCAGACTCACCTGACCTGGGGAGAGCAGAAGCGGGTGTTCTCCATGATACCGGCGCTTAAGAATGCGGAGTTTGTGCGCTATGGGGTGATGCACCGGAATACCTACCTCAACAGCCCTAAACTGCTGGACAGGTACTACCGCCTGAAGTCGGAGCCCAGGATAAGCTTTGCCGGACAGATGACAGGCGTGGAGGGCTATGTGGAGTCCGCCGCCTCCGGAATGCTGGTGGGCATAGAGACTGCCGCACGGGTGCTGGGCCTGGAGAGTGTGGACTTTCCCCAGGAGACGGCAATAGGGGCTCTGGGCCTCTACATCTCCGGTGGCAGCGTAGGGGACTTCCAGCCCATGAACATAAATTTCGGCATCATAAAGCCTCTGGAATACAGGGTTAAAGGTAAGCGCAACAAGAATGCCGAGATATCCAGGCGGTCCTTGGAGATAATAGAGAAGCTGAAAGACAGAGAGGTTTTAAAGCTATGAGGATAATAATAGACGCCATGAGCGGGGACAAGGCCCCCGAGGAAATCGTAAAAGGCGCCGTCATGGCCCGGCGTGAGCTGGGAGTGGACGTAACTCTGGTGGGCAAGAAAGAAGTGGTGGACGCCATCCTGGCTGAGGAGAGCTGCACCGACATAGAAGTGGTTGACGCAAGGGACGTCATCACCATGGAGGACGACCCCAGCACTGCCACCAGAAGGAAAAAGGAGGCCTCCATGACTGTGGCACTTAGCCTGCTACGGGATGGGAAGGGGGATGCCCTGGTGTCTGCCGGCAGCACGGGAGCTCTGCTCACCGGAGCCACCCTCATCGTAAAGCGTATAAACGGTATACGCCGGGCGGCTCTGTCCCCGGTGCTGCCCAACGGCGGTGCCGGTACCGTGCTCATGGATTCCGGCGCAAATGTGGAGTGCACGGCAGAATATCTGCTGCAGTTTGCCTATATGGGCAGCTTCTATGCCAAGCGAATGATGGGCCTGGAGAATCCCAGGGTGGGCCTTGCCAATGTGGGAACCGAGGACACCAAGGGCGGCCCCCTGCAGCATGAGGCTTTCCGGCTGCTGAAAGAGGCCGGAGAGGCTGGGCGCATAAACTTCATCGGCAATGTGGAGGGTAACAGCGTCTTTGCCGGGGATGTGGACGTGATAGTCACCGACGGTTTTACCGGCAACATGATGCTAAAAACCTCCGAGAGCATGATAAAATTTATCCTGGGCAATCTCAAGGATGTGTTCTACAAGAGCCTCAAGAACAAGCTGGCCGCCGCCGTGCTGAAGGGAGATCTGGAGCACATGAAGAGGACCCTGGATGTGAAGGAAGTGGGGGGCACGGTGATGCTGGGCATATCCGCCCCGGTAATCAAGGCCCACGGTTCCTCCGACGCCCGCTGCATTCTGGCTGCCGCCCGCCAGGCCAAGACCTGCGTGGAGTCCGGCATAATAGAGGATATCAAGGCTAACATCGAATATATGAAGATTGGCTGAGCGTGAGTGATGGACGAATTAGAGGCAAAAATCGGATACGGTTTTAAGGACAGAGAGCTGCTGCGCACTGCTCTGACCCACAGCTCCTATGCCAACGAGCGCCACGGTGACTGCCGGAGCTATGAGCGGCTGGAGTTTCTGGGCGACTCCATATTGGGGCTGATCACCGCTGAGTATCTGTACGCCCATGAGCCCAAACTGCCCGAGGGCCGGATGACACGGCTGAGGGCGGAGCTGGTGTGCGAGAGCAGCCTGCACCAGGTAGCTTTGAAACTGGAGCTTGGAAAATATATGCGCCTGGGCAGGGGTGAGGAACACACCGGCGGGCGGCAGCGTCCCTCCATTTTGGCGGACATGGTGGAGGCTGTGATAGCCGCCATGTATCTGGACAGCGGCATGGAGCAGAGCCGCCGCTTTGTCATTGATATGATACTCAAGGATGCCAGAATAGACGACAGCCACCCCACCGCCGATTACAAGACCCAACTGCAGGAGCTGGTGCAGCGCAGGAGCGACCAGCACATAAGCTATGCCATGACCGGGGAGAGCGGGCCGGATCACAACAAGACTTTTTCCTTCTCCGTGTCCATAAACGGCGTTATAACCGGCGAGGGCAGCGGCAGGACCAAAAAGGAGGCCGAGCAGATGGCGGCCATGAAGGCTCTGGAGGCGTTGAAGAAATGAGCGCCAGAGAGAGCATCATCCCCATATTTGTGCCACACCTGGGCTGCCCAAACGACTGCGTGTTCTGCAACCAGCGGCGCATATCCGGCAGCCGGCAGCCAGCCGGGGCAGAGGATGTAAAAGAAGCTATAGAGAAGGCGGCCGCCTTGCTCCCTTTGGGAGCAAAGCGGCAACTGGCATTTTATGGGGGCAGCTTCACCGCCATACCTGTGGCAGAGCAGCTGAGCCTGCTGGCTGCTGCAAAGGAGGAACTTGACAGAGGGCGTATTGATTCCATACGCCTGTCCACCCGGCCCGACGCCATTGACGGCGCCGTGCTGAAGCGCCTGCGGGATTTTGGAGTGGAAACAATAGAACTGGGAGCTCAGAGCATGGACGAAGAGGTGCTGCTCCTCTCCGGCCGGGGCCATACCGCAAGGGATGTGGAGCAGGCTTCCAGACTCATAAAGGACTGGGGATTTCGCCTCATCCTCCAGATGATGACGGGCCTGCCCGGGGATACTCCGGAAAAGTCCGTGGAGACTGCCCGACGCATAGCGGCATTGAAGCCCGACGGTGTGCGGATATACCCCACGGTCATAGTCCGGGACACTGCCATTTTTGACTTATGGCAGGCCGGAAAATATAAGGAGCACACCGTGGAGGATGCGGTGGAGATTTGCGCTATGCTGCTGCCCATATTTGAGGAGGCAGGCATACCGGTGATACGCCTGGGACTGAATCCTACGGAGGAGCTCTCCGGCGGGGCTGCCGCCGGAGGGGCATACCACCCTGCCCTGGGCGAACTGGTGAAAAGCCGGATAATGTACAGCGAAGCCCGAGCCCTCTTGGCAGGAACGGAGCCGGGAAGCCGAGTGACCCTGGAAGTGGGAAAAGGAAAAACCTCCCAGATGACGGGGCAGCACCGGCAGAATATAGAGAAACTCTCCCGCGAATTTGGCCTGAGCGGGATAAAAATTAAAGAATCCGACACAAATACCCGGGAAATCAAGATATTTTCCGTTGAAAAGCCTGGGGATATGTAATATAATAAATCGGTTTTAAACGCAATCTACTAAAATGAGGTTACAGGTTTGTATTTAAAAGCTTTGGAGATACAGGGGTTCAAGTCTTTCGCGGATAAGACCCGTCTCATCTTTGAAAAAGATATAACTGCAATAGTAGGGCCAAACGGTTCCGGCAAATCCAATATCTCCGATGCCATCCTCTGGGTCATGGGCGAGCAGCGCAGCAAGGCCCTGAGAGGCAGCAAGATGGAGGATGTCATCTTTGGCGGCACAGAAAAGAGGGGTGCCCTGGGCTATGCCCAGGTTTCCCTGATAATTGACAATTCCGCCCATATCTTTGATTCTGACAGCAGCGAGATCATGCTCACCCGCCGCTACTACCGCAGCGGGGAGAGCGAGTATTTCATAAACCGTGAGTCGGTGCGTCTTAAGGACATAAACAGCCTGCTCATGGATACGGGCCTTGGCCGGGACGGCTACTCCATCATCGGCCAGGGACGCATTGCGGAAATAGTGTCCAGCAAGAGCACCGACCGCCGGGAAGTCTTTGAAGAGGCCGCCGGCATCTCCCGCTTCCGTTACCGGAAGGAGGAGGCCGAGCGCAAGCTGGAGAAAACCGAGGAGAACCTGCTGCGCATAAACGATAAGATCGAGGAGCTGGAAATGCAGGTGGAGCCCCTGCGCAAGCAGGCGGAGACTGCCAAGCGTTACCTGGTGCTGAGGGATGAACTGCGCATACAGGAGATATCGGTGTGGATGGCAACTCTGGAAAAGCTCCGGGCCCAGGCAAAGGATGTGGAACTGGAGTTTGAGCAGGTGACGGACAGCCTGGAGATGGCCAGAGAACAGCTCAAGGGACTCTATGATTCCTCCGACGGCATAAGCCAGCGGATGCAGCAAAAGGACGTGGAGACCGAGGAAGCCCGCCGCCGTCTTTCCCAGGCGGAGGGGGACAACTCCCGCCTGGAGGCCGAGGCTGCGGTGCTTAAAGCCAACATGGACAGCAGTGCCGAAAATAAAAAGAACCTGCTCAGCGATATCGACAAGCAGGAGAGCCGGGTCCGGGAACTCCGGGAGAGCATAGACAAGAGCGGGGAGCGCATGGCTCAGATCGGCTCCGCCCTGAAAGAATTGCAGCAGGAGCAGGACAGCAACGACAATGTCATCTCCGGCTGCCGCATGAAGCTGAACCGCCGGGATGCAGCGGTAAAGGAGCTCAGCGGCAAAACCACCCAGCTGCAGGTGGACGAGCGCAGTATGGATTCACGTATAAACCTGCTGAGCGATATGGAAAAAGATTACGAGGGATACTCCCGGGCGGTAAAAACCGTCATGAAGGAGAGCCGGAGGGGGAACCTGAAAGGGATACATGCCCCGGTGGCAAACCTTCTTAGAGCAGACGAGGAATGCGCCTTAGCCATAGAGACGGCTTTGGGAGCCGCCGCCCAGAACATAGTGGTGGATACCCAGGAGGACGGACGCCGGGCCATAGAGCTGCTAAAGCGCAGTGATTCCGGCAGAGCTACTTTCCTGCCAATGGACGCTATCCGGGGCAGCGTAATGAAGGATGCCCCGGATAGGGACCCGGGCTTTGTGGGCATAGCCTATGACCTGGTGAAATTCGACAGCCGCTATGACCAGATAGTTGCAAATCTCCTGGGACGCACCGTGGTGGCGGAGGCTTTGAGCGACGCGGTGCGCATGTCCAGAAACAGCGGCAACCGTCTGAGGATAGTGACTCTGGACGGTCAGATGATAAATGCCGGAGGTTCCATGACCGGCGGCAGCAGCGCCAAGGGCAGCGGAATACTCTCCCGGGCCAATGAGCTGGAGAGACTGAAAAAGGACAGGGAAAAGCTGCGTGAGGAGGAAGAACTCTCTGCAAAGCAGCTGGAGAAGGCACAGCGGGAGCTGGCCGCAGTACGCTATGAGCTGGAAATGGCCCAGGAGGAACAGGGGCAGCTGAGAAGCCGCAGATCCTCTCTGGAGGCGGAGCTGAAAGCCACGGAGAGTTCCGCCGCACAGCTGAGACTTTTGATGGACAGTCTCTCGGGAGACAGTCAGATACGCCGCAATGCTGTGGAGGCCGCCCAGCGCCAGATAGAGGACTTTGCCCGCCGCCTGGAGGAAAAGCAGGGGGAGATGGCAAAGGCCAGAGAGAGAATTGAGCGTATCAAGGAAGAGATCCAGGAAATCAGCAAGAGCCGCATGGAGCTGGAGAGCAGACGTACCAAGGCCGACAAGCAGGCCCAGGAGCTGAACCGGGAGATCGTGGAGCTGGAGCGGGGTAAGGCCCGCGTTGAGCAGAAAAAGCAGGCCGCCGAGATGGAGGAGCGCCAGATACTGGATAAGCTCTGGGAAAACTATGAGCTGAGCCACAGTGCCGCCGAGGCCCTGCGCCAGCCGGTGGAAAACCTTCAGAAGGCCGGCAAGGACATTGCAGAGCTGCGCCGCAGGATAAACGCTCTGGGCAGCCCCAACATCGGCGCCATAGATGAATTCGAGCGGGTGAACACCCGTTATGAATTCCTCAGCGGCCAGAGAGACGATGTGGAAAAGGCCAAGGGCGAGTTGTTGGATATAATAAAAGAGCTCACCGGGGAGATGGAAGAGCTGTTCGCGGAGCGCTTCAAGGAGATCGACCAGTGCTTCCGCCAGACCTTCCTGGAGCTCTTCGGCGGAGGCAAGGCCGCCTTGAGGCTGGAGGATGAGAGCAATGTGCTGGAGTGCGGCATCGAGATAAAGGTGCAGCCCCCGGGTAAGGCCCTGTCCACCATCAGCCTGCTCTCCGGCGGAGAGATGGCCTTTGTGGCAATAGCCCTGTACTTTGCCATACTGAAGGTGCGGCCCACACCCTTCTGCGTCATGGACGAGATAGAGGCCGCTCTGGATGAGGCCAACGTCACCCGCTATGCCCAGTACATGCGCCGCATGTCGGACAAGACCCAGTTCCTTGTCATCACCCACCGCCGGGGCACCATGGAAGAGGCGGACATGCTCTACGGCGTGACAATGCAGGAAAAGGGCGTATCCACTGTCATCGAACTGGATCTGGAGAGCGCCCAGAAGACAATAGAGGAATGACAGCAGACATTGCCGGTACATTCGGCAGACTACGGAGACAGAATATATGGGATTTTTTGACAAAATTTTTTCCGGCCTGACCAAGACCCGCAGCAATATGGAGGAGCTGGAGGAACTGTTTCAGGGCTACCAGCCCGACAGCGAAGATTTCTATGAGGAGCTGGAGGAGCTGCTGGTGATGGCCGACGTGGGGGCGGAGACTGCCGCCCAGGTCATAAAGGCCATGCGGAAGCTGACCTGGGAGCGCCGCTTCAGAAAGGGCTATGAGGCCCGGGCCGGGCTTATCGAGCTTCTGAGCAAGCTCTTGCAGGTGGGGGACACGGAGCTTAAGCTGGAGACCAAGCCCTCCGTCATCCTCATGGTGGGGGTAAACGGAGTGGGCAAGACCACTACCATCGGCAAAATAGCCGCCCAGCTCACCGCTCAGGGCAAGAAGGTGCTGCTCTGCGCCGGGGATACTTTCCGGGCTGCAGCTGCCGAGCAGCTGGGTATCTGGGCGGAGCGCTCCGGCTCGGAGATAGTACGCCACGAGGAGGGCAGCGACCCCGCCGCAGTGGTGTATGACGGCCTCAGCGCCGCCAAGGCCAGAGGTACCGACGTGGTGATAATCGACACGGCGGGGCGGCTCCACAACAAGCAGAACCTGATGAATGAGCTGGGCAAGATCCGGCGCATCATCGACAGAGAGCTGCCGGAGGCATCGGTGGAGACCCTCATGGTGCTGGACGCCACCACCGGCCAGAACGGCCTCATCCAGGCAAAGCAGTTCCTGGAGACCGCCGGGCTTACCGGCATAGTCCTCACCAAACTGGATGGCACAGCCAAGGGCGGCATAGTATTTGCCATAGCCAACGAGCTGAAGCTGCCGGTGAAGTTCATAGGCGTGGGCGAGGGCGTGGACGACCTGCTGCCCTTTGAGGCCAAGGACTTTGTGGAGGCGCTGTTTAAAAACTGAGTTTTGGATTCAGTCTATTATTGAAATTATGGAGAGTAAGATATGCCAATAAGCAGTAAACAGCGGGCCCAGCTCAGGGGCATGGCCATGGAGCTGGACACCATAATCCAGGTGGGCAAGGGCGGAATAAGCGACAGCCTGGTGGAATCCGTCAATGCGGCCCTGAAGGCCCGGGAGCTGGTAAAGGGCCGGGTGCTGGAAAATTCCATGCTCACAGCCAGGGAAGCCTGCGACGCATTGTGTGAAAGATGCGGCGCCGAAGGCGTCCAGGTGATAGGCACCAAATTTGTGATGTATAAGCGCAACGAGAAAGAGCCTAAAATAGTTCTGGTGAAGGACAAGAAAAAATAATGAAAACTGCTGTGTACGGCGGCAGCTTCAACCCGCCCCATCTGGGCCATGTGAGTGCTGCGGCCACTGTATATGAAAAGCTGGAGCCGGACAGGTTCCTGATAATCCCCACCAATATCCCGCCCCATAAGGATATGGCCCCCGGCAGCCCCAGCCCGGAACAGCGCATGGAGCTGTGCCGGCTGGCTTTCCGGGATATCCCGGGGGCAGAGCTGTCGGACATGGAACTGAGACGGGAAGGGCGCAGCTACAGCGCCGACACCGTTGCCCAGCTGAGAGAGGAGTTCCCGGAGGACGAGCTGTATCTGGTAATGGGCTCGGACATGTTCCTCAGCTTCTGCCAGTGGTACAAATTCCAGTACCTGTTGGATAACTGTGTGCTCACGGTGCTCTCCCGGGAGGAGGACGACTGGCGGGAGCTGGAGGAGTTCAAAGAGGAGCTGGAAGATAAGTATTCGGCCAGGGTGCTGATACTGAGCCATGAGCCTCTGCCCATGAGTTCGGAGGATGTGCGCGCCCATCTGCGCCTGGGCCTGGGTTCGGATATGCTGCCGGACAGCGTATACTCCGAGATAATCCGGCGGCGCTACTATGAGGCGGAGCCGGAGCTCACCTGGCTCAGGCAGAAGATCAGCCCCCGGCTCACATCCATGCGCATGGCCCACACTGCCGGCTGTGAGCACGAGGCGGTGCAGCTTGCCAGACTCTGGGGAGAAGACCCGGAAAAGGCTGCAGTGGCGGGGATACTCCACGATGTGACAAAAAATCTTAGTTACGATGAACAGTTGATATTGTGTGATAAATATGGTATTATTCTCGATAATCTTCAGAAGGATAACCCAAAGCTTCTCCATGCAATAACCGGCGCCGCCCTTGCGGCAGACGAGTTCGGGGTGTCGGAGGAGATCAGCCGGGCAATACGCTGGCATACCACCGGCAAACCGGATATGAGCACTCTGGAGAAGATAATATACCTGGCCGACTACATAGAACCCACCAGGGATTTTGACGGAGTTGAAAAGCTCCGGGAGCTGGCCTATGAGGATTTGGACAAGGCCATGGCCCTGGGGCTGGAGATGAGCCTGGAGGAACTGCGCCGCCATAATGTGGAGCCCCACAAGGATACGGTGGAGGCATGGCTGTGGTATACAGGCAGCCGGGAGAACTTATAAATAAAGAGCCGCCCGGATCGGCGCGGCAGAAGGGAGAATAAAATGCTTAGTCCCGCCCAAATAGCGGCAATAGCCGCCAGAGCCCTGGACGAGAAAAAGGCCAAGGATGTCAAGATACTGAAGACCACGGAGCAGACTGTGCTGGCCGATTACTTTGTAATCTGCAACGGCAGCTCTTCCACCCACATAAAGGCTCTTGTGGATGAAGTGGACAAACAGCTCTCCGAGGCAGGGGAGCCCCCCGTACGCCGGGAGGGCTTGCGCTCGGATATCTGGGTGCTCATGGATTTCGGCTGCGTCATAGTCCATGTGTTCACCGACGAAGCCAGAAAATTTTACAACCTGGAGCGCCTTTGGAGCGACTCAGAGGTGGTGGATATCTCATCCCTTCCCAGCCCCTGAGGCTGAAGCGCTCAGGCCCTTTGGGCCTGGGCTCTGCTTTGGCCAAAATGGGGCGGTACCGGACAGATAATTCAGAAATTAAAAAAGGAAGAGTTGATCCATCATGAAATACGATTTTGCAAGAATAGAGAAAAAATGGCAGGGTATCTGGGAAGAGC
>CALWWB010000035.1 GCA_944385175.1 uncultured Oscillospiraceae bacterium | reverse complement strand
AGCCGGCTGAAGATAATGTGCCGGCACATCTTCCCCAACTGCCTGCCCTCCATGATAGTGCTCTTTACCCTGAACATCCCCTCGGCCATACTGTCCGAGAGTTCTCTCAGCTTTCTGGGCATAGGCATCAAGTACCCCCAGGCCTCCTGGGGACTAATGGTGAACCTGGGGCGGCAGTTCCTCTATACCAAGCCCTGGCTGTCTCTGGCCCCAAGTATAGCCATAATGCTGGTGGTGCTGGCCTTCAATTTCCTGGGGGACGGTCTGCGGGACGTGCTGGACCCCCATCTGAAAGACAGGTAAAGGAGGAGAGACAGGTATGGATGAAGCAATAACCTTACGGGTGCGGGAGCTCTCCACCAGCTTCTTCTCCGAGAAGGGTGAGATAAAGGCGGTGGACCGCGTCTCCTTCGATGTGCCCCACGGTTCCATTGTGGGCCTGGTGGGGGAGAGCGGCTGCGGCAAGAGCATGACCGCCCGCTCCATTATGAAGCTGCTGAAATATCCGGGGAAAATAGTGGGCGGCGAGATACTGCTGGAAGGCCGGGATCTGGTCCCTCTCAGCGAGGCGGAGATGTCGCTGATACGGGGGGAGGAGATCGCCATGATCTTCCAGGAGCCCATGACCAGCCTGAACCCGGTGGTGCCCGTGGGTAAGCAGGTGCAGGAGGCCATACTTCAGCACCGGAAGATCAGCCGGGACGAGGCAAAGAAAAAAGTCCTGCATATGTTCGAGACCGTGGGCATATCCGAGCCGGAGAAGCGCTACCGCTGCTATCCCCATGAGCTCTCCGGAGGACTGAGGCAGAGGGTCATGATAGCCATGGCCATGATCTGCCGCCCTAAACTGCTGATAGCCGACGAGCCCACCACCGCCCTGGACGTCACCGTGGAGGCCCAGATCCTGGAGCTGCTGCGGGAGCTGCGGGACACCATCGGCACCAGTATAATTTTGATTTCCCATAATCTGGGCGTCATAGCCCAGCTCTGCGACTATGTGTACGTGATGTATGCAGGTCAGGTGGTGGAGCAGGCCCCGGTACTGGAGCTTTTCGACAATCCCAGCCACCCCTATACCCGGGGGCTGATGGACTCGGTGCGCTCCCTGCGCCGGGGGGACGAAAGACTCTCCACCATCCCCGGGGTGGTGCCCAACCTGCTTCGGCTGCCCCAGGGCTGTCGTTTTGCTCCCCGCTGCCCCATGGCCGGGGAGAACTGCCGGAGCTGTCCGCCGGAGCTGAGCCCGGCGGGCGACAGGCACCTGGCCCGCTGTCCCTACGCCCGGCGCTGAAGGAGGAAAGACATGGAAAAGAAAATTCTTCTTTCTGCCCGGGGACTGTCCAAGGACTTCCCCGTCTCCGGCAAGCGCCGTCTCCACGCCTTGTCCCGAGTAGATTTGGACATCTATGAAGGGGAGACTCTGGCCCTGGTGGGAGAGAGCGGCTGCGGTAAATCCACTCTGGGCCGGACCCTCATCCGCCTTGTCCCGGCCACGGAGGGCAGCATCAGCTTTGAGGGGCAGGACATCAGCGCCATGAGTGAAAGGGAGTTCCACCCCCTGCGGGGCAAGATGCAGATAATCTTCCAGGACCCCTACGCCTCTCTGAACCCACGCATGACTGTGCGGGACATCATAGCCGAGCCTCTGGAGACTCACCACGTCTGCGCTACGGCCCGGGAGACAACCCAGCGGGTGCTGGAGCTGATGAAGGCCGCAGGTCTTCCGGCGGAGTATCTGTACCGCTACCCCCATCAGTTCTCCGGAGGCCAGCGCCAGCGCATAGGCATAGCCCGGGCCATAGCCCTGAAGCCCAAGCTCATTATCTGCGATGAGCCGGTGTCAGCCCTGGACGTGTCGGTTCAAAATCAGATACTGAATCTGCTGAAGGAGCTGCAGAAGGAGTTCGGTCTGACCTATCTGTTTATAAGCCACGACTTGTCCGTGGTGCGCTTTTTGTCCGACAGGACCTGCGTTATGTTTTTGGGCAAGCTCTGCGAGGTAGGGAATACGGCGGAGCTGTATGAAAAGCCTCTGCACCCATATACCCGCTTCCTCCTGGGGGCCATCCCCGGGATAGACCCCAGAGCCAGAGGGGAGAAGCGCCCCCTTTTGAAAGGGGAGCTGCCCAGCCCCATCGATCCGCCCTCCGGCTGCCGCTTCCATACCCGTTGCCCCTATGCCACGGAGCGCTGCCGGGTGGAAGAACCCCTTATGCGCAGCATAGGCTCAAGACAGGTAGCCTGCCACCACTGTGAGGAGATATAAGCGAAAAACCAAGCGCATATAGAAAATGTCCCTGTTTTCCAAAAGGAGAACAGAGACACTTACATTTTCCTGTTTTGTTTTCAAGCCCGGCTCAGGCCTGAACCTTCTCCTCCGGGCCGGGGCGGTTTATCAGCAGGATAGACAGCAGCACCAGGGCTATGCCCAGGATATTCCATATTCCCAGCTTCTCCGAATAGCTCACAAGCCCCACCAGAGTGGCCACCACCGGCTCTATAGAGGCCAGAATGGAGGCAGAACCGGTTTCCAGACCCTGGAGCCCTTTTGTATAGAGCAAATAGGGGGCAAGAGTGACCATGATGATGAGAGCGGCCAGAAAGGCAAACTGTCCGGGACTGCCGGTAAGGGCGGAGAGTGCTGCCCTGGTATCCGCCAGCAGGAATGTGGGGATGAGGGCAAAGACAAAGGTATAGAATGATATGGTGGCAGAGCCATAGCCCCGCTCCAGGGCATAGCGGCCGAAAATGCTGTAGAGGGCATAGCCTATGCCGGAGCCCAAGCCGAAGAGTATGCCGCTGAGGGAGAGCCTGCCCGCCCCGCCTACGATGCCGGAGACAAAGGCGCAGCCCATAAAAGCTACCAGAGCGGCCAAAAGTTTACGGCGGCTAAGCTTCTCGCCGAAGAGAGGGGCGGACATGAGCACCACAAAAACCGGGGCGGTGTACAGCAGCACTGCCGCAACTGATAGAGAAGTTAGCATAATGGTTTTAAAATAGCAGAAATTGAAAAAAGTCATACTGACTATCCCTGTTCCTGCAAAGCACCACAGATCGCGGAGCCGCACTTTCAAGGCCCGGCGGTCGAGGATGAGCAAAAGCAACAGCATGGATACTGCCGTGACCAAGGCCCGTAGAAAACAGGTCTCCATTGTGCCAAGGCCAAGGGTACCGGTACTTCTCACCAGCAGGCCCATAAAACCCCACAGGCAGCCGGCGGCTAAAACCAATAGGGCCGGGCCGGCGGATATTTTAGTTCTTTCCATATTTCCCTTGGACATTTTCTGCACCCCCCTCTGAATTTTCCCCTGATTATACCACCCGGCCCCGGCTTAATCAAGCCGGGGCCTCATGCTTAAATATAGGGAGTCCCGCTCAGCTGATTCCCGTAAACTCAGGTTACGGGACGAGCTCAGGATTTGATAGCCTCCAGGGCGGGGATCTGCACCGCTTTATTTGCCGGATAGTAGCCTGAGCCCAGACCTATGGCTACGGAGAACACCACTGCCGAGAGCAAAAGCCAGAAGGGGACTATACAGATGCGGCTGAAACCATCTCCGCCCACCAAGGCGGCGGCAATGCAGGCCGGACCGGGAGGGGCACCGAAAGAGACCAGATTTACTATCATTGCTATAAGCAGGCTGACTATACAGCCCACCAGACCACCCAGCAGACCTATGACTCCGGCCTCGGACAGGAACAAAATGCGTATGTCCTTTACGCAGCAGCCCAGAGATTTCATTATGCCTATCTCTCGGGTGCGTTCGGAGATGGACATTATCATGGTGTTGGTGATACCCAGGGCTGCTACAAACAGAGAGATGGCGCCCAGCCCGCCCAGCATCATCTGCTTTTGCCGGGCCTCCTTTTCCATGGGCTTGCGGATGCTCTCCATTGAGGATGTGGAAAAACCAAGCTCCCGTATCTGTTTTTCCACCTGGGATACCTTGGTGATGTCCGACACCTTTACCAGCACTGTCCTGCAGCCCTGCTGTGTCCTTCCGGAGCCCTGGAGCTGCTCAATGTATTCCCGGAGCTGGGATATGTCCATGAGTATGCCCTCGGAGGTTTCGCTGCCCTTGGCATAGTCCTCTTTTAGAAGGCCGCAGGGCTGCAGGGGGAAGCGGAGCTTTTTCCCATTGGTCTCCAGCTCCATGACGATGGGGGTGGAGGCGGCATCAAAGAAGGGGGCGGGAGGGTCCAGGGGATTGCCGTTCTTGTCAAAGCCTCCGCTCCATCGGTCCACCATATTGCTGCCTCCGGGGCGCAGGGAATCGGAATAGCCGTAGGCGGCGTACTGACCTGAGAGTACCTGGCCGCTCTGGCCGGGGACGTCTCCGGCCAACAGCTTGTAGCCCATGTTTTCCAGTTCCCGGGTATCTATGCCGGCTACGCTGGCCCACTCGGCCACATAGCGGTCATTGGCTCCGGCATACAGCTTTACAGTGCAGTTATAGTCCTCCAGAGTAATTTTGGGAGTTGCACCCACCACGCCTTCCATAGAGCGGATGCTGCCCAGCACCTTGTCATCGAGCTTCTTTCCGCCCCCCTGCTTGGGATTGACGGTGATGACCGTGAGATCTCCCATTTCCTCCAGCATTTTCTTTTGGGACTGGGTCATGCCTATGCCTATGGAGACCATGATGACTATGGAGCAGCATCCGATGAGCACTCCCAGCAGAGTCAGCAGGGTGCGGGATTTGCGCCGCAGCAGGTTCTGCACGCACATATTGAAAATATCCTCATACTTCATCCGCCTTACCTCCGGTGGACTTCCTGGCCCTTTCGGAGGACAGATCCTCCGGGGCTTCGTCCCAGCCATCCCAGTCTGCACTCACTATATCGGCAGGGGCTGCGCTTTGCTTTTCCCGCAGTTTTCTGACAAAGAGCCTGCCCCAAAAATATCCCGCCGAAATCAGGACAAAGGGGATCAGCAGCCACAGCAATGTAACAGGGAAGGCGTTGCCCTGCCGGTCATCCAGCTCCTGGTACATGGGCTCGGGGGCCGCCTGCACATTCAGGCTTAGAGGGAAATCCAGACTGTGCAGATCTTGATTCGCGTCCTCGTAGCTGACTTTCAAGACCAGATCCAGCTTGCCGGGGGAAGGCGGAGTGAACACAAAACCTATACTGCCGCTTTTACCCGGGTCGAAGTTGCCCAGATACTGACTCTTTGCAGGGGAGTCCACACGGCCTTCAATGCTGGCCTCCACATTGCTCACCTGGGCCTTGCCCTTGTTAACATAGCTGAGGGATAGGGTCTGCTCCTCTCCGGCATTTATCGTCTCAGGCAGGGACGGCGGACTCACGTGGAAGCGGTCCGGCTGCATCACCGGGATAGACAGCTTTATTTCCGCCGTGGCGTTGGATCGTTTGCCGCTGTCCAGGTACTCGTATTTGCAGTTTATGCCTATACTCTGGGCTCCGGAATTTGCCCCTGGCAGGGCTTGCATGTTTACCGACAGGCTCTCCTTCCCGGCAGAGGGCATTTTCCCATAGTACAAGGTGTTGCTGCATTTGTCCATGGTAAAGCTCTCGCCGCCGTCTATGGACACCACTATGTTCTCTACTGCCAGCTTTCCGGTATTGAGAAGGGTGAAATTCAGACTGAACTTTGAGCCGGCAGCTACAGCCTTTTCGCCGTAGTCATATTCACTGATGACGAGACGGGGCACCGAACTCTCGGTGGCGTAGCCGCCTCCGCTGCCTCCGCCATAACCGGCAAGGCTGTCAGCACTGCCGGCATCCTCTTTGCTGGGGTCGTACTCCAGAGCCTCGGCCAAAGTCAGCTCCAGGCTGGGGAAAGACAGGCTGCCGTCCCGGCTCTCAGGCATGAAACGCAGGGACTTGCCGAAGCCGTTGTACTTTACTTGGCTGAAGGTGAGATCATATCTCAGCTTTTCGGTTTCCTTGCAGCTGAGCGTCCAGCTGAGGCTGCCGCCGGAAAAGCTGTCGGCCAGCTTGATTATATCCAGATTCTGCTCACCGCCGGCCTGGGAAAGCGTGACGTCGCTATGCCTCAGGGTGACGGTTATTGTCACAGTGTCTCCCTTACTGAAAGAGGACTTGGAGACAGAGTAACCCAGCACCTCCGGCGCTTTGAGTTGGGTGGGAGGATTACTCTCCCTGGGGGGAGTGTTTTCCGGTAAGGGGGTATTCTCCGGCAAGGGGGTATTTTCCGGGGCAGGAGTATTTTCCGGCGAAGGAGTGCTTTCCGGCATTGGGGTGTTTTCCGGAGCGGGTATACCGTCTGAATCTGAGACGCTCCCTGTCGGGGGATCGGCTGTATCGGAGAGAAGCCCCTCGTCGGGAAAAGACGGCTCCGCCGCCAGGGCATAGGCGGGAGCGATGGAAAATATTAGGGACAGCATCAGGCAGAAGGCCAGTATGTTTCTTAAATTCACAGCTTGTTACCTCACAATCTACATATTTGCTGCCGCCCTGCCCTTGTCGGTGAGCTCGTCGCTGACTATCTCGCCGTCGATGAGCTTGACGATACGGTGGGCATAGGCGGCCATTTCCGGGTCATGGGTCACCAGAACTATGGTCTGGTGGAACTTGCCGGCAAAGGAACAGATCATGTTCATGATCTCCGCCGTGGTGGCGGTGTCCAGATTGCCTGTGGGTTCGTCGGCAAAGACCACATCGGGCCGGGCAATAAAAGCTCGGGCAATACCGGCACGCTGCTGCTGGCCGCCGGACATCTGGGTGGGAAAGTGATCCAGGCGGTGGGAGAGGCCCACACGGCAAAGCATTTTTCTGGCCATGGCTTCCCGCTGCTGCTTGGGAACGCCTCTGAACATCAGGGGCAGTGCCACATTTTCTGTGGCAGTCAATTCCGGAAGCAGATTGTAAGCCTGGAATACAAAGCCGAGATGCCGCTGGCGAAACAGGGCCAGGCCATCCTCGTCCAGCCGGGAGATAGGCACTCCTCCAATGTACACGCAGCCGCGAGTGGGCTTTTCCATGCCCGCCAGCTGGTTGAGCAAGGTGCTCTTGCCGGAGCCGGAGGTGCCGAAAATACAACATATCTCGCCCAGCCGGATGCTCAGGTTTATTCGTTTCAGGGCTACTACGGTTTCATCTTCCAGAGGGTATTCCTTCCGCAGGTTTTTTACCTGTATGATGGGCTGTTGCCTGGGATACAAATCCATACATATTGCCTCCTTTTCTGGGTGACAGCATATATTGCCAGTCTTAAATCCTCATTTACGGAAGCTTAAAATTTCGTAAGCTTGGGAAATCAGACAAAAAAAGACAGCCCGGATAGGCTGTCTCGGCTTGTCAAAAAAGTCCTCAAAGATTTTGACTGTTCATCCATTAAGTTGCAGCTCCTTACCGAATCAAACACACTTACGATGGACATTGATTCGCTAGAAGTGTGAGAAGTGCTTTCCGCGACGTACACGCCGCCGCGGAAAACGATTGAAATTATTTTTTGCTACGGCGAAAAAATTTGGCGAGGCTGTCTGTCCCGGGAAGCCCGGGTTCATGGGCCGGGCTGCTTTGGGATGCTGATCTCAAAGGCAGTGCCGGGTACAGTATCTTCCAACAGGCGTATGCTCCAGCCGTGGCCCCGGATGATCCTGGCGCTTATCGCCAGCCCCAGGCCGCTGCCGCCTTTGGAGCGGGAGCTGTCCCCCACGGCAAAGGGGGTGAACAGATCTGCCCGCAGGTTGGAGGGAATTCCGCTGCCGTTATCGGCTATTGTAAGCAGGAGCATGTTCCTGTCCTGCCTGAGAGATACACGGATAAGCGTGCCCAGGCGGTTGTGCTTTAAGGAATTGGAGAGAATGTTGTCAAGAGCCCTGCTCAGCTGGAAGGGGTCGAGGCGGCAGGGCAGGGACAGACCCTCGGGTATATCCGCTTCCAGGGAAAAACCGGCCAGCTCTATCTCGTCAAATTTCTCTGCCAGGTATTCCCTGAGGAATTCGCACAGTTCAGTCTCTCGCTTGTCCAGCCGAAAATCCGGATGTTCCGTTTTGGCATATTCACAAAAACTGTTTACAAGTTCTGCCAGGGCATCGGCTTTCCTCCCGATTGTCTCCAGATATTTGGACAGCTCCTCTGGCGGAAGCTTTGCGTCCCGGATGAGATTGGCATAGCCGGAGATGACGGTGACAGGGGTCTTGAGATCGTGGGAGATATCTGCCAACATTTTACTGCGCTGCTGCTCCAGCCGCTGTGTTTCTGCCTGGCTCTCCCTCAGGCTTTCGGCCATCCGGTCAAAACTCCGCCCCAGCTCCTGCAGCTCTTCCGGCCCGCCGCATCCGGAGGCGGAGGGAGACTCCCCGACACCCAGGCTGAGAATAGCCGCTTTGAGTTTGGACAGGGGAAGGCGGAAATGGCGGTTCAACAGCCGGATAAAGATGAGGGTGGCGGCCAGATACAGGGGTATGGCCAGCAGCCACAGCCGTCCGGCCTGCTGAAGGGCAGTGTGGTAATATTCCTCAGAATATTGGGGAAGGAGAAAAAGAACGTTCAGCCTCTCACCCTGAGGCCCCGAAGCCACGGTACGCTCCAGCAGATAATCCCTGGACCAGCTGCCGGTGAGGTAGCCCAGCTCCTCCCGGGTAAATTCCCTTTTGCCGGGGAAAAGGCTGCCTTCCAGAACCCGGAGATCCTCATCCAGCAGGGCAGCATCGGTGCTCACCAGACCATCGCCCTCGTAGTGCTCACAGCTCACCAGAATCCGCTGCTTACTGTCCTCGGTACGGAAAGACAGGGAGCTGAAAAAATACATACTGTCGTATTCCCGGATGCACAACAGCTCATCCTCTGTGTCTATCCGTGGCAGATAGGGCGAGGAAGAATAGACCTGATTCAATTCCCCGTCCAGCACGGCAAAGCCGCCGTTTACTCCAAGATATTTTTCCGGATTTATATCCCCGTAGCTGCCGTGCAGGAATGCTTCCGATTGCAGAAGCTCCTCGACCTTCGGACTGCCCATAAGCCGGAGGGAGGCGCTGTCCCAGAGCCGGTAGGTGCCGGAAAAGATGGCAATCAGTATCAGGGTAAAAGCCAGATAATACCGCCACAATAAGGCGGAAATACTCAAAGCAGGTCTATTTGTTTTCAAATTTGTACCCTAATCCTCTCACTGTCACCAAGCGCTGGGGATGGCGGGGATCGTCTTCTATTTTATCCCTCAGCTTTGAGATATGCACCATAATGGTGTTGTCATCATTTTCAAAGTACTGCCCGTTAATGGCCTCACTGAGCTGTACCTTGGTGAAGATACGCCCGGGAGAGCGCATAAGCACTGACAGCAGCCGGTATTCCGTGGGAGTCAGCAACACCGGCTCCCCGCCTTTGGTAAGGCTGCAGGTTTCCGTGTTCAGGCTCAGGGCGCCCAGGCTGATGACCGGGGAGAATCTGTGCTCCCGGCGGCGCAGCTGGGCTTTTACCCGGGCCACCACCTCCAGAGGATTGAAGGGCTTGGATATGTAGTCGTCCGCCCCCAGATTCAGGCCCAGGATTTTGTCGTTGTCCTGGCTTTTGGCAGAGAGAATGAGTATGGGCATGTCGCTGTATTGACGCAGGGCTCTGGTGACGGCGAGCCCGTCCAGGCGGGGCATCATCACGTCCAGAATAGCCAGGTCTGGCCTGGCCTCCCGGACGGCGTCCAGAGCCTCCTGGCCGTCCCCGGCCTCGATTACCTGGAAGCCTTCGCTCTCCAGGTACAGCCGCAGGATATTGCGGATGTCCGCCTCGTCCTCGGCAATCAGTATTTTCTGTTTCATGTCTCTGTCTCCGGCAATTCTTTTTTATAGGCGGGCTCAGCCCAGCAGCTCGGCCAGCTGCCGGAATACGGTTTCCCGCCCTGCATCGTGAAGTATGTCGTGGCGTCCGGGCACAAATATGACCGGGGCGCCGGGGAACTTTGCCGCGGCCCGGCGGACGCCCTTGCCCCCATCCCCTACGGGGTCTTCCTCCCCCGACAGAAAAGCCACAGGCACCGGGCAGGTTCGGGACTTTTCATTTTGGCTCACATATATCATACAGGAGAGCAGCTCCCGGAACAGCCCGCCGGTGATGTCCCTGCATATCAGCGGGTCATTCTCATAGCGGGCCAGGGCCTCCGGATCGCTCAGCAGCCAGGCATAGGGGGAGGAGGCATTTTTGATGCGCCGGTTGTAGCTGCCGAAGGCTATGCTCTGTACCAGGGGGCTTGAATTATATTCCCCATGGCGGCGGCACTCCCGGCCTATGACGCTCCGCACGCCGCGGAGCACCAGGGGATTTTGTTCTCCGGTGCCCAGCAGCAAAATCCGGTCCACGGGCAGCGGCTCCGACTGGCATACCAGCCAGGCCCGGGTCAGGAAAGAGCCCAGAGAAAAGCCCAGCAGTGCCAGAGGCCGATCTGGCGCCTCCGACTTGATGAAGCTAAGGGCGCGGCCCAGCATATCGCATATATCCTGCCAGCTCCCCTCCCCGCCGCAGTAGCCTCTCCGGGGGAGACCTTCTGCCGTAAGCAGCGCGTTGCCGTGACCGGGAATGTCAAAGCCTGCCACGGCCCAGCCCCGCCCCGTCATGAAGCGGGCAAATTCCTCATAGCGGCCGATGTACTCGGTCAGGCCGTGGAGAACAAAGACCGTGCCCAGCGCCGGGGACTCCGGTGCCCAGCGAGTCATTTTGTCAAAAGGGCCGGGAGCGAACAAAAGGTTTTCCGATTTCATACTTGACACCTGCTTTTCCTTCTGGTGAATTCCCGCACACCGGGGTTCCCGTATGCGGCGTTGCATCCAAAATCCGTGAGAGAAGATCTCTCCGGGTTTTGCCGGAACCATTATATATAATTAAGCCGGGGCCTGCAAGGGGCCTCTTTGACTGCCGAAGGGAAGTGGCCACATAATACGACATGCAGATTGGAAGAGACCGTCCACTCGAACCGGCCTCCATGAAAGACAAGTTCGCCATTGTGCTGCACTTCTCCCGATGATATAATATTTTTAAATTACGGCTTGCCGCTCAAGCTGTATCTGGGGTGAATTAAAGTGAGCCTTACGGTTTCTCAATTGATGGAGCTGCCCTCTCTGCGCAGGGCGAAGGTACTGGCAGGACGCAATAGCCTGGACAGGATAGTTACCGGCATAACGGTGCTGGAGTATTCCACGCCTACCGATATGCAGAAAAAGCTGTATGAAAGCATAGATTTCTGGGGCAGTGAGCTTATTCTCACCGGCTTCTGCAATATAGCGGAGGATGTGGAGGCCCAATGCAGCAACATAAGGATGCTGGCCATGGCCGGTGAGGTGGGGATAATTCTGTACTATGTTGGGCTTATAATGCCCAAGGTGGACCAAAAGCTGATTCGGTTGGCGGAGGAGTTGGACTTTGTCCTGATATGTATGCCGGAAAATGAACCCAACCTGCGCTACGGCGAGCTGATACGCGAGGCGATGGACGCAATTGTCCGGGATGAGCTGAATAACCCCACCTTTACCATTGATTTGCTGGAGCAGATGACCAAGGTCCCGCCGGGCCAGCAGAGCGTGAAAACGATCCTGCGTATCACCAGCGACAGATTGAGGGCCTCGGCGGTCATCACGGATTCCGAACACCGGGTGCTGAGCGAGGCCTCCTGGCCCAGGAACCAGAGCCTGCCCTGGGCGGAGATAATAAACGGAACCGCAAAACACAGCGGCAGCGACTGCTCCTGGGAAATTAAAGGGGAACAGCACTTGTGGGCCTATAAGGCGGAAATCCAGCCTGGCAGCAACAGCCGGATGTTTCTTTTTGTTTTCTCCGAAAGGGACAAGCTGGATCAGGTTCTGTGGAAACAGGTGGTGGAAGGGGTACGGGTGAGTATGGGAGTCTGGGGGAAAACCCACAACCAGACCGACCTGTCTGAACTCACCAGGGCCATAATCCTGGACGAGCCAATAAAAATGCGCCGCCTGGGGGATCTGTATCATATAGACGTAGCTTCTTTGAGCGACATGTGGATATTGCGCAGCCTGGACGGAAGCAACCTCTCCCCATGGACAGGCGCAGTGTTTGAACTGTCCGCCCTCTATACGGGGATAGGTCTCTGCGGTCACTACGAAAACGACATACTGATTTTCCCGGTAGGCAGCAGGACTCTCCATGAGATGGACGAGTGGACAAATGCCCTTGTGGCTTTTTGCAGGGACAACAGCCTTTCAGCCAAAGTGACCCGCTGCACCCTGCTTCAATATACCGCAGATGCGAAGTGCGCCTATGAGACTAACAGAGCCTATGTGGAGGAGAGCACGAAGATATTCCCGCTGAGGCCGTTCTTTACCATTTCCGAAATAGAATTTGCAAAAGAGTGCTGCGAGATAGCTGCCCAGGGCAAGGAAGCGGTGCGCCGGTATATGTCCTTATTAGACCCTCTTCTCTCCGGAAAAGACGGGGCAGAAATAGTGAACACCCTGACAGTGTTCCTGCTTGACAAAAACTCCAGTATCACGGATACGGCTGCCCATCTCTTTGTCCACAAGAACACTGTCAAGTACCGCCTGCAAAAGGCGAGTAACCTGCTGGGTTTCCGAGTAGGTGATATTCCCCAGTCGAAAAACCTGATTTATGCCCTTGCCTTGCGGAGGATACTGTAAAAAACCAGAATGATGAGCAGATATCAGTCCGAACGCACACCAGGCTTATTGTCCTTTGAGACAATGAGCCTGGGAAAACTTTAGCTATTTAAATAATGTTTTCTCCCGATGCTTTTACTATAATCAAGGAATAAATCAGCTTTGGGAGCTGATTATCAGAAAAGCAGAGGGGAGAAAAACATGAAACAGACAACAGGCTTTGAAATCAAAGCGGAGGAAAGACAAAGCTGGGTATCCATTGCAATGGTGTGGATAGGGGCAATGATTTGCGTCCCGGCGCTGATGATAGGCGGCATGATAGGTGCCGGCCTTTCCCTGGGCTCGGCTGCTCTGGCCATTATAAGCGGCTATGCACTGATATGTGTTTTTATGTGCTTTATGGGCATGCATGCCTGTGACACCGGCTTGCCCACGGCGGTCATGGCCGGCGCGGCATTGGGAGAAAAGGGGGCCAAGTACATAATCAGCACTATCCTGGCCATTTCCTGTGTAGGCTGGTTCGGCATACAGGCTGCCGTGTGCGGCTCCTCCTTTTCCTCCATGGTGGAGGGTATGAGCGGGATCAGCATCCCGGTGTGGCTCTCCTCCGTGGGCTGGGGCATCGTCATGCTCTTGACGGCCTGCTTCCGCTTCAGCGGCCTCAAGTGGCTCAACAAAATAGCCGTGCCTCTGCTGGGCATAGTTCTGGCCTACGCCCTCATATACAATCTGGCCTCCGGCAACGGGGCAGCCCTGGTGGGCTATCATCCAGCTGCACCCATGAGCCTGGTCAGCGGCATCAGCCTGACGGTGGGCTCCTTTGTGGTGGCCGCCGCCATCTCCGGTGACTACTGCCGATTTGCCAAGAACCGGGGGGACGTTGTAAAGTCCTCGGTTCTGGGTGTGCTGCCTGCGGGCTTGGTGGTACTCATGCTGGGCGGCATCCTGGCGATCTGCACAGGCTCCTATGACATCAGTGTGTTCCTGTCCACGGCGGGCCTGCCTGTGATCGGCCTTATAGCCCTCATCCTGGCCACCTGGACCACCAATGTCTCTAACGCCTATTCCGGGGGCTTGGCCCTGTCCGTACTGCTGGGACAGGATGAGAAAAGGAGCCGGATAACCACGGCAGTCTCCGGAGCCATCGGAACGGTTCTGGCTGCTGTGGGTATCCTCAACTCCATACAGGGCTTCCTGTCCCTGCTCTCCGCCATAGTGCCCGCCCTGATGGGCGTCATGATAGCGGACTATTGGATTATAAACAAAGGAAAACTGGAGAGATTTGAGATACGCGAGGGCTTTTGTGCTCCCGGAATCATTGCCTTTGCTCTGGGCGCCCTGGTGGCCTGCATGACGGGAGGCACTTTTGCGGCGATACCTGCTCTGGCGTTCCTGAATATGCCATTCTTCATCGGTTCCGTCAACGGAATAATCGTCGCCTTTGTCCTTTATGTATTTCTTGCCAAGGCCGTCGGCAGCAAGAGGAATACCTGAACTGTCTTTATTTCGGTGCAGCGCAGGACAATAAAGCTCCTGCCCTGCACGATGCATTATAAAATAAAAGGAGTGTTTTGTTTGCGAAAGATTGGTATACCCGAGATCGAGGATATCGCTCTAGGTGCGGCTCTGCTGGGCGCCGGAGGCGGCGGAGACCCCTATGTGGGCAAGCTGGTGGCCATAGGAGCCGTGCAGGAATGCGGGCCTGTCACCATGCTGGAGCCGGATGAAGTGCCCGATGACGCCCTGGTAGTGCCCATCGCCATGATGGGCGCGCCCACGGTGCTGTGCGAAAAGGCCATCGGCGGCGGGGAGTATAAGACCCTGTACGATACCGTGTCCACATTTTACGGCAAGCCCATCTATGCTTTCATGCCCATTGAGGCAGGAGGAGTCAACTCCATGCTGCCCATTGCGGCGGCAGCCCGCCTGGGCCTGCCCCTGGTGGACTGCGACGGTATGGGCCGGGCCTTCCCGGAACTGCAGATGGTCACCTTTACTATTGGCGGGGGTTCGGCCACTCCTATGGCGATGGTGGATGAGAAGGGCAATTCCTGCATATTCCGCACCGTCACCAACAGATGGACCGAGGAGATGGCTCGGGCCGTCACCATGGCCTGCGGCGGCTCCGTGTCCGTGTCTCTTTACGCAATGGAAGGAAAATTCATGAAGGAGTACGGCGTCCGGGGTATAGTGACCCGAAGCGAGACTTTGGGCTCCGCTATACGCAAGGTGAAGGAAGTGACGGACAAAACTCCGGAGGAGGCCTTCCTGGAGATAACCGAGGGCTATAAGCTCTTTAAGGGCAAGATATGCGACGTGCTCCGGGAGGTGCGGGCAGGCTTCAACTTCGGCAAGGTAGTGCTGGAGGGCATCGGCGACTATAAGGGCGGTTCAGCCTATGTGGAGTTCCAGAACGAAAACCTCAGCGCCGTGGTGAACGGTGAGCTGCTGGCTACCACTCCGGACCTTATCTGTCTTGTGGATACCGAGACCTTTACCCCAGTCCCCACGGATGCGCTGAAATACGGCAAGCGTGTCATGGTGGTGGGACTCAAGTGCTTCCCCCTATGGAGAACGGAGGAGGGACTCAAACTGGTAGGCCCCAGGTATTTCGGCCTGGATACTGACTATATCCCTCTGGAAGAGCGCTGCAAAGGAGGCTGCTGAAATGTATAAGCTGGGAATTGACGTGGGCGGTACAAATACCGACGCCGTTTTGATTGATGAAAACCTGGATGTGGTATCCTCCGTAAAGCAGCATACCACCGCCAATATATACGACGGCATCCTCAACGCCGTCAGAGCGGTACTGGAGCAATCCGGGGTTGACCGCAAGGAGATAAGGCAGGCCATGCTGGGTACCACCCAGTGCACCAACGCCATAGTTGAGCGCAAGAACCTGGCTCCCATAGGTATCCTGCGCATAGGAGCTCCCGCTTCCAGGGGTATACCTCTCATGGTGGACTGGTCGGAGGATCTTAAGACGATTGCTGTGGGCACCGCAATCGTGGGTGGAGGCTTTGAATATGACGGCAAAGAGATAGCCCCCTTTGACACCGCCGCTGCCGGGGCCTTTTTCCGGGAGCTGAAGGAGAAAGATGTCAAGTCCGTGGCTATCTCCTGCGTGTTCTCCACGGTGCGCAATGACCATGAGCTGGAAGCGGCAAAGCTGTGCAGAGAAATAATGGGGAAGGATGTGCATATATCCATCTCCAGCGAGATCGGCTCCATGGGCCTTATCGAGAGGGAGAACGCCACCATTCTGAACGCCGCCCTCTACAAGGTGGCCCAGTCCTTTACTGAGGGCTTTGCCCAGTCCCTGGCCGACGAGGGCGTGACCAATGCCCAGGTCTATCTGTCCCAGAACGACGGTACCCTTATGACTATGGACTATGCCCGGCGCTATCCCATACTGACCATAGCCTGCGGCCCCACCAACTCCATCCGGGGAGCCTGCTATCTCAGCAAGCTGAAAAATGCCGTAGTCATCGACGTAGGCGGCACTACCACCGACTTGGGCGTCATACAAAACGGCTTCCCCCGGGAGTCCGGAGTGGCAGTGACCATAGGCGGTGTGCGCACCAATTTCCGTATGCCTGACGTGGTTTCCATCGGTCTGGGCGGCGGCTCCATCGTCCGCCAGAGGGAGGACGGCACGGTGACTGTGGGCCCGGATTCTGTGGGCTATAGGATAACCGAGAAGGCCCTGTGCTTCGGCGGGGACGTCTGCACCGCCACGGACATCGCCGTGCGCCTTGGTATGGCGGAGTTGGGGGACAAGGCCCTGGTGGCCCATCTGGACCGGGACTTTGCCGAGAAGGCCCTGGCTGCCATCCGCAGCCTGTGCGAGGACTCCATAGATGCCATGAAAGTCTCCTCCCAGGATGTGGATGTCATCCTGGTAGGCGGCGGCTCCATCATCCTGCCGGCAGATCTGGCCGGGGCAAAGAGCGTCACCCAGCATAAGTTCGGCGGGGTGGCCAATGCCATCGGTTCGGCCATTTCCAAGGTCAGCGGCACCTATGAACAGCTGATGGACTACGACAAAATACCCAGAGACGAGGCGCTGGCCAAGGCCAGGGCCGAGGCTGTGGAGCTGGCTGTGGCGGCCGGGGCCATACGGGAGACCGTGGAGATCATTGACGCTGAGGACGTCCCCTTGCAGTACTATCCGGGAAACACCGCCCGGGTCAAGATAAAGGCGGCGGGGGACTTGGCCTGAGCCGGGAAATAAAGCTGGGGTTTGACCGGCCCAAACTTATGGACTCAGCGAGCCGGAACGTCAAATAAAATGCTATACAAAAGGCCAATGGTGAGCCCGTGAAAAGCGTGGGCTCACCATTTTTAACGAGTTTTTGCACTTATGAACTTTTACCTGTTTTGCTGTATCTTATTAATTCCCATGCCGCTGAGACTTTCCGGGAGCCACCTTTAAAGGCAGTATCAGCTGGCAGCGCCAGGGCGTACCGCAGTAAAAGCCCGCCCTGCCGCCGTGGGCGGCGGCAATCTGGGCCACCAGCTTGAGGCCGGTGCCGTGGGCTGCCCCGCCGTCCGGCTCCAGGATTTCGGGCCCGGGCACCCGGGCAGCCTCCGCCGCCGTTCCGCCCTCTACCCAGAAAACCAGCATCTCGTCTTCCACCCCGGCGCCCAGGCGGATGTATCCGCCGGGGCAGTTGTGCTTTACGGCGTTAATGAGCAGATTGTTTACCGCCCGACGCAGCAGAAAGGGATCGGCCTCCACCGGAGGCAGCGGATCTTCCGGCAGGTCCATATTAAAATCAAAACCCTCCGCCATGCCGCCGTTGAGGAAATCCGCTGCGGCCCGGCGCAGAAAAACTTCGGGCCGGAGGGTTTCCTTTCTCAGCGCCTGCATTTGACAGTCCAGGCGCATGGTTAGGTTCAGGTCGTTTACCAGCTCCCGGATGACCTGGCTCTGTACCCGGATGGCAGCGGCCTGACTTTTGTATTTCGGATTTAAGCCCGGAGCCTCCTCCAGCTGGGCGGCGTAGCCCATGACCATAGACAGAGGCGTGCGGATGTCGTGGGATACGCCGTTTATCCATTCGGAGCGGGCGCTGTCCCGGATATGCTGGGCCTGGCGGAACCAGCGGCCCACCGCGAAGTAGGCCAGGAGCAGCACGCACCCCAGGGCCAGCAGGAAAAAGGCCAGAAACCATATGGGAGCCTGGAGCAGATACCGGGTGTTCATGGCTATGTCGTGCTTCCATACGCTGCCCTTGGGAGAACCCAGTACCAACAGGCCGTCATCCCGAACCCAGCACTTCACCGGATAGTCCCCCAGATACCAGCGGGAAAAGGAGGCCACATCTGCGATGCCGTACTGCTCCGGCAGGTCCCCCGGCTTATATAAAGACCAGCTTATATGGCCGTCTGCGTCCAGCAGCATGAGCCATTGACCCTCCTCCAGCAGTTCCTCTCCGGTAAAGGTGTAGGCAGTACCGTTCCGGACAAGGGCCCGGGAAATTTCAGACACTGAGGTGCCCCAGTCCCGGCCGCCGCTGGAGTTGTAATATACAAAGGCAAAAAGGCCCAGAAAGCTCACGGCAACGATCAGCAGAGAGGAGACGGCTACCAGCAAGACCCCTTTCAAAAGACTCTTGAGTTTCATGTTCCGCCCTCCACATTTAAACGGTATCCCAGCCCCCGCACCGTCAGCAGATAGCTTGGGTGGGAGGGCTCCGCCTCTATCTTCTCCCGCAGGCGGCGGATATGCACCATGAGGGTGTTCTCATAGCCCACCAGGGGCCCGTCCCACAACGCTGCGCACAGGGCGTCGATGGTGACGATGTTGCCCCGGGCATCCCAGAGCTTTCGCAATAGGGCATACTCCTTTGCGGTGAGGGCTGCCTCTCTGCCGTCTCGCCGGACGGTGCCTTTGCCCCAATCTATTTCGGCGTCCCCCAGCTTTGATGCTGAGCCCTCCTCCCGGTAGACCCGGCGCAGCACCGCCCTCAGGCGGAGCAGCAGCTCCTGGGGGAGAAAGGGCTTGGTGATGTAGTCGTCCGCCCCCAGGCCCAGCCCCTGGAGCCGGTCGGCATCCTCATCCCGGGCGGAGAGGAACAGAACCGGCATGTCCCGGTTTTCCCGGAGTTTCCCGAACAGGGAGAAGCCGTCCCCGTCCGGGAGCATCACGTCCAGCAGCACCGCGTCCGGCGGCGCGGCCCGAAACTGTTCCAGCGCCTGGGCGCAGGACAGGGCGCTCAGAGTCTCATAACCTGCCTGGGTCAATATCTCTCTCACCATGCTCTGGAGAGCCGGTTCGTCATCCACTATCAAAATGCGAAAGGACATGATATCCTCCCCCCTTTTTCCTTGACTGCCTATATTATATCCCCTCTTTTCCCGGCGTCCAGCCCTGAGGGAAAAAGTAAGCTAATCTTAAGGTACCCTTCATTGAGGCGTAAGGCGGCGGGGTTAGGATATAGGCACAAGGAGGTCTTGTCATGAACATCATTGAAACCGACAATTTATGCAAGCAGTACGGAGCCGCCTTGCGGGTGGCCCATCTGGATATGCGGGTGCCGGAGGGCAGCGTCTACGGCTTTCTGGGGCCCAACGGGGCGGGAAAGTCCACCACCCTGAAAATGCTTCTGGGTCTGGTGCGCCCCACAGAGGGGAGCATACGGGTGCTGGGCAAGAGCATGGACAGAGGCAGCCGCCTGGAGATATTGCGCCAGGTGGGGAGTCTCATAGAGAGCCCCAGCTATTACGGCCACCTCACCGGGGAGGAGAACCTGCGGATCGTCCAGACCCTCCGGGATGTACCGGAAAAAGATATCCGGGAGGTGCTGGAGATCGTCCGCCTGGACGGACAGAGAGACAAGAAAGTGGCCCACTATTCTCTGGGCATGAAGCAGCGCCTGGGACTGGCGGCGGCCCTGCTGGGCTACCCCAAGCTGCTGATCCTGGACGAGCCCACCAACGGTCTGGATCCGGCGGGCATCCAGGAGATGCGGGAGCTGATCTGCTCCCTGCCGGAGCGCTTCGGCATGACGGTGGTGGTGTCCAGCCATTTGCTCAGTGAGATCGACCAGATGGCCGACCATGTGGCTATCATCCGGGAGGGAGAGTTGGTGTTCCAGAACACCCTGGAGGCCCTCCATAGCCGCAGCTGCCACCATCTGGCTCTGCGCAGCACCAACAATGCGGTGGCCCGCATACTGCTGTCGGAGAGAGGTATAAGCTGTCAGGATGAGGAGGGCTATCTCATCCTTCCCATTCTTCCAGACGAGGAGGCCGCCCGGCTCAGCGTCTTTCTCACGGAGCACCGCATGGGGATAGTGCGGCTGGAAGAGCGGCAGAGGAGCCTGGAGGACATCTTCCTGGAACTGACGGGAAAGGCGGCGAGCCTGTGAAACTGCTGAGACTGGAGTTTTTCAAGTGCCGCCGGCGGAAGATCCTGCTGGTGTGCGCCGCCGTGCTGGCGGCGGAGCTGCTGTGGC
>CALWWB010000034.1 GCA_944385175.1 uncultured Oscillospiraceae bacterium | reverse complement strand
CCTTCTCTTTGCTGCCGTAGGGCTCGTCCAGTTCTATGGCTTTAAGTATGCCCTCCAGCTCCTCGCCAAGGAAGATGCTGACGATGGCGGGAGGCGCCTCATGACCGCCAAGGCGGTGGTCATTGCCGGCGGAGGCCACGGACAGGCGCAGCATATCCTGATAGTCATCCACGGCCTGGATTACGGCGCAGAGGAAGAGCAGGAACTGGGCGTTTTCATAGGGTGTCTCGCCTGGCTCCAGAAGGTTCGCTCCGGTGTTGGTGATCATGGACCAGTTGTTGTGCTTGCCGCTGCCGTTGACGCCGGCAAAGGGCTTTTCGTGGAGCAGGCATACCATGTCGAAGCGCCGGGCTATCTTCTGCATCAGCTCCATGGTGAGCTGGTTGTGGTCGGCGGCGATGTTGGCGGTGGTGAACACCGGGGCCAGTTCATGCTGGGAGGGGGCGGCCTCGTTATGTTCGGTCTTTGCCATGACCCCCAGCCGCCACAGCTCCTCGTCCAGAGCCTTCATAAAAGCGGCAACACGGGGTTTGATGGTGCCGAAATAGTGGTCATCCAGCTCCTGGCCCTTGGGGGGCTTTGCCCCAAAAAGGGTGCGGCCGGTGTACATCAGGTCCCTGCGTTTTTCAAAGGCGGATCTATCTATGAGAAAATACTCCTGCTCCGGGCCTACGGTGGTCTTTACAGAGCTGACCTCCGTATTGCCGAAAAGGCGGAGCACCCGCAGGCACTGGCGGTTCAGCGCCTCCATGGAGCGCAGCAGAGGGGTCTTCTTGTCCAGGGCCTCGCCCCCATAGGAACAGAAGGCAGTGGGTATACACAGCACGTGCTCCTTGATAAAGGCATAGGAGGCGGGGTCCCACACGGTATAGCCCCGGGCTTCAAAGGTGGCCCGCAGCCCGCCGGAGGGGAAAGAACTGGCGTCCGGTTCGCCCTGGATGAGCTCTTTGCCGGAAAATTCCATGATGACCCTGCCGCCATCTACCGGGGAGATGAAGCTGTCGTGCTTCTCGGCGGTAATGCCGGTCATGGGCTGGAACCAGTGGGTGAAGTGGGTAGCGCCCTTTTCAATGGCCCAGTCCTTCATTGCGTTGGCCACCACGGTGGCGGCGGCGCTGTCCAGGCGCTTGCCCTCGTTCATGGAGCGCTGCACCTGCTTGAACACATCCTTGGGCAGACGGGAGCGCATGACAGAGTCGTTGAATACGTCGCAGCCGAAAAAATCAGTTACATTCATATTTTCCATTATGTACCTCGTAAAAGAAGAAGTTTATATACGGTCTCATGGCTCAGTTCCTCTCCGGAGCGGAGGACGGGGGAGGGAAATCCGTAATGGCTCATGGCGTCGGGGAAGAGCTGGGTCTCCAGGCAGAAGGCCTGGCGGGGCCCCATCTTCTGCCCGCCTTTGCCGGTGAATTCCCCGAGGAAGTTCGCGGTGTACAGCTGCATGCCCGGCAGATCCGTATAGCAGCGCAGCTCTATACCGGTATCATTGCTGTAGGCCAGGGCTGCAAGAGGCCCGGAGAGAATGAAATTGTGGTCATAGCCGCCGCCAAGCCTGAGCTGGGGGTCGTCGGCTCCGATGTCCTGGCCTATGGGCTTGAGACTGTAAAAGTTGAAGGGTGTGCCCTCCACCGGAAGCGCACGGCCTGTAGGTATGAGGCCCGGCCCCAGTTCCAGATAGCGCTTGGCGTTAACCATGAGCATGTGATCCAGGATACTGCCGCCTCCGTTTAAATTAAAATAGCTGTGGTTTGTGAGACTGACTACCGTATCTGCATCGCTCAGGGCATTGTATGCAATGTGCAGTTCGTCACAGTCCGTAAGGGTATAGGTTACGGAGACCCGGAGGTTACCGGGATAACCCTCCTCCCCATCGGGAGATAGGCGGGAGAAACGGACGAAATCCTCTCCGGTTTCAGCCTGCCAGACATATTTGTCAAAGCCGCGCCTGCCGCCGTGGAGGTGGTTTTCACCGTCATTGGGGAAGAGCCTGTATTCCCTTCCATTCAGTGGAAAAGCCGCGCCGCCGATGCGGTTTGCCATGCGGCCCACGGTGGCGCCCATGTAGGCATCCTGCTGCTCATAACCACCGACGGTGTCAAATCCCAGCACCACATCGGTGAGGGAACCCTGGAGATTTCTAAAGCGCAGGGACTGAAGGGCGGCCCCGTAATCAATGAGAACGGCCTGGGTGCCGTTTCCGTTTTCCAGAGTGTAGGAGCACACCGGCTGACCAAAGGACGTTTGCCCAAAGCTGCTTATAATCACTGCCATATCAGGCACCTCCACACTTTTTCATTCTGAATTCTACCACATTTTAAAGCACAGTCAACAGCTTTAATATTGACAAACTGCGCCGCTACTTATATTCTTTTATTCACAGAAATGCACAATATGGCGGAGCGTGCCCGGTACTGTAGAAGAGAGGGACCTGCTTTGCCAGTAATACATAGACATTAGGCCGGAAAGAGGAGAGAAAATGGCTATAGTTGTTATCGGTGCAGTATTCGTGGATGTAAAGGGCTTTCCCGAAGATAACTACATACCCACCGGTAGAAACGCCGGGCGGGTGGAGATAGTCCACGGCGGAGTGGGCAGGAACGTGGCGGAGGACATCGCCAACGTGGAGCTGAGGCCCCGCTTCGTCAGTCTGGTGGATGACGACGATCAGGGGGAGGCCGTGCTGAAAAAGCTGAGAAACCACAAGGTGGACACTCGCTATGTGCAGCAGGTGCCCGACGGCATGGGCATGTGGCTGGCTGTCTTTGACAACACCGGGGATCTGGCCGGCTCCATATCCAAACGGCCGGATCTAAGTTCCATGGCAAGGCTGCTGGAGGAGAAAGGCGACGAGATCTTTGCCGACGCCGACAGCATAGTCATTGAGATAGACCTGGACAAGGAGATAATAAAGCAGGTCTTCAAGTTTGCAAAAAAATACAACAAAAAAGGTTTACGCCGTAGTGGCAAACATGGGCATTGCCTCCCAGCGCCGGGACTTTCTCCAGTCTACCGACTGCTTTGTGTGCAATGTGCTGGAGGCGGGCATACTCTTTGTCAGCGACTTTTCAAAGCTCAGCCCCCAGGAACTGTGCCGGGAGCTGAGAGAAAAGGTGAAGAGCGCCAAGATTCCAGCAGTGGTTGTTACTATGGGCGGAAGAGGCTCGGTCTATGCGGACATGCACGGCAACTGGGGCATCTGTCCGGCGGAGTTGGTACAGGTGCGGGATACCACCGGCGCCGGAGACGCCTTCTGTGCCGGGGTGGCCATCGGCCTGACCTACGGAAAAACCATGGAGGAGGCCATGGACATTGGTACAAAGCTGGCGGCCTCGGTGATAACCGTATCGGAAAATGTATGCCCCCGCTTCCTGCCCAAGGAGCTGGGCCTGGATATAGAAGTTGAAGACTGAACGGCATAAGCGAATTGTGCAAAGCCACAAAGACGGCCCCTGAATCAAGGGGCCGTCTTTTACATATTGGCAAATTGCACCAAAAAAACGAAGACACTTTGGGCAAGAAACTGAAAATACCCCCAGGAGGCCGGAAGCTTGTTGACAAAGGCGGAGAGCCCTGTTACTATGGATTCAGCAGGGGCTGGAAACGTTACCGGGATCGATTCCAGTCGGATTTTGCGGCAGCTCCGGTGCGGGGAGGAACGGTGAGGAAAAAATGACCATAAAGGATATAGCAAAAGCCTGCGGCGTCAGTGTCAGCACCGTTTCCAGGGTACTAAACGACCATCCGGATGTAAGCCGGGATGTGAGAGAAAGAGTCCGCTCCACTGTGGAGCGCCTGGGATACATACCCAACAACAGCGCCAGAGATCTGGTGCGCACCCAGTCGGACAATATAGGCGTGGTGGTTCGAGGCAGGGATAACCTGTTTTTTTCCGACATGGTCAACACTATCTCACGGGAGATAGAGCGCAGAGGCTACACCATGGTACTCCACTTTATCGGCTCGGATGACGATGAGGTCATGGCCGGGGCCATACTGGAGCGGGAGAAAAAGCTGAGGGGCATCATCTTCCTGGGCGGCCGATTTGACTATAGCCCGGTGACCCTCTCCCCGGTGGGAGTGCCCTTTGTCTGCTGCACATATACCAACTGCTTCGGCAGTCTGGACGAGAAGGATTATTCTTCCGTCTCCATAGACGACTATGAAACCGCCTTCCAGGCAGTTAAAACTCTTATCGAGCTGGGCCACCGGCGCATTGCCGTGGTGGCCCCTGCCATCCACGACCGTTCCATAAGCGAGCTGCGCTACAAGGGCTACAGGGCGGCTCTGGAACAGAACGGGCTGGAATTTGACCCCCGGCTCCTGGCGGAGACGGAGGGCTGTTTTGAGATGCCCAAGGCTTATGAGGGTACCGCGAAGCTCATCGAGAGCGGCGCGGAGTTCACTGCGGTTTTTGCCCTGTCCGATACCAATGCTATGGCCGTTATGAAGGCTTTGGAGGATCGCGGCAGAAGAGTGCCGGAGGATTGCTCCGTTATAGGCATAGACGGGCTTACAGTCTCGGAATATTCAAACCCTACCCTCACCACCATGGTGCAGCCGGTGGAGGAAATGGGGCGGCAGAGCGTCAGCATACTCGCCGGTATGATAGAGCAGAAGCAGCCTTGCTGTCACTTGCGTCTGGAGGCCCGGCTCCGGCCCGGCGGCTCCGTGAGAAAAATTTGATTTTCCGGCGCGGACGCGCCTGAAGATACCACCTCAAACGAGGAACAATTTATTTTTAAAAAAGGAGAAAACGCGAAATGAAAAAGATTCTAGCACTGCTTCTGGCCCTGGCCATGGTATTCAGCCTGTGCGCCTGCGGCAGCAGCGAAGCCCCCGCCGAGGAAGCCCCTGCCGAGGATTCCGCCGCAGAAGAGGCTCCCGCCGAAGAGGCCCCCGCCGCCGAGGGCTCCGTCTATTACCTGAACTTCAAGCCCGAGCAGGATGAGCAGTGGCAGGCCCTGGCCGCCACCTACACCGAGCAGACCGGCGTGCCCGTGACCGTGGTCACCGCCGCCTCCGGCACCTATGAGGAGACCCTCATGGCCGAGATGGGCAAGACCGAGATGCCCACCCTCTTCCAGGTCAACGGCCCCGTGGGTCTGGCCAACTGGAAGGATTACTGCTATGACCTGAGCGGCTCCGATATCTATGGCGAGCTCACCAACGACAGCTTCGCCCTCATCGAGGACGGCGTGGTCTACGGCATCGCCTACGTTATCGAGACCTACGGCATCATCTGCAACACCGCCCTGCTGGCCGAGGCTGGCTACACCGTTGAGGACATCAACTCCTTCGACAGCCTGAAGGCAGTGGCCGAGGACATCACTGCCCGCAGCGGTGAGCTGGGCTTTGCCGCCTTTACCTCTGCCGGTATGGACTCCTCCTCCGACTGGCGCTTCAAGACCCACCTGGCCAACATGCCCATCTACGGTGAGTACCAGGCCGACGGCATTACTTCTACCGCAGCCATCAAGGGCACTTATCTGGACAACTACAAGGCCATCTGGGATCTGTACATCAACAACTCCACCTGCGCCCCCGCAGACCTGGCCGGTAAGACCGGCGACGACGCCGTGGCCGAGTTCGTCAACGGCGAGGCAGTCTTCTATCAGAACGGCACCTGGGCTTACAACGACGTGAAGAGCCTGGGCGACGAGAATCTGGCCATGATCCCCATCTACATCGGTCTTGAGGGCGAGGAGAACCAGGGCCTGTGCACCGGCTCCGAGAACTACTGGTGCGTCAATGCCGAGGCCGATGAGGCCGACATCCAGGCCACTCTGGACTTCATCTACTGGGTGGTCACCTCTGAGGAAGGCACCTCTTGCCTGGCCAACGACATGGGCTTCGTCTGCCCCTTCAAGGCTGCCAAGGCAGCTGCCAACCCCTTCGTGCAGCAGGATGCAGAGATGACTGCCGCCGGCAAGGTGCCCGTGTCCTGGAACTTCACCACCATGCCCTCTGAGGAGTGGAAGAACGGCGTGGGCTCCGCCCTTACCGCCTATGCTGCCGGCACCGGTGACTGGGACGGCGTTGTCACCGCCTTCGTGGACGGCTGGGCCACCGAGTATGAGCTGGCCAACGGCTGATAAGCTTCCCGGGCAGTATCCGACTCAGAGCAATAAACTTTAATGTACAGGGGTGGGCGGTTTCCCGCCCACCCCTGTTTCTTAAACGGGCGAAGGAGAGAAGTCAAAATACCGGCCTGAAGCCCAGGTCTGAGCCGTGGTTCCGGGTATCCTGGGGCCAGGGCTCAGTCTTGGGAAAATAAAGACGAAAAGGAGGAAGATAAACTTATGGAAAAAGCCATTAGAAAATATTGGCCGATTTTCCTGCTGCCCACGGTGTGCGCCTTTATCATCGGGTTTGTGATACCCTTTGTGCAGGGCTTGTATCTGGCCCTGTGCAAGTTCCAGACAGTGAACAAGACCACCTTTGTGGGCCTTTCAAACTACAGCAAGGCTATTGCCGATACCCTGTTTCAGGAGTCCTTCTGGCTCACGGTGCGCTTTACACTTATCTCTACGCTGCTGATAAACGTGTTTGCCCTCACCGTGGCCCTGCTGCTCACCAGAAAGCTGAAGGGCACCAACCTGTTTCGTACCGTGTTCTTCATGCCCAACCTTATCGGCGGCATTGTGCTGGGCTACATCTGGCAGATACTCTTCAACTGCGTGCTGAGTCTGCTGGGAAAGCCATTGCTGACCCTGGACGCCACCTACGGATTCTGGGGACTTATCATACTCATGTGCTGGCAGCAGATAGGCTACATGATGATAATTTACATTGCGGGCCTCCAGGCCATACCCAGCGATTACATAGAGGCCGCCACTATTGACGGGGCCAGCCCCTGGCAGACCCTGTGGAAGGTGAAGCTGCCAAACCTCATGCCCTCCATAACCATCTGCCTGTTCTTGTCCCTCACCAACGGCTTCAAGCTCTTTGACCAGAACCTGGCCCTCACCGGCGGCGAGCCCGCCCACGCCTCGGAGCTTATTGCTCTGAACATCTACCAGACCTTCTACTTCCGCTCCGGCGCCCAGTGGAAGGGCATAGGCCAGGCCAAGGCAGTGCTCTTCTGCATAATCGTGGTGGCCATCTCCCTCATCCAGCTTAAAGCCACCCGCTCCAAGGAGGTGCAGCAGTAATGAAGAAAAAGAACAAAGTTGTCAGCGGCATACTCACCGCAGTTTTTGCGGTGCTGAGCCTGGCCTGGGTCTACCCGGTGTTCATGGTGCTTATGAACTCCTTCAAGCAGGAGCGGGCCATCACCACAGACTCCGCCTTCCAGCTGCCATCGGCGGATACCTTCGCGGGGCTTGACAACTTCAAAAGCGCCATAGATACCCAGGGCTTCCTCTCCGCCTTCTGGTACAGCCTGGTGATAACCGTCACCTCTGTGGCCCTTATTCTTGTGTTCTGCTCCATGTGCGCCTGGTTCATCACCCGGGTAAACAGCTGGGTTTCCAAGGCCTGCTACTACCTGTTCGTGTTTTCCATGGTGGTGCCCTTCCAGATGCTCATGTTCACTCTCTCTTCCCTGGCAGACCGCCTGGGGTTCACCAGCCCTTATAATATCTGCATAATCTATCTGGGCTTCGGCGCCGGGCTGGCAGTGTTCATGTTTGCCGGCTTTATGAAGTCCATACCGATAGAGATAGAAGAGGCCGCCATGATAGACGGCTGCGGTCCAATACGCACCTTCTTCTCCGTAGTCTTCCCCATTCTCAAGCCGACAATGGTGTCTGTGGGCATCCTGGAGACAATGTGGGTCTGGAACGACTACCTGCTGCCCTATCTGGTGCTGGACAGAAAAAAGTATACCACCATCCCCATACTCATCCAGTATTTCAGGGGCAGCTACGGCCGGGTGGAGATGGGCCCGATGATGGCCAGCATAGTGCTCACCATCGTGCCTATCATAATTGTCTACATCCTGGGCCAGAAGCATATAATCAAGGGCGTGGCAGCCGGCGCCGTAAAAGGCTGATATCCTAATTGAAATGAGAGAAGAGAGACTATGAAAGAATTGAAACGCAGCGGTGGTATACTAATGCACATGAGCTCCCTGCCTTCCAACTACGGCATAGGTACTATGGGAAAATGTGCCTATGACTTTATAGATTTTCTGAAAGCCGCCGGCCAGAAATACTGGCAACTCCTGCCCCTGGGTCCCACCAGCTACGGTGACAGCCCCTATTCTTCCTTTTCTACCTTCGCGGGCAATCCCTACCTTGTTGACCTGGATATGCTCATAGAGGATGGGCTGCTGGAAAAGAATGATGTGAAAGGTATAAACTGGGGCTCCGACCCCGCCCGGGTGGATTACGGCTGCATTTTCCAGCACCGATTCAAGGTGCTGCGCAAGGCCTTCCACAGAGGCCGGGAGAGTCTGAAAGAGCAGGTAGAGGCTTTCCGCCGGGAGAACGGAAGCTGGCTTGAAAATTATGCCCTGTTCATGGCGGTGAAAGCCAAATTCAACATGGTCAGCTGGACGGAGTGGAAGGACGAGGGCATAAGACTTCACCGCCGGGATGCGGTGGAGAGATATTCCAGGGAGCTGAAAGAGGAGATAGATTTCTATGTCTTCATGCAGTATCTGTTTTTCAGGCAGTGGGAAAAGCTCCGGGCCTATGCCAAGAAGCAGGGAATACAGTTCATAGGTGATATCCCCATATACGTGGCCATGGACTCTGCCGACGTGTGGAGCGACCCACAGTATTTCATGCTGGACAGGGACAATGTGCCCACGGAGGTGGCGGGAGTGCCCCCCGATGCCTTTACGGCGGATGGCCAGCTCTGGGGCAACCCTCTGTACAACTGGGATAAGATGAAGAGCGACGGCTACGGCTGGTGGATACGCCGTATCGACGGGGCAAAGAAACTCTACGACGTGATACGCATAGACCACTTCCGGGGCTTTGACAGCTACTGGGCGGTGCCCTGGGGGGCCAAGACCGCCAAGGAGGGCTGCTGGCGGCCCGGCCCGGGCATGAGCCTGGTGGGCGTACTGGGTTCCTGGTTCCACGATCTGAGCTTTATTGCCGAGGATCTGGGTTACATCACCCCCAGCGTGAGAAAGCTGGTGGAGGACTCCGGGTTCCCTGGTATGAAGATACTTGAATTTGCCTTCGATGCCCACGGTGAGTCGGATTACCTGCCCCACCGCTGTGACAAGAACAGTGTGTGCTACATGGGCACCCATGATAACGACACCGTGGCCGGCTGGCTGAAGACCACGGATGAGGAGAACCTGGACTTCGCCAGGCGCTATATGCATATAGGCGATGACGAGGGCTGGAGCTGGGGCCTGATACGCACCGGCATGGCTACTGCCTCCAATCTCTTCGTGGTACAGATGCAGGATGTGCTGGAGCTGCCCGCAGGCTGCCGTATGAACACTCCCGGCAAGCCTTCCGGCAACTGGCAGTGGCGTATGCTGCCCGGCTCTCTTAAAAATGAGCTGGCAGAAAAGCTGCTGGAATACACCTGGACATTCAGAAGGACGGATGTAAAGCCCAAGTATCTGGTGGAAAAGGAGAAAGAAAAAGCAGCCAAAGCTGCGGCGGAGGTAAAGACCGAGGAAGCCAAAGCCGGTAAATAAGATGTGAAACAAAATGTGAAAGCCATATCCCGCCCGGGATATGGCTTTCGGTTTTTCGGGAAAAGGCGAAGCCTTTTGCCGGAAACGGAGCTGAGGGGACTTTGCTCTGTTCCCACGTGATTCCAAACCGAAGCCCAGTGCAAAGCACGGGTTCGGTTTGGAAAAGGCGGAACTACGGAATGGATGAGAAGCGGCGGCTGCCCTTGTGGGCTGCCGCCGCTGGGAAGGATATGTAGTTTGTTCTATTCTTTCGTAAGCCCCGAATCAAAGCCCAGCGCAGCGGGATTGATTCGGAAGAGGAGGAGCAAGGGAGCGAAGGAAGTTTTCGGGAAAAGGCGAAGCCTTTTGCCGGAAACGGAGCTGAGGGGGCTTTGCTCTGTTCCCACGTGATTCCAAACCGAAGCCCAGTGCACAGCACGGGTTCGGTTTGGAAACGGCGGAACAACGGAATGGATGAGAAGCGGCGGCTGCCCTTGTGGGCTGCCGCCGCTGCGAAGGATATGAAGTTTGTTCCGCCGTCATCCCCAGAGCGCGGTGAGCATGGGGATGATCTGCTTTTTCCGGCTCATGACCTTGGGCAGAAAAATATGATTATCCTTTGGCCGCACGTTGAAAGCCTGCTGTATAATATCGTCACTGCCGGAATACAGCAGATGAGAGCCCTCCAGCAGCACATCGGTTATCATCAATATGATAATGTCAAAACCGTATTTGCTGCGCAGGGAGTTCATGGTGGCCATAAATTCTTCCCTCCTGTCCAGCAGGCGGGCGGAATCTATACAGGTTATCTGGCTTACGCCGATGTCCTTTTCCGCAATGTGGAACTGCTTGTAATCACTCATGAACAGCTCCTCGGCGCTCCTGTCCTCAGCTCCGGAGGCAGAGAAGAGCTCCTTACCCAGCTCCTTCAGGGAGATGTTGGCAATGCGGGCCAGGCGCTCGGCCATGGCCTTGTCCCGCTTGGTGCAGGTGGGGGACTTGAACATGACAGTGTCGGACAGGATGGCGGCGGCCATGAGCCCGGCCATGGCGGGAGAGGGCATGACGCCGTGCTCTTGATACATGGATGTGATAATGGTGTTGGTGCTGCCCACGGGCTCGTTGCGCACGGAGATGGGCTGGCGTGTCTGGATATCTGCCAGGCGGTGGTGGTCTATTATCTCCAGGATCTCCACCTGGTCCAGACCGGAAACGGACTGGGCAGCCTCATTGTGGTCCACCAGCACCACCCGCTTGCGCCTGGGGCGGAGGAGATGGAAACGGGACAGAGTACCCACTACTTTCTCATTCTCGTCCAGTACGGGATAGCAACGATAGCGGCTGCTCAGCAGTGTCTCCTTCACATCGTCCAGATAATCGCTGAGATGGAAGGTGACAATATTCTCCGTATGGCACAGGCGCATCACAGGTACCGCCTGGTATATGAGACGGGCGGCCTGGCGTGCATCCAGGGGTGTGGAGATTATACAGGTTCGGCCGGTGTTATTTACAAGATCCGGGTTTATCTCCGACTGGCAGATTATCAGACAGGGGACATTGGCGGCCAGCGCGGCGCCGATAACTTCCGGCTGATCCCCGCAAATCAGTATACTGTCCTCGCTGAGGAGCGACTCATCGGAAAAGCTCTTGGGTATGGCAATCTGCACCCTGCCGGAGATGGAGTTGGAAGTCTCGGCAAACTCGTTGACCAGGTTGCCCTCAAGTACGCTGATAATGTTGAATAGGGGCAGCTGATCCACGTGGTTTTCATATACGGTGCGCAGATCGTAGGAGGCCACATCACCGGCGGAGAGGATGCCGTAGAGCGTCCCGTCCTCATTCAGGATGGGAATGGTGGCTACCTCCCCGTCCCGCATGGACTGCCATGCCAGCTCCAGAGGTACGGAGCGGTGCAGCTCCGGCGGGTGGTCAAAGTCCAGATCACAAACCTGGGTGCGCATATTCTTCACATATCTGGGTGGTTCAAAGCCAAAACGCTGGAGCATATTAAGGGTCTCATCGTTTACCGAGCCGATGCGTACGGCGGTATATTCCCGGTCGCCCAGGGCATTGCGCAGGTTGGCATAGGCCATGGCAGCTACTATTGAATCCGTATCCGGGTTGCGGTGCCCGGTCACATATATCTCGTTCATTGATGATCCTCCGATGCTCTTTGCTGGCTTTGATTATATTGTAGAAGTTCTACAATTTCAAGCCAAAAATTTCATATTTAACGCCGGAATTATGCGGCAATATTAACAAAGTATCCTGTAGCTCTGGGCAGCAGGGATTTTTGAGGATATTATATAAAATGTAAAGAAAGCATAAAGGATCAGATTCAGTGAGCCGAATAGGGAATGGGGGCTGAGATATGGCTAACAGATTGAAGGCGATAGCTGTGGTGCTGCTGGCTGTGCTGCTTCTGGCGGGTTGTAGTCTTGCAGGGGATAAGCCAATATTGGACATGAGTGCTGCCGGGAGATTTGAAGACCTTGTGTACAACCGTCCTGACCCTGAGGATATGGAGCAGGCTGTTGATGAACTGGAGGAGGCCCTGGGCAGACTGTGCCTGCCCTCCACTCTCACCGGCCTTATACAGGATTGCTATGACTGTTACTACAGTTACAGCACCATGTCCACCTTGGCGGATATCAGAAACTGCCAGGATCTGAGCGACGAATTCTACAGTGAGGAGTATGCCTGGTGTCTGGAAAATATGCCCAGGATGCAGCAACTGGTGGAAGAGATGTATACCCTCTGCGCTCAATCTATGTATGCGCCTCTGCTGGAGCACTTCTTTTTCTGGGACGGGTTTGTAATGGAATACAGGCTGGAAGGAGATAGCAGCCAGCCGGAGGAGCTGTATGAGCTATACAGACAGGAGAACCAGCTTATAAACCAGTACCGCAGCCTTATTGCCGACCCGGTGATAGAGCTGGGCGGGCAGAGCCTTAGTCTGGAGGAATACCTGCTGACGGCAGGGGAGGATCAGATATATGAGGCGCTGTGGGCCTATTATGAGCAGTACAACCCCCGGCTTGGGGAGCTGTATCTCCAGCTGATACGGCTGCGGCAGCAGCAGGCGGAGCTTTCGGGCTTTGACAGCTATGAGCAGATGCAGTACTCCCTGGCCTTTGAACGGGACTACAGCCCGGAGGAGGCGGCGGAGTATCTCAGGGAAATTAAGGAATGCTTGGGGCCATACTATGCAGAGGTGATGGCGGAGCAGCCCTATAGCCTGATAAGCTGGGACTATATGTCTGATGACCGCCTGCTGGAGACTATAGCTCAGGCAGCGGAAAAAATGGGCGGAGATATAGATGAGAGCTTCCGATTCATGCAGGCCTACGGGCTCTGTGATGTGGAGCTGCGCCCCTATAAGGCGGCAATGTCATTCCAAACATATCTGGACGACTACGGTTACCCCTTCCTATTCCTGGACCCCTATGGGGATCAGTCCGACGTGCTGAGCTTTGCCCATGAATTCGGGCATTTTACCGATGCATATATAAATTACAATACCTACGAGACTACCGATCTGGCCGAGTGCTTCTCTCAGGCCATGGAGTATTTGATTCTCTTTTATCTGGGGGACGCCATGGAGGAGGAGAGCAGGGAGGAGCTGCTTTACTACAAGGCCCTGGATACCCTGGAGCTCTATGTTGGCCAGGCGGCCATAGCAGAATTCGAGAGCAGGGCTTGCAGCCTTCCGCCGGAGGAACTGACGGTAGATGAGCTGAACAGGCTGTATATGGAGATAAGTGCGGAATATGGCCTATGTGACGGCAGCAACCCGGAGCAGGGCTGGGGCTGGATAGACATCACGCATCTGTTTGAAAGTCCCTTTTATGTGATAAGTTACCCGGTGACCAACGACGTGGCAATGCAGATATTTGCCCTGGAGCAGGAGCAGGCAGGGCTGGGACTGGAGAAATTCCTGGCTATGCTGCCCCGGCAGTACGACAGCCTTATGCCTACCCTGGATGAAGCGGGGTTGGACAGCCCCTTTGACCAGGGGAGAATATCCCAGGTGCGCTCAAACCTGGAGAGAGTGCTGAGCCGTTAGAGCAAAGGCGGAGGGACACATTCAGGGTATAAATAAAAAAACCTGAAAACCGGGAACTTTTCCCCTACCGGCAGCGTCCCATATACATCAAGGTGTCCTAGAAAGGACAAGCCCACGGAGAGAAAGCGGTAAACATAAGCAGTTTTATCTTGATTATGGCCCGCTTAATATTTTTTAAGATTTTGCCTGAATAGCTGGAAAGCCTTGCGCCCCAAGGACTTTGTAAGTGGGCGACATAATCGATTGTAACAATTTGAAATTATTTGAAATTTTTACTCAAATAGGGCTTGCAATTTGATGACACTTGTTGTAATATTATAGGCGAATCGTAACAAAACTGAAATTTGATGAAAATGTTTTTTCGCCAATCAGTAATTAATTTTACCCGGAGAGGGTAAGTTAGGGGGAGCAATCTATGAAAAAAAGGTTCATCAGTATGCTTCTGGCAGTGCTTCTGGTGGTATCCCTGTTTGGAGGTACTTCCGTCAGCGCCTATGCTGACTCGGATTATAAAACCTTCAACTACACCATCGTCAACGGGGACACACTGCTTCAGATATGCAACAACTCAGGTCTGAACTTTTACACCTGTCAGACAGCCATTAACAAGCTGAACAACTTCACCAGCGAAGCCCAGTACAGAAAGCTGTACGTGGGCCAGGTGATTACTTTGCCTGCCAGCAATGAGGACGCTGCAAAGATCGCTTCCTCCTATGTCAGCAGCGGCAGCAACAGCGGTGGTACTTCTACCGGAGGCAGCACCAGCAGCGGTAACGTCAGCGGGAATGTGGCCTATTGGCTGATCCCCTACACCATCCAGAGCGGTGAGACAATTACCGGCGTGTGCAACACCCTGGGCATCAGCTTCTCTTCCTACGCGGATATGATAAAGTCCATCAACAATATCTCTTCCTGGAACCGTATCCCCGCAGGCAAGACCCTGCTTCTGCCCACTGCCGTCAAGCCGGCAGCCGGCATCAGCTGCTATGCAGTTATCGCCCACAAGGTCACTCAGGGCGAGACTACATACGGTATTTGCCAGAACTACGGCATCAGCTACACCTCCAGCAGCAGTCTGCTCCAGACGCTCAACTCCAAGGTGAGCCTGACAAACATAAAGTATAACACCACGCTTCTGGTGCCCGTGCCCACTGTTATTACTTCCGGCAGTACCGGTGGTTCCACCGGCGGCAGCACCGGCGGTTCCACCGGCGGCAGCACCGGTGGTTCCACCGGCGGCAGCACCGGAGGTTCCACTGGCGGCAGCACCGGCGGTTCCACCAAAACCTACACCATCAGCTCCAGCTCCAGCGGCGGCGGCTCCGTGAGCTTTACCGTGGGCGGCAAGGCTGTCACTGCGGCATCCGCAGGCAGCACCGTTACCATCAAATCCAACCCCGAGGCATACAAGACCCTGGAGAACATCAGAGTGGTATATGCGGACAACTCCGCCGTACTGCCCGTATCCAACGGCACCTTCACCATGCCTGAGTGCAATGTGAGAGTGGAAGCCACCTTCGGCACCGGCTATCTGGTAGGACCGGCAGTTACCGGCAGCGGCTCACTCTCCTGCACCGTCAACAACGTGCCTGTGACCCATGCGGTCAAGGGAGCCACCGTAAAGGTCAACGCAACACCCAGTTCCGGCTATACTCTGTCCGACATTACCGTTAAGAACTTCAGCGGAAAGGTGATCGCCTCCGGACTCAGCAACGGCAGCACCTTTACTATGCCCGGTGAGAAAGTGCTGGTCTATGTGACCTTCAAGTCTGTAGCCACCTACGGCTTTACCAAGAGCACCGACGGTAACGGCAGCTTTGTTCTGAAGGTGAAGGGCGCCGAGGTCACCAGTGCTGCGGCGGGCGCTACCGTGGATGTGGTTGCCAGCCCCTACAGCGGCTACGGCGTGGACAAGATAACCGTTACCAATAAGAGCAACGGCACCAGCTTTGAGGCTACCAATAACAGCTTCACAATGCCTGCTTCCGATGTGGAGGTATATGTGACCTTTACCGGAGCCAAGTACAGCGTGACCGTGGACAACAGCCAGAAGGGCGGTACCGCCAGCGCAAGCCCCAGCAGTGCAAAGCCCGGCGAGACTGTCACTCTCATTGCAAACGCCTATGCAGGCTATGCCATAGACTACTACACCATTAAGTACGGCGACACTACCAAGAGGGTGGAGGTATCCGATCCCACCTTCAGGATGCCTTCCGAAAACGTCACTGTTACTCCTGTATTCAGAACCCGGGCCACCGTGCTAACCATAAACAACACCGATGCCTCCATTGCCACCGTTACAGTTAGAGACAGCAACGGCAATGTGGTCAACAGCGGAGACAATGTCCAGACCTGGTCCAACTACAGTCTGGAGACCCAGATGCTCAAGAGCGGCTATGATGTGGTAATAAGCGTGAACGGCCAGAAAGTGACCGGAAACAGCTTTACTACCGACGGCAGCGGCAGCATAGAGGTGAAGGTGGAATACACCAGGAAAGAGTACACCTTGACGGTGGAAAATAACTGGATAGGCTTCTTTGAGCTGGTAGTCAATTCCGACGCTACCAAGATAACTTCCTCAGGGCAGAAGCTCACAGTGCCCACCGGCACAACAGTCACTGCCCAGCTCTTGGCGGAGTACAAGGACAATTATAAGATAGTCGGAATTGAGCTGGACGGCAAGACCTATAACGGCCAGACCTGGATCGAGATGCCCGGCGCCAATGCCAAGATCAAGGTCCTGATTCAGGAGAAAGCAAGCGGAGCTTCCGCAGCCGGCGTGTATGGCCTGGCTCCTCTGGATAACGGCGGAGATTCCCTGGCACCCCTGGCATAATCCGGCCATAAACTGAAAATTGAGACAGACCGGGAGAACTGCGGTTCTCCCGGTTTTGCCTTTTTATGGAAGATATGGTGGGTGAGGGGCTGCGGCTTGATTAAAAGGGCGGCCTGTGATATAATAAATAAAATTGCAGCCTATAGGGCATGTATTCAGGGGTGAGATGAGATGGCGCATAAGGCTGAAAAATATACAGATAAAAAACCAAGAGCCAGATTCTACCTGGAGCGCAGCAGCGTTTGGGCCCAGCTGTGTATCATATTTATGCTCCTGTCGGCTATATTCAGGCTTTTTGGAGTGTGGGGCCTGTGGGAGTACGATTTTTTCAGAACCACGCAGATCCTGCTGCCGCTGTGCTGCAACCTGCTTTTTGCCCTGTGCGTATTTGTTTTCGGCAATAGAGGCTTTTTTGTGTCCATAATTCCGGTACTTCTGGGCGTGGCTTTCTTTATAATAAAGTCTTTTGGTTTTGCAAGCTGGATACACACGGTTCTGTGCATTATCCTGTATCTGGCTGTGGCGGTGATCTACACCGGTACTGTGCTGGGCTTTATACGTACCAAATGGCTGCTGCCTCCCCTTTTCGGCCTGCCTTTCCTGTACCATATCTTCATTGAGGATCTAGCCCGGCTGAGGGATACCGTCAATCCCATGACGGCCAGCGAGGGACTGCAGGAGCTGAGCGTTTTGTGCGTAATGGCGGCCCTGTTCTGCGTGGGTATGGGGCTGAAGAAGCGGCAGGGCAAGGACTCGAAACCGGTGATCAGTGAGCCGGAGGCAGCAACGCCGGAAGCTGAGGCAGTGGAGACCGGGAACGAAGCGGAGCCTGCCGTTGAGTGTGCTTCCGTGGGGGAAAATAAATGAGGGCCAGGGCAAAGCGGCAGCGGCGGACTGAGCCGGAACGGCAGAGCGGACGCTATGCCCAGCCGTACCGGGATCTGAACCGCCGGCGTATCATGTATATGATTGCAACCGGCGCTGCAGCTCTGCTGATAATTGTGGTGGCAGTGGTGCTGCGCAGCGTGTCGGACAAGCGGGCCTATAATGAGTATATGTCCATAGCTCAGCAGAGCTATTCCGTCAGTGACTATGACAGTGCCCTGGCAGCGCTGCGCAAGGCGGCGGACGTAGAGCGAAGCGACGAATGCCTGCTGCTGATGGTGGACTGCTATGAGACCCAGGGCAATTATACAAAGGCTCTGGAGGTGCTGCGGAGCATGGACACCCTGAACCCGGAGATAAGCACCCGCATAGCTGCCGTGGAAAGCCGCAGGCAGCTTATGGCAGAGGCGGAAAAAGTGACCATTGCCGGGCGAAGGTTTTCATCAACTACTACCAGCCTGGTGCTGGACGGCATGGAGCTCACCGACTCCATATTTACGGAGCTGGGGCAGCTTTATGCTCTGGAGACCCTGTCCCTGGCGGATAATTCCATCAGCAATATATCCGCCCTGGCAGATATGGGCGGACTGGTGAGCCTCAACCTCAGCGACAACGAAATAAGCGATGTTTCGCCTCTGTCCTCTCTGGTGGGCCTGCGTACTCTGTATCTGGACAACAACCCCATAAAGGATTTCAGTCCCCTGTGCGTGCTGCCTAACCTCACAAGCCTGAGCATAAAGGGCATAGAAATCAGTGAAGCACAGCTGGAGGCCCTGTCCAAGTCCCTGCCCAACTGCGCCATACACAGCGATGCGGAGGCGGACGAGACCCAGGATATAAGCTTCGGCGGAGTGACTTTCAAATCCGATGTGACGGAGCTGGATCTCAGCGGCATGGGCCTGCGGGATATTTCAGCCCTGGGCAGCTGCAAGGAGCTGACAAAGCTGAACCTCAGCGGCAATGAGATAAGCGACCTTAGCCCCCTGATGAATCTGCCCAAGCTGGAGTGGATAGATGTCTCGGACAATGTGCTGACGGATCTCAGGCCTCTTATGGGCATAGAAAATTTGAAATATCTGGATGCTTCCGGCAACAATATAAACAGCACTTCCCCGGTGAGCCTGATGAGCGGCATAGAGGAGCTGTATCTGGACGGAAATCCTATAAGGGATTTCTCGGGGCTGAGAAAAGTCAAGAGCCTGAAATCCCTTGGCCTGGGGGACACGGGGCTGACGGACGGAGATCTGGATTACCTGAGTAAGCTCACGCTGCTGACCCAGCTTGATATCCGGGATAACGCAGAGCTTACCGGCGAAGCTGTGGACGCTCTCCAGAGCAAGCTTGCCACCTGCAACATCAGCCGTTCGGAGCTGGCATACAATATTGAGGTGGATGGGCATCTGGTGCTCAGCAATGCAACTGAGCTTGACCTCTCCGGGACGGGTATTTCAGACCTGACAGGGCTTGCAAAGCTGCCATACCTGGAAAAGGTGGACCTGTCCCGAAACAGCATAAGCAACATTTATATCCTGGAGTTTACCAACAGCCGCCAGACTATAAAAGAACTCAACCTCTCCGGCAACCTCATTGAGGACATTACACCCCTGGCTTCCCTACAGGCTGTGGAGGTATTGGATTTGAGCAATAATAAAATAAGCTCGGAAACGCCTCTGATGAACTTAAAAAACCTTAAAAGACTGTACCTGGGCGGGAATCTGCTCACTGAGCTGCAAATAGACAACTTACAGAACGCGCTGCTGGACTGTGAGATAATATTAGACTAGTCCGGGGAGATAATCCCCGGACTTTTATTATTAAGCAGGTTCAGGCAAAATTTGGATACATATACAAAAAAAGCAGGGCTGCTGAGTGATATGTTACAATTATGAGAATTATATTGAAAAGAGCTTCTAATTAATGGTAAATCGTGCTATTATAATAAACACAAGGGGATGGGCAATTCCCCTGTTATGCATATTTGAAAGGAGTTGGCACAAATGAAGTTCACTTTCACCGAAAAGAGAATGGCTTCCTCCGAGGATCTTAGAGCTTATTCCATGAAGAAAATTGGCAAGCTGGACAAGCTCTTTAAAAACGAGGCAGAGGCCTATGTCACCTTCAGCATAGAGCGGGGGCGGTTCCTGGCGGAAATAACCATTCGGGATAACGGTATGTTCTACCGGGCAAGCGAACTTACAAACGACATGTACGCTTCTGTGGATTCAGGTGTGGCAGCCATTGAGCGCCAGATCCGCAGGAACAAGACCCGGCTCAGCAAGCGGCTGAGGGAGGGGGCACTGGAGCGTGAGGCCATACCTGTATATGCACCTGCCGAGGATGAGGCAGAGGAGGAATTCAAGATTGTCCGCAGCAAGCGGTTCTCCATAAAGCCCATGTCTCCCGAGGAGGCCATCCTACAGATGAACCTTTTGGGCCATGAGTTTTTTGTGTTCAAAAATATGGACTCGGATGACGCCTTTTCCGTAGTATACAAACGCCATCAGGGAGGCTATGGCCTTATCTGTGACGACGGCATGGAGGACTGAGGCACGGAGGGATCATCCGGCAAATTGCACCGTATTCAATACAAGCCATATAATAACAGTAAAAACCGCCCGGTTCCGGGCGGTTTGAGACTGTCGAAAAAGCCTCGCAGAGTTTTTTCGCCGCAGCGAAAAAATAAATACA
>CALWWB010000033.1 GCA_944385175.1 uncultured Oscillospiraceae bacterium | reverse complement strand
AAAATGGCGGACATGAGAGTCTCCCTCTGCGGCATAGAGCTGGATAACCCGGTCATCCCCGCCAGCGGAACTTTCGGATACGGCTATGAATTTGCAGAGATATATGATATAAATGTATTGGGAAGCCTTTCCTTTAAAGGCACCACCAGAGAGCCACGCTTCGGAAACCCCACCCCCAGAATCGCCGAGTGTACCGCCGGGCTCATAAACTCCGTGGGACTGCAAAACCCCGGGGTGGATAAGGTGATTGAAGAAGAGCTGCCGAAACTGGCCAAGGTTTTCCATAAAAAAGTCATGGCCAATGTCAGCGGCTTTTCCGTGGAGGACTATGTGTACAGCTGTGAAAAGCTGGATAAATGTGAGCAGGTGGGCTGGCTGGAGGTGAATGTCAGCTGCCCCAACGTCCACGGGGGAGGCATGAGCTTCGGCACCTGCCCGGAGGCTGCGGCGGAAGTCACCAGGGCGGTGAAGGCCGTTTGCCGCAAGCCGGTGATAATCAAGCTCAGCCCAAATGTGACGGATATTGTGTCCATCGCCCTGGCCTGTGAGGAGGCAGGGGCCGACGGAATAAGCCTCATCAATACCCTGCTGGGCATGCGCATCGACCTTAAAACACGGCGGCCTGTGGTGGCCAACCGCACCGGAGGCTTTTCCGGCCCGGCCATATTTCCCGTGGCTCTGCGCATGGTGTACCAGGTGGCCCAGGCGGTAAAGGTGCCGGTCATCGGCGTGGGAGGGGTATCCTGTGCCGAGAATGTAATTGAGATGATGCTGGCGGGAGCCACGGCTGTGGAAGTGGGGGCCGCCAATCTGGCCAAGCCCTTTGCCTGCCGGGATATTATAAATGAGCTGCCCGCAGTCATGGAGAAGTACAATATAAGTTCACTGAGAGATATAATAGGAGGAGCGATACGTGGGTAAAGACGTCATAGTTGCCTGCGATTTCAGCAGTGCGGAACAGGTGTTCACTTTCCTGGATAAATTCAAAGAGCGTAAGCCCTTTGTAAAGATAGGCATGGAGCTCTACTATGCCGAGGGCCCGGAGATAGTCCGGCAGATAAAGGCCCGGGGCCACAAGATATTCCTGGACCTGAAGCTCCACGACATCCCTAACACCGTGAAAAAGGCCATGGCCGTACTCTCCGGACTGGATGTGGATATGTGCAATGTCCATGCTGCCGGAACCTCTGCCATGATGAAAGCCGCCCTGGAGGGCCTGACCCGGCCCGACGGCAGCCGCCCCCTGCTCATAGCCGTCACCCAGCTCACCTCCACCGACCAGGAGAGCATGGAGAAGGAGCTGCTCATAGAAAAGCCTCTGGACCAGGTGGTTATGAGCTACGCCCGCACTGCTATGGAAGCGGGGCTGGACGGCGTGGTCTGCTCACCCTTGGAGGCGGGCAAGGTTCACGAGACCTGCGGCAAGAGCTTTGTCACCGTCACTCCCGGCGTCCGCTTTGCCGACGGGGATGCGGGTGACCAGAAACGGGTGACCACCCCCGAAAAAGCCAAAGAACTGGGCTCCGACTATATAGTGGTGGGCCGTCCCATAACCGCCGCTTCCGACCCTGTGGAGGCGTACAACAGATGCGTAAAGGAGTTTATAGGATGATGGAAAAGAAAATTGCAAAAGACCTGCTGAAGATAAAGGCGGTGTTCTTCCGCCCCGATGAGCCCTTTACCTGGGCCAGCGGCATCAAGAGCCCCGTGTACTGCGACAACCGCCTGACCCTCACCGCCCCGGAAGTGCGCCTGGATGTGGAGCAGGGCCTGGCCCAGCTGATAAAGAAAAATTACCCTGAGGCTGAGGTGCTTATGGGCACCTCCACAGCCGGCATAGCCCATGCCGCCATCACCGCCCACCTTCTGAATATGCCCATGGGCTATGTGCGCTCCGGGGCCAAGGATCACGGACGCCAGAATCAGATAGAGGGCCGGCTGGAGCCTGGCCAGAAGGTGGTTGTGGTGGAAGACCTCATCTCTACCGGCGGAAGTGTACTGGAAGTGGTGGATGTACTCCGCCAGGCCGGAGCGGATGTGCTGGGAGTGGTGAGTATCTTCACCTATGGCATGAAGAAGGGACTGGAGCGTCTTGCTGCCGCCAACGTGAAAAACGTCTCCCTTACCAATTTCGACGTGGTAGCCGAGGCTGCCGCAGAGGAGGGCTATATAAAGCCTGAGGATGTGCAGCGCCTTATCGCCTTCCGCAACAATCCCTCCGATGAGAGCTGGATAAAGAAGTAAAGCCCAAGCAAAAACCTTGATTTTATTCCGGGTGTGTGGTAAAATTTTATGGATAAATCGGCGGGGGCCTATGGCAGCTGCCGGAACTATTGTCACAGAATGGAGATATAATTATGGAAAGAATCAAGACTCTTGAGACCCGCGACCTGTGCCAGAGCGCCCAGAACGGCGGCTGCGGCGAGTGCCAGACTTCCTGCCAGTCCGCCTGCAAGACCAGCTGCGGCGTTGCCAACCAGAAGTGCGAGAACGAGAAGGCCTGATATTAAAGGGCTGAGTCTCAAAAGATAAAAAGCTGCCGCCTGTTCAGGGGCTGCCGGGAGGGGGAGCCGTGCTCTCTTTTCCATCAGCGCTCCCGGGCGGCGCTTTTTATCGCTCCAATATACATACAGGGAGGGTGCCTGATGGTACACCAATATAAACTAAACGGGTACAATATTATACTGGACAGCTGCTCCGGTTCCATCCACTCGGTGGACGAGGTGGCCTACGACATAATAGCCATGTATAAGGAAAAGAGCCCGGAGGACATTGTCCGGGAGCTGCTGGTGAAGTATGCCGGGCGGGAGGACGTGACGGAGGAGGAGCTCTATGCCTGTATTGCCGATGTGGCTGCTCTGGAGAAAGCGGGCAAGCTCTACACTCCCGACAATTTTGCCGCCATGGCCGGCAACTTCAAGGAGCGTTCCGGGGACGTGGTGAAGGCTTTGTGCCTCCATGTGGCCCACACCTGCAACCTCAACTGTTCCTACTGCTTTGCCAGCCAGGGCAAGTATCACGGGGAACGGGCCCTGATGAGCTTTGAGGTGGGTAAGCGGGCCCTGGACTTTCTCATTGAAAACTCCGGACGCCGCACCAACCTGGAGGTGGACTTCTTCGGAGGCGAGCCGCTAATGAACTGGGATGTGGTAAAGCAGCTGGTTGCCTATGCCCGCACCCAGGAGGAGCCCCACCACAAGAAATTCCGCTTTACTCTCACCACAAACGGCATGCTCATTGACGACGAGGTAATAGACTTTGCCAACCGGGAGATGAGCAATGTGGTCTTGTCCCTGGACGGACGCAAGGAGATACATGATGCCCTTCGGGTGGACTATGCCGGCAAAGGAAGCTATGACCGCATAGTGCCCAAGTTCCAGAAGCTGGTGAAGGCCAGAGGCGGTAAAAACTACTACATGCGGGGCACCTTCACCCATGCAAATCCGGACTTCACCAAGGACCTGTTCCATATGGCTGACCTGGGATTTGCCGAACTGAGCATGGAGCCGGTGGTCTGCGCCCCGGGAGACAGCGCAGCACTCACCTCGGAGGACATAGAAATTGTAAAGCAGCAGTACGAGCTGCTGGCGGTGGATATGCTGCGCCGGGAAAAGGAGGGTAAGCCCATCACCTTCTACCACTATATGCTGGACCTCACCGGCGGCCCCTGCATCTATAAGCGCATCTCCGGCTGCGGCTCCGGCACCGAGTACATGGCTGTCACCCCCTGGGGCGACCTCTACCCCTGTCACCAGTTTGTGGGTGAGGAGAAGTACCGGCTGGGAAATATCTGGGACGGCGTAACCAATACCAGGCTTCGGGAGGAGTTTCGCTCCTGCAACGCCTATGCCCGTAAGGAATGCGACGACTGCTGGGCCAGACTCTATTGCTCCGGCGGCTGCGCCGCCAATGCCTACCATGCCACCGGCAGCATAAAAGGAGTGTATGAGGCGGGCTGTGAGCTTTTTAAAAAGCGTATTGAGTGCGCCATAATGATGAAAGTGGCTGAGAGCCAGGAGCAGGACTGATGGACACCCCAATAGCCGACTTTGTGAGAAGCTATGCCTCTTCCGGCAGCGCCCGCTTCCACATGCCGGGCCATAAGGGAAAAGGCCCTCTGGGCTGCGAGGTCCTGGACATCACGGAGATAGCCGGGGCCGACTCCCTATATGAGGCAGATGGCATCATTGCCCGAAGCGAGGAAAACGCCCGAAGCCTCTTCGGTACCGGGCGTACCCTCTATTCCACCGAGGGCTCCAGCCTGGCCATAAGGGCCATGCTCCACTTGATACTGCAAAACCGCAGGCCGGGTACAGCACCGGTAATTCTGGCGGCCAGGAATGTGCATAAGGCTTTCATATATTCCGCCGCCCTGCTGGATTTTCAGCCGGAGTGGCTGTGGCCGGAGAAGGACAGCGGCTCTCTTCTGGGCTGCTCCATAAGCCCCAGGGGAGTGGCGGCAGCTATAGACGCCCTGCCGGAGCCGCCTGCTGCGGTTTACATAACCAGCCCGGACTACCTGGGAAACCTGGCGGATATAGCGGCTATTGCCAGGGTAGTCCATGAACGGGGCTGCATGCTGGCGGTGGACAACGCCCATGGGGCCTATCTGCATTTTTTGGAAACTTCTCTGCACCCCATTGACCTGGGGGCGGATATCTGCTGTGACTCCGCCCACAAGACCCTGCCTGTACTCACCGGTGGGGCTTATCTGCATATCAGCAAAAATGCGCCTGAGAGCTTTGGAAAGAATGCCCGGCAGGCTATGGCCCTCTTTGGTTCCACCAGTCCCTCTTACCTGACTATGGCTTCACTGGACGCATGCAATGCCTATTTGGCCGGGGATTACCGGCAAAGGCTTTCCGAAACTGTAAAGAGGCTGGAAGAGTTGAAAGAAAAGCTCAAGGGCCGGGGATGGGGCGTGGAAGTCTCCGACCCGCTGCGACTGGTTATTGCAGCTCCGGAAGGCCAAAGAGGTCATGAGCTGGCGGCGCAGCTGCGGGCGGAAAAGATAGAGTGCGAGCATGCCGACAGGGATCATCTGGTGCTCATGTTCACTCCGGAAAACAGCTGGGAGGAATTGGCGAAACTGGATAAAGCTCTGGGCATAGCCCCGGCGCCTCCTGCCGAAGCAAAGCAGTTGCCCTTGGCAAAGGGGGAGCGGGTGATGCCGGTGCGCCGAGCCATGTTTTCCCCTCAAGATACTGTCCCCGTGACAGAGGCCCTGGGCGAGATCTGCGGTGCTCCCGCAGTATCCTGCCCTCCCGCAGTGCCCATTGCCGTATCCGGAGAGCGCATAGGCCCGGAGGCCCTGGAACTCTTTATGCATTACGGCTTGGATACCGTGGATATTATTAAGAAAAAGTAAACAAATTTTTAATAAAAAGACTTATGCCCATTGAGGCTAAAGTCTTTTTTTTAAACTAAGAAACCGGTTTACATGGCAACATTTTCCTGCCAAATGTATAAACATATGGGCAAAAATAAGATAGGCAATGGAAAAAGTAGAATGGCAACTACAATTGACATAGGAAAATTACTGTGCTATACTTAGCCAAAAGTTGTGAAATATGCATGAATACTTGATTTGTAAAGCTTTTAACATATGTCAAATTTGGCGCTTTTCACAATTTCGGTAAGTTCATCGGCGAAAGCCGTGAATAAAAAATTTATTGGAGGAAATGAAATGAAAAAACTCATCGCACTGCTGCTCGCAGCTATGATGGTCTTCGCTCTCTGCGCCTGCGGCGCCAGCGAGGAGCCTGCCGCTGAGGAGCAGCCCGCCGCCGAAGCCCCCGCTGAGGATGCCGCCGAGGCTCCTGCTGAGGAAGAAGCTCCTGTTATCAAGGTCGGTATTGCCGCTCCCGACGTGACCCACGGCTGGGTCGCCGGTGTTGCCTACTATGCAGAGAAGTACTGCAAGGACAACAACCTGGATTATAAGATAACCACCTCTGCCGACGCCGCCGAGATGACCGCAGCCCTGCAGGATCTGATGGCCTGGGGCGCCACCGTTGTGGTCTCCTGGCCCCAGTGGACCGGCATGGAGACCGCTCTTCAGGAAGTAATAGATGCGGGTATCCCCGTTGTGAACTTTGACGTTGACGTGGCCTGCGAGGGCATCTACAAGGTCACCGGAGATAACTATGACATGGGTTACCAGTGCGCCAAGTACATAGCCGACAAGGTGGGCGACGGCGCCATCATTGCCGTTATGGATGTCCCCTCCTCTGGCTCCGTCTGCGAGCTGCGCAAGGAAGGCTTCTACGCCTACATGGACGAGATCGGCTATGACATGACCAATGTCTTTGAAGTGACTCTGGAGTCCTTCGCCCGTGACGACGGCCTGGCTGTCATGGCCGACGTTCTGGAGAAGAACCCCCAGATCGACGCCGTATTCTCCATGGATGACGAGACCTCCATCGGCTCCATCCAGGCCATCACCGAGGCCGGCCGTACCGACATCAAGGCCATTACCGGCGGCGGCGGATGCCAGGAGTATTTCCGCATGATCGCTGACGAGCAGTATGCCGACCTGGGCCTGTGCAGCGCTCTGTACAGCCCCTCCATGGTTCAGGACGCCATCAAGACCGCTATTGACCTGCTCAACGGCGGCGAGGCCGAGCCCATCGTTGTCATCCCCACCACCATCGTCTCCGCCGACAACGTGGCAGAGTTCTTGGATCCCGAGAACACCGTTTACTGATAACCAACCAAGACGTATCCTCAAGTGGGCTATGGCTTTGTAGCCATAGCCCACTTTCAATAGAGGGGCTCAAACTTTTTCTTTAAAAAAGTGCCAGGGCTCCTTCGGCAGTTTTTTGAAGAAAAGCGGAACGGCCACACACATACCAAAAGAAAACGGAAGTGATAGCTTGAACCTGAAAATGGAAAATATCTATAAGTCCTTTGGCGCCAACGATGTCCTTCAGGATGTGAGCTTCAGCCTGGATACCGGCGAGATATGCGCCCTGCTGGGGGAAAACGGCGCCGGTAAGTCCACACTGATGAATATCCTGGGCGGAGTCCTCCCGGCCGACAAAGGCACCATAAGCCTTGACGGCCAGCAGAAGGAGTTCAATTCCCCGGTGGACTCCCTGGATGCGGGCATAGGCTTCATCCATCAGGAGCTGAACCTGATAAACGACCTGACCATATATGAAAACATGTTCCTCACTCATCTGCCCAGGAAAAAACTGTTTCTGGATGCAAAGCTCATGGAGGAAAAAACAAGGGAGCTTTTCCGGAGGATGAACATCGAGCTGGACCCCTGTACCATGGTGCGGGAGCTGGATGCCTCCTATAAGCAGATAGTGGAGATCTGCCGGGCACTGATGCAGGATGCCTCCATTATCATTATGGACGAGCCCACCACCTCCCTCACCGAGCCGGAGATCCAGCGGGTCTTTGCCATGATGCGTGTTTTGAAGGAGCAGGGTGTGGGCATTATCTTCATCTCCCACAAGCTGGGCGAGGTCATGGAGATCTGCGACAGATACACGGTGCTGAGAGACGGCAGTATGGTTGCTTCCGGCAAGGTGTCGGAAACCAATCAGAAGCAGCTGGCCGCCTACATGGTGGGCCACGAAGTCCAGAGCGAGACCAATTCCCAGAGCTGCCAATACGGGGAGGAGATGCTGCGCCTGGAAGCTCTGGGCGACGGGCATTTCTTCCACGACATATCCCTGAGCGTGCGCCAGGGGGAGGTGCTGGGTATAACCGGCCTTCTGGGGGACGGGCGCAGCGAGCTGTTCCAGACGGTGTTCGGCGCCATGAACGGCGGGAGATATTCCGGAAAGATAATCCTGGGCGGCAAGGAGATACATATGCGCAACACCCACCAGGCCCTGGAGGCCGGACTTGCCTACCTGCCCAGAAACCGCAAGGAAAATGCCATACTGAAAGACATGTCCATTCTGGACAACGGCTCCATCGTGCATCTGCCAAAAATCTGCCGTAAGGGCTTCATCGATTTTGACAGGCAGGAGAAGCTCTTTATGGAGCAGGTAGAGAGCCTGCGCATAAAGATGGGAGATAAAAACGATCGAATAACCAGCCTGTCCGGCGGCAACCAGCAAAAGGTGGTGCTGGCAAAGTGGCTGATATCCAAGCCCAAAGTCCTGGTGCTGGACAATCCTACCCAGGGCGTGGACGTGGGAGCGAAAGAGGAGATATATACCATTATCCGGCACCTGGCCTCCGAAGGGGTGGCTATCATCGTCCTGTCCTCTGAAGCACAGGAGATTATGAGGGTATGCGACAGAAGCCTGGTGCTTTTCCACGGCCGCCAGGTGGGAGAGGTCAGCGGCGAGGATATGAATGAACACTATATTATGTATCTGGCAACAGGCGGCAAACAGAAGGAAAGAGAGTGTGTGTGAAAATGGAAAAGACAAGGCTTGAAAACAATCGGGGGGCCCTGGGCTGGTTCAAGGATAAATGGTCCCATAACGCCCTGTTCTCCACCATATTTGCCCTGGTGGTGATGGTACTGATCCAGTGCGTGGTGATGTGGGTAAACGCCGGCTCCTTCGGCGGCATGTTCGGCAAGATGGGCATGGCCTGGCTGAACATCCTGCGCAACAACGCCTATCAGGGCGTGATAGCTCTGGGCATGTGCTTTATAATAATCAGCGGCGGCATCGATCTGTCCGTGGGCTCCATGCTCTGCGCTCTGGGCGCAATACTCATGTATCTGATAGCCCCCACGGGCCTGCTGGCTTCCATTGGCCTCACCGGCCCGGTGGCTTATATTATAGCGGTTATCCTGATACTTATTGTAGGCTACTTCTTCGGCGAGATAAACGGTGCGCTCATATCCTACGGCAAGCTGCCCCCCTTCATCGCCACCCTGGGCACCATGAAGGTCTTCCGCTCCGTGACCCAGCAGCTCACCAAGCAGTTCAATCCCGAGATACCCGCAGACTTCAAGCTCATCGCCTCCGCCAAGGTGGGGGGCCAGGTGGTGCTGCCCATACTCTACTGGGTGGTCATCGTGGTGATAATGCACATCATCTTCACCCGCACCGCCTTCGGCCGCCAGACCATAGCCATCGGCTCCAACGAGCGGGCGGCAAAGCTCTCCGGTATCAATGTGAATAACGTGAAGCGGCGCATCTACGCCCTGGGCGGCGTGATGTGCGCCATAGCGGCAGTGATATACATTGCCCGTATAGGCTCCATGGACTTTGCCAACGCCGGCAACGGCTATGAGATGGACGCCATTGCCGCAGTTATTGTGGGCGGCACCTCCATGTCCGGCGGCCGGGGCAGCCTGGTGGGGGCCTTCCTTGGCATGCTCATCATCGGTGTAATGAACAATATACTGAATACTGTGGGCGTGCCCACCTTCCTCTGCGATGCGGTGAAGGGCCTGATAATCATCTTTGCCGTGCTGCTGCAGAAGAAGGAGAGCGCCTGAGCGAGGGAGGAACAGTAAAATGATAAAGATAGGTATACTGGGCTGCGGCAAGATAGCCCAGGTGCGGCACATTCCCGAGTATGCGGAAAACCCCGATGTGGAGCTGGCGGCCTTCTATAACCCCAGCCGAAAGAGAGCCGAGGAGCAGGCGGAGAAGTACGGCGGCAAGGTGTACGACACCGCCGAGGAGCTTCTGGCTGACGAGAGTATAGACGCCGTGAGCATCTGCGCTGCAAATTACGCCCACGCGGAGCTTACCATAAAAGCCCTTGAGGCGGGCAAGCATGTGCTGTGCGAAAAGCCCATGGCTACAAACCTGGCCGACTGTGAGGCAATGGTGGAGTGCGCAAAGAAAAACGGCAAGTTCCTGATGATAGGCCACAACCAGCGCCTGGCCAAGGCCCACGTGGAGGCCAAGCGCCTGATAGACCAGGGACTCATAGGGAAAATAATCACCTTCCGCACCACCTTCGGCCACGGCGGGCCGGAGACCTGGGCCATAAACCCGGGGAAGAACGTGTGGTTCTTCGACAAGAAAAAGGCCGCCATGGGGGCCATGGCGGATCTGGGCGTACATAAGACCGACCTTATCCAGTTCCTCACCGGGGAGCGGGTGGTGCGCACAACTGCAAGACTGGTGACCCTGGACAAGCGGGGCGAGGATGGGGAGCTCATTGGTGTGGACGACAACGCCGTGTGTATCTATGAGATGTCCGGCGGAACCTTCGGCACCATGACCGCCAGCTGGACCTACTACGGCGCCGAGGACAACTCCACCGTGCTCTACGGCACCAAGGGCATCATGCGCATCTATGACGACCCGGCCCACTCTATTGTGGTGAAGCTGGCCGACGGTGAAGAACAGGTCTACGACGTGGAGCAGATCCAGACCAACGACAACCAGACCAAGTCCGGTGTCATTGACCTGTGGGTGAACTGCCTGAAAAACAACACTCCGCCGGAGATATCCGGGGAGTCTGCCCTCTACGCCATGAGAGCGGTGTTTGCCTCCATAGAGTCCTCCCAGACCGGCAGGACTGTGGAGATAGAAGCCAACAAATAAAGAAGGGAGCGTCTTGAAATGATGAAGTTTGGTCTGCTCACCGCCATACTTGACGGCTGGAGCTTTGAAGAAGCGGTAGACACTGCCGCCGATATGGGCTTTAAATGCCTGGAAGTGGCCTGCTGGCCCGCAGGCAAGGCGGAGCGCCGCTATGCCGGCGTGTCCCATATCGATGCCGAGAGAGTATGCGCCGACGACGAGTATGCTAAGTATGTCAATGACTATGTAGCGGGCAAGGGCATGAGCATCTCCTCTCTGGCCTTCTACCCCAACACCATGGACCCGGATTTGGAGAAGCGCGCTGCCGCCATTGCCCATCTGAAGGCTCTTATTAAAGCTTCCCAGAAGCTGGGGGTGGGCATGGTCACCACTTTTATAGGTCGGGACCAGCACAAGAACCTGGAGGAGAACATTGAGCTCTTTAAGGAGATCTGGCCGGACATCATCGCCCTGGCGGAGGACTGCGGCGTAAAGGTGGCCATCGAGAACTGCCCCATGCTCTTCGGCGCCGACCAGTGGCCCGGCGGACAGAACCTCATGTGCACCCCGGCCATATACCGCAAGCTCTTTGAGATCATCCCCTCTCCCAACTTCGGCTTGAACTTCGACCCCAGCCACTATGTGTGGCAGGGCCTGGACTACATCAAGACCGTATACGAATTCAAGGACCGCATTTTCCACATACATTTCAAGGACATCAAGCTCTATCCCGAGAAGCTGGCGGAATGCGGTGTGCTGGCCTATCCTCTGGACTACATGTCCCCCAAGATACCCGGCCTGGGGGATGTGGACTGGGGCGCCTTTATCTCCGCCCTCAACGACATCCGCTTTGACGGATGCGCCGTTATCGAGGTGGAGGACAAGGCCTTTGAAAGCTGCTCGGAGGACATCCTAAAGTCCATTTGCCTGTCCAAGCGTTATCTGGACAACTTCATAATCTAAGGGGGAAGTACGGTGAAAAAACGTATCATTGCCGTAAACTCCAACTGCTACCACGGCTACTCCATCGAGGAGGCCGTGGCGGGAATAAAAGCAGCGGGATTTAAGTATATCGAGCTCACCGCCACCAAGGGCTGGACCGAGCATGTGTTCCCGGATCAGAGCTTCAAGCGGGCCCTGGAGGTCCAGGACCTGCTGGAGGAAAACGGCCTCATACCCTTTGCCATGAGCGGCCACACAAACCTGATGGACACCGGTCGCATAGGGGACTTTGTAAGCAACATCCGCCTGGCCCATTTCTTCGGCTGCGAGTATATTGTCTCCTCCATAGGGGAGGCCCACTTGGAGGACAAGGCCGTGGCTTCCAATGAGGTGGTGGCGGAGCACATCAAGGGACTTGTACCCTATCTGGAAAAGTACGACATGAAGCTGGTACTGGAGATACATGGGGACCACGGCACCGGGGCCATATTGAAGGACATCTGCCAGCTGGTGGGTTCTCCCCGGGTGCTCATAAACTATGACACTGCCAACGCCATATTCTACGGGGATGTAGACGTGCCCAAGGATCTGGCGGGCTGCCTGGACAAGGTGGGCTATGTCCACCTGAAGGAGAAGGCCGGCGGACGCCAGGAGTGGAACTTCCCTGCTCTGGGCAAGGGCTACGTAGAGTTCCCGGAGATATTCAAGATGATGGACGAGGCGGACAATCTCAGCCCCTACTCCATTGAGATAGAGTTCACCCAGAGCGGCCCAAAGGACCTGGAGGAGATAAACCGGGCCGTCATGGACTCCGCCGCCTACCTGAAAGCCCAGGGCTTTGAGTTCTGAGGATGCCGGTATGAAGACAATGAATATCGGCCTTGTGGGCGTGGGAGGCATGGGCAGCGTCCATTACGCCAACTATAAAGAGATAGAGGGCTGCCGGGTGGCGGCGGTCTGCGGAAGCTCAAAGCGGGCAAGGGAAACTGCGGAGCAGTGGGGCCTGCCCTGCTATCCCACTATTCGGGAGATGGTGGAAAACTGCGATATAGATATCGTGGATATCTGCACCCCTACCTACCTGCACCACGATATGGTGATGGAGAGCCTGGGCTGCGGCAAGGACACCATCTGCGAAAAACCCATTGCCCTGAGCCTGAAGGACGCAAAGGAGATGCTGGAGAAGGCGGAGAAGCAGGGCTGTATGCTCTACATTGCCCAGGTGCTCCAGTTCACCAAGGAAGTGGAGATACTGCGCCGGACGGTGGAGAGCGGAGTCTACGGCAAGCCTCTGGATGCCTGCTTTGAGCGCCTGTCCGCCTGCCCCCGCTGGGCGCAGGACGGCTGGCTCTTCGACGTGAACAAGTCCGGCCTGCTGCCCTACGACCTGCATATCCACGACCTGGACGTGATAGTCTCCGTCTTCGGAAAGCCGGAGGGCTACAGCATCACTTCCTGCCAGGGTGAGGACAAGAACTACCCGGAGCAGATACGCATTAACTACGACTACGGCAAGCTCCATGTGGCCGCCGAAGCCGCCTGGTTCAATGCCGACATCCCCTGGACCGCCCGCTGGAGAGTGTACTTTGAAAACGGTATGCTGATAAACGACGGCAATACCCTCACTGCATATCAGTTCGGTTCTGAACCCCGGGTATTCGATACCAGGGACGAGGTCATGGTGTCTACGGGGATTAACGTGCCCCCCTGCGGCTGGTACTACAACGAGCTGAAACACTTCCTGGACTGCGCCAGGGAGCACCGGCCCAGCCCCAGGGTGACGGCTCAGCAGCTGCTCACAGTAATGGAAATCTTGGAGGATATATCTGCCAAATGGAGAAAATAAAAAAATACTTTCAGCGCATCGGCCTGGAGATGCCGGAGGAGATAGTGCCGGACTCCAAACTGCTAAAAGAGCTGCAGTTTGCCCACTGCACCACCGTGCCCTATGAGAACCTGGACATCCTCAGGGGCATCCCCCTGTCCTTGGAGATAGACGACCTGTACGAAAAGGTGGTGAACCGGGGGAAGGGCGGGTTCTGCTTTGAGCTCAACGGCCTCTTTGCCTGGCTGCTGGAGCAGCTGGGATACAAAGTTACCGAATACGCCGCCCGCTACCTGAGAGGGGAGAGCAGCATACCCATGCGCCGCCACCGGGTAATGAAGGTGGAGGCCACCGACGGGGTCTGGCTCTGCGACGTGGGTATAGGTGAGGTCTGCCCCCGCTATCCGGTGCGCCTGGAGGAAGGACTGGAGCAGCCCCAGTTCGACGAGTGCTACAGGTTGGAGAAGGATGAGTTTTTGGGCTGGGTACTCATGGACAAGCACCACGGACAGTGGCGGCAGTTTTACTCTTTTACCGAGGAGCCCCAGCTGCCGGTGGACTATATTGCCCCCACCTTCTACTGTGAGAAACACCCGGATTCCCCCTTCATCCATCAGGAGATGTTCTCCATGAAGACGGCCCAGGGCCGTTTCACCCTGGACGGACACCTGTACAAGGAATTTGTGGACGGACAGGTAATGGCCAGAGAACTCAGCGACGAAGAGATGCCGGAGGCCTACCGCCGCTTCGGCCTGGAGATGTAATCAGGTATAAGTTACAAATCAGGGACTGGGACTTTTCCCCGTCCCTGATTTGCTGCGGGGCAAAGAGCAGCAAAAAAGCGCCCCATCAGGGCGCAGCGGTAAAACATGTAATTCAATGGAAACAGGGAGCGGTCTGTGGCCGGAACTTTCCCGGAGGAAGAAAGGCTAATAAGAAAAACAGCCTCTATAAACGAAATGACCCTTGATCCTTCAGCGCTCTCACCTGCTTCAGAATCAAGGGTCATTTCTGTGAATTCTTAATATCTAACATCTTGGTTACCTCTCTTTCTACAGATTGAACCGTGTACTCAAACTTACACGGCTTCATTTACTTGTACATCGGGTATCACCCTTTCTGGTTATAATATAGCACGGTGAAAGAGATTTTCCAAGAGGCAGATTATATGAATTTCGAACCCTGCGATTGTATAAAACCCAGAAAAGACATAAGTATTATTGACTAAGATAACTTTTATGATATATAATAAAAATGTTGCGGGGCCAAAATCTGGCTTCGCATTTTTCATATGCTGCAATTTAGAGCAAAAAAATAGTAAGCGAAGGATTTTACTTGTAAAAAGCTGAAAAGTATGATGACAAGCCTGACTGACTGTGATACTATAGCAAAGAAAAGATTGATTTTTCATAGAATTCAGTTATTTTTTCAATTTTTTCTATGAACGAAAAAATAGTAGGCTCTACAAAACAGTAAAATCTTATTATCAATAACATAATTACGGAGGGCGCAGTTCATGGAACACCTTGGAATTGAGATTGATGTTCGCAATTTCCCGGAACTGGATCAGGGATTCATTCCCCTTTACCAGTTCAACAGAGCTTTTCTCAAAGACGCTAAGCAGCCGATAGGTATAGCCGTGGAGCGGGCCAACGGTGAAGTGGCCGCAGTGGAAACCTATATTCACGGAAGCGACAAACTACATGAGGCGGACTGCTATTACATCGACCGTCTGGTGAAGACCCTTCTGTGGATGAAGGGCGGCTTCAGGATATACGTCCGGGGTGACGAGGGTATATACCGGCACCTGAAGGAAGCCTATGCTGCCGGAGGCAGCCGGGAATTCGACTGGGACTTTATGGCCGGAATTTTCGAACGGCCCTTTGAAGTGATATTTACGGACAAGCTGCCGGAGAACAAGGATAATCCCAAGGCCATAGGCGGCCACCTCAGCGGCTGCCGTATAGGCTTTGATGCCGGCGGAAGCGACCGGAAAGTCTCCGCCGTTATAGACGGCGAGGCCGTGTATTCCGAGGAGGTGGTGTGGTACCCCAAGACTACCGCTGACCCGGATTACCACTATGAGGGCATAGTCTCTGCCCTGAAATCCGCCGCCCAGCATATGCCCCGGGTGGATGCCGTGGGCGTGTCCTCCGCCGGGATATACATAAACGACCGTACCATGTCTGCCTCACTGTTCTTGAAGGTGCCCAAAGAACTCTATGACAGCAAGGTGAAGGACATTTATATCCGGGCCATTACAGATACTTTCGGTGATATCCCCTTCTGCGTGGTGAACGACGGAGACGTGACCGCACTGGCAGGAGCCATGAGTCTGAAGGACAACAGCGTGCTGGGCATAGCCATGGGCACCAGCGAGGCTGTGGGCTATGTGGACGAGCAGGGACGCATCACCGGGTGGCTCAATGAGCTGGCCTTTGCTCCTGTGGATGCCAATCCTGCGGCTATGGAAGACGAGTGGAGCCATGATATCGGCTGCGGCGTGAAGTACTTCTCCCAGGATGCAGTCATAAAACTTGCACCGGCTGCCGGGATAAATCTGGAGGGGAGTTTGTCCCCGGCAGAGAAGCTGAAAGCCGTGCAGAAGCTTATGGAGGCCGACGACCCCAGGGCCGCGGCAGTCTACCGCAGCATAGGCTGCTATCTGGCCCACACCCTGGCCTATTACTACAGCCTGTACCAGTGCCGCAATGTGCTGCTGTTGGGACGGGTAATGTCCGGCAAGGGCGGAGATCTCATAATCTCCACCTGCGAGAAGGTGCTGGCGGATGAATATCCGGAGCTCTCCGGCAATATACGCCTGGCGCTGCCCGACGAATATTTCAGAAGAGTGGGCCAGTCTGCCGTGGCCGCCTCTCTGCCTGACATGGCATGAGAAGATTTCCGGCAGGACAGGTAAAAAATAATTTTGGGGCGGCGGGGCTGAAGGCTTCGGCCGCCCTGCTGTATGCCAAGGATATGTTGGGGAGCGCATGCCGGATGCAGCCGGGTCTGAGGACAAAAACCACTATCTTATCATGTATGAAAAAGGCAACTGTAGTCAATAGGTTATTTCTGCGCCTTGACGCAGGAAGGGGAAAGGGTGTAATATTTTAGAGAAATATGAATTAAGAGGTATGCGCAATGAGCAAAGTTGCCGTAGTTACCGGGGGCAGCGGAGGCATAGGCCGCTGTACCGCTGCGGCTTTGAGCCGGGCGGGCTGCCGTGTTTATGAATTTTCCCGCCACGAGCATCCGGCGGAAGGGGTCATACATATAAGCGCAGATATGACCGACGAGGAGCAGGTGAAGGCCGCCGTTGATGAAGTGCTGCGCCGGGAGGGCAGGGTAGACATCCTGGTAAATAACGCCGGATTCGGCATTTCCGGTGCGGCGGAACTCACGGAGCCGGCAGATTCCCACGCCCAGCTGGAATTAAACCTCTTCGGCATGGACAGGGCTACCAGGGCGGTGCTGCCTGCCATGCGTGCCCAGGGCAGCGGGAGGATAGTCTGCATGAGTTCCATTGCCGCCATATTGCCCATACCTTTTCAGTTGTGGTACTCGGTGAGCAAGGCTGCAATAAACGCCTATGTGCTGGCCCTGCAGAACGAGGTGAGGCCCTTCGGCATCAGCGTATGTGCGGTGATGCCCGGGGATATATCCACAGGCTTTACCCAGGCCAGAAAAAAGTCGGCTGTGGGGGATGAAGTATATTCCGGCAGGATAGAGCGCTCTGTTGCGGTTATGGAAAGAGACGAGAGAAACGGCATGAGCCCGGAGCGGGCCGGCGCCTATGTGGCCGCTAAGGCCATGCAGAAAAACAGCCGTCCTCTGTGCGCTCTTGGCTTTTCCTACAAGTGCGCCGCAATGGCGGCAAAGCTCTTGCCCCGGCGCCTGTCCAACTATCTTGTGGGCAGGATATATGCCAAATGATTAAGTGACAACATTTTGAATTTAATTAGGATATGGATTATGAAAGAGGCTGAGCATGATTCGGAAACTGGCAGACAATTTGTACACATTTCGCATTAATTTTAAAAAGAGCCCTCTGGGCTGGCTGAACTGTTATGTGATCAAGGGAAGCAAAGGCGGCCGTGACCTGTTGGTGGACTCGGGGTTCAATACTCCCCAATGTCTGAAGGATCTTAAAGACGGAATGGCGGAACTGGAGCTCAAGCCGGAAAACACAGACGTGTTTTTCACCCATGCCCACTTTGACCATATAGGGAATGCCAATGCGCTTCAGGAGATGGGATGCCGGCTGTTCATAAGCCGGCTTGATTATGAATTCTACTGCGCTGCCCCATGGGAAAAGCAGGTAGCCAACAGCTGTAAGGACGGAGTACCGGAGGAACTGCGGGAATTCATGAGCGACCGGAAAGGCGTGCCGGGGGATTTCCGGCCAGTGATGCTGGAAGAGGGAGATATCCTCAACTACGGAGGATACGCGTTGCGCTGCATCCTCACTCCAGGCCATACGCCCGGGCACTTCTGCCTCTATGAGCCAAAGGATAAGCTGATGCTCACCGGAGATCATGTGCTCTTTGACATTTCCCCCAATATAACCTACATAGAGGGGAAGGACATGCTGGAGGATTATCTTGGCAGCCTGGAAAAAATATCCCATTTTGAGGTGGATATGGCATTGCCCGGGCACCGGGGCACCGGAGGAAAGAGCTTCCGGAGCAGGGTACAGGAGCTGCTGCGCCATCATGAGGCCCGGCTCAGGGAAGCCGAACGGGTGGTGGCGGCAGGCGACCACATGTGCGCCTATGAGGCAGCGGCCCATATGAGCTGGTCTATCAGGGCCAAGAGCTGGGAGGATTTTCCCATTAGCCAGAAGTGGTATGCCACCGGGGAGACCCTGGCCCATTTGGTCTATCTGCATACTCACGGCAGACTGGTGAACTATACAGACGACAGAGGACTGTCGGAATTCAGAAGCGTGTGATAGAGTAAAAAGCGCCGAATTAACGAAATTTCGGCGCTTTTTGTTATATTAACGGCCTGCTTGTGCTTCCATTTTTGTCGGGGGCATGCTAATATAATGACACAGGTAAGTGTAACACAGAAGCTGACCAAGCAACCGAGGAGAGTGCCATGCCGAAAATTGTAGACAGAGAGGCCGTGCGTCTGGATATACTTATGGCGTTCCAGCGCTGTATAGGGAAAAAGCCTATAGACAAGATCTCCCTGCGGGATATTGCAACCGAAGCAGGGATGAGCCACCCGAAGCTGCTGAATTATTTCGCCAACAAAAATGAGATAATCTATACCTATATCAAATACACTCAGGATTTCATGAGCAGCCACTGCCAAAAGTGGTTCAGAGAGAACCGGCGGGACAATTTTGAGTCCAACCTGGAATACCTGAATGCCTTCATGCAGTATGTGGCGGAGGGTAAAGAGGGGGAGCTGCGCCCCGTTGCTGCCAGCCAGACCTTTGTACTTGGATATTACGACCAGGAGATAGGCGGCATGGTCCGACGGGAATTTGAGGATTGGCACGATACCATGAGCCGCTGCCTCCAGGAGGCATGCGGCGAGGAGCTGGGCAGGAGAGAGGCGGAGGCATTGATGTATCTCTGTGTGGGGGTCATGGTGTGCAATTACAACAGGGCAATCAGCGGGGAGATAAACGGCGATATAATAGGCCGCATTGCCCGGTTGGCCGAAAATTGAGACTTGTAAACAGATATAAAACCCACCTCAGAGCTTCACTGCTCTGAGGTGGGTTTTATGTTGATTGCAAGGTTATGTTAACTTATCCACCACAGCCCGGGCTTCGTCCAGAGAGATGCCGGCCTCCAGAGCCAACTGCCTGAGCTCTTCGTATTCGGGCTTTGCTTTCTCAGTACCGTAGCCCAGGGAGCGCTTCACCATGACCGGCCCCCAGGGAGTCTGCACACTGCTTTTTTCCCGGCGGAGGATGTACCGGCGGCATATCGTCTCCCTTACGCCGATGGTGCTGGTGTATCTGAATATGAGGGAGAGCATCCTGTCCCTGTCCTCGGAACGGCAGAGCACAGTTAGACGCAGGCCGGGACGGCTTTTTTTCATGCCCAGGCTCTCCCACCATGCGTCCAGAGCCCCCTGGGCCATAAAATGCTCCAGGGCAAAGCCCACGGCCTCGCCGCTCATATCGTCCACGTTGCAGCAGAGCTCCACTGCCTGATCGCCGGTCTCGCCCAGGAGAGCGCGCAGACAGTTGGCTCTTGGAAAATCCTTGCTGCCCATACCGCAGCCTATGCGCTCTGTGCGCAGTTCGGGCATTGGGCCAAAGTCTTTTACAAAATATTTAAGCAGGGCTGCCCCCGTGGGGGTACACAGCTCGCCGGAGATGTCTCCGGAATAGCAGGGTATACCTTTCAGCAGCTCCGCCGTGGCAGGGGCGGGGACAGGAAGAATACCGTGGGCACAGCGCACAGTGCCGCTGCCCACATGGACAGGGGAGGCACAGACATATTCGGGGGAGAGTTCATGCATCAACAGACATACTGTGATTATGTCAACTACAGCGTCTATGCTGCCCACCTCATGAAAATGTATCTGCTCCACAGGCACCCCGTGTACGGAGCTCTCGGCCCGGGCCAGGAGCCGGTATACCTCCAGAGCGTCATGCAGCACGGGCTCCGGCAAGGAGCAGGAGCTTATAAGGGCCTCAATGTCACCCAAACTGCTGTGGCCGTGGTGCCCAGGGCTGTACTCATGAGAGTGCTCCCCCTCCTCCCGGCCGTGGATAAGTACCTTGTAGTGGAGACCCTGGATACCGCATTTTTCCCGCTGCTCCAGTACTGCCTCGATGCCGGGCAGGGGCAGGGAATTGATCTTCCGCAATATCTCATCGCTGTTGCCTGTGAGCTGAAACAGGGAAGCGGAGAGCATATCTCCGGCTGCCCCCATGGACAAGTCAAAATACAGTGTTTTCATCTCAGTCTCCTTCCCGGCCTGTCGGGTCTATACATATCCGTGGAAAATCCTCCGCCAGCAGGAGGCGGAGCGCGTCCTGCTCCCGGTTTGCCCTGTCCAGCTGGGCAATGTCAAATTGCAGCAGGGCGCCCCAGGGCCTGATGCGAAGGCGAAAGTTCCTGTAACCCAGGGAGGACAGCAGACGCTCCCCACGCTCTGCCCGCTCAAGATCGCCTGCCAGGATGGGACTGCCGGTGGGGATGCGGGTGGCAAGGCAGGCATAGGAGGGCTTGTCCCAGGTGAAGAGCCCGGCCTCCCGGGACAACAGACGGACCCGGGCCTTCGTGATCCCCGCCTCCCTGAGAGGGGAGCGGACGCCCAGCTCCCTTATTGCCCGCATGCCCGGCCTGTCTTCAATGCTGTCGGAGGCGTTGGTGCCGTCAATTACCAGGAGATAGGAATCCGAGGCGGCAGCCTCCTTCAGGGCGGTGAACATGCGGCGCTTGCAGTAATAGCAGCGTTCCGGCGGGTTAGAGGCAATCTCAGGGCATGAGAGTTGGGAAAGCTCAATGAGCCGAAGCTCCCTTCCCAGCTCCCGGCACAGGCGCCGGGCATCCTCCAACTCAAAGGCGGGCTGAAACTCTGTCTTTACAAAATAAGGCTGTACGTCAGCCCCTGCCCGGAGGGCGGCCCACAGCAGCAGGGCGGAGTCCGTACCGCCTGAAAAGGCCAGGGCAGCCCGGGGATTTTCCTTGAAAAATAGTTCCAGTGTCATGGCTTGCGGCTCAGGTGGTTTATGATATTTGCAAGATAACCGGCACCGAAGCCGTTGTCTATGTTTACAACCGACACACCGCTGGCACAGGTATTGAGCATGCTCAGCAGAGCGGCGATACCGCCCAGAGAGGCTCCGTAGCCCACGCTGGTAGGAACGGCTATCACCGGGGCGTCGGCAAGGCCGCCGATGACCGAGGGAAGGGCTCCCTCCATGCCGGCAACGGCAATAATGCAGCGGGCGCTCATTATAGGTTCCAGATTGTGGAGCAGCCGGTGCACGCCTGAGACGCCCACGTCATACAGCTTTACCACCTCGTTGCCCAGGGCCTGGGCAGTCACAGCCGCCTCCTCCGCCACGGGTATGTCA
>CALWWB010000032.1 GCA_944385175.1 uncultured Oscillospiraceae bacterium | reverse complement strand
GAATCAAATGAATATCCAGTTTCGTCGACATCCCAACGGAGAGATACAAGAGCCTCGGCAGCAAGCACGTCGTAGGCGCTTCCCTCAGCCATGCCGCTTACGGTAAATGTATGACTGAAGTCGGGATTGGGATCAGTGAGCGTGATTGACTGTGGATACAATGCAGATACATCTCCATCCTGAGCGGCACCATCACAATCGGGATCCAGTTCTATAGTGATACTGACGGAGCCGAAGCTGGGCTGGGAATAATGACCGGAGACCGTGTACTGGATGATGCCCCCTTCTATCTGACTTACATCTATCGAGACGTCGTTTTCCAGCACAGGAGCCTGGAGCAGTTGACTGGTTTCCAGCGTCACGCCGGTCTCGGTAGTCACGCTCACCTTGGTCTCGGCCGGGGAATACGGGGAAACGATGTCGCCGGCATATCGGATGGTCAGAACTCCAGTTCCGGGGTCATATGCCGCTTCGAAGTTCTCCGGGGGCACTTCCGTGCTGGACTCATCAGTCACCCTGGTCAGCGTGACGCTGTTGTTCTCGGAAGGAATATTTTCAAAAGTATATAACTCATGGAATATATAACCCAAAAGCTCATTACCCGCAGTCTGAGCGGAGGCGGAGACTTGGGGCGCACCCACCTGTGGCGTGGGCTCAGGGACAGCGGTGGGCTCAGGCTCAGGCGGAATATAAGGCGGCGCTGTGGGAGCGGGAGTCGGGCTCGGGGAGGGTGAAGGACTGGGCGAGGGTGAGGGAGAAGGTGACGGCGAAGGGCTGGGTGTGGGCGAGACCGTGGCCTGAGGGCTGGGAGAGGCAGAGGGCAGGGTTTCCAATCCCGGAGACAGATCATCTTCCGGCCCGGTAACAAAGCGGAAATCATCTTCCAGCTCTCCGTCCAAATAGTAGTTGAGGATATATTGAGTCTCCTCATCCAGACCCTGGAAGCTCAGATCCTGAAGGCCCTCGTGGAGCGGCCCCTCCTCCAAGACCTTACCCGGCTCCTGGATTGGAGACAGGACATAGCAAAGCTCCGCATCCTCCGGAAGATTGTGCACATCCACACGGATTTCCATACTGCTGCCCGTTATGGACAGGGGGGAGGAGCTTACGTAGAAGCTGAGCATAGACCCGGTCATCACCAAGGCAGCCAGTGCCGCCGCAACCAACTCCAGACCGTTGAGCAGAGCTTTGGGAAAGGTGCGGGCTTTACTCTTGAGGGGGCCGGACTCACGGCAGTACTCCTGCTGATTGTGATGCAGCTCCTGAAAATCCTCAAGATTTGGTTTTTCCATTGCTGCAACATGCTCCTTCTGTGAAAGTTTCTGTCAACTTTTCAAATTACCTGTTTTATAATATTTTACAGCGAAGAAAATGCTGCGTCAATTTATAAAATAAATTGACGCAGTAAATTTTTTGGGTAGGATACTCCTGTAAATTAGGCAAATATGCATCAAAAAGAGCTTAAACTGTAAAATTCTGAGAAATGTCCAGACAGCTTGCTTAAAAAAGCAAATCGCATAATTTCCCAATTCCTGCAAACAATAGCAGTGCAAACGCAAAGCAAGGAGAGAAAGGTTTATGAAAGCAACAGGAATCGTTCGCAGGATAGACGATCTTGGCCGGGTGGTCATACCAAAAGAAATTCGCCGCACCATGCGTATCCGGGAGGGCGACCCCCTGGAGATATTCACCGACAAGGACGGCGAGCTGATATTCAAGAAGTATTCCCCCATAGGGGAACTGGGAGATTTTGCCGCCCAGATATGTGACAGTCTGCGCAAAACTACCGACGCTCAGGCTGCCGTATGCGACAGGGACAGTCTCATCGCCGTATCCGGCAGTGCCCGGCGGGAGCTTTTGGAAAAGCCCGTCAGCCAACAGCTGTCGGAGCTTATGGAGGCGCGCAGTCCTTACCGTCTTAATTCCGGAGGTAATCTGCTGCCGGTGTCCCAGCTCAACGACAAATATCACGTGTCGGTGGCTGTACCGGTTATATCCGAGGGTGATCTTATGGGCTGCGTCCTGTTTATCTCCGAGGGCAAGAGCAGCGACGGCAGCGAACTGGAGTACAAGCTGGCACAGATGGCTGCCTGCTTTCTGGGTAAGCAGATGGAGTGCTGAGTGTTTTTCTGAGAGCGGCAATCAAAATCCGTTCTCAGAATTTTTTACTTTTATTCAGGCGAAAAGCCTTGACAATCCTGGGAAAACCGCTATAATAATATAGCCTGTCCACGGGATGGGCAATCCTTGCTCCCGCCTGAGCGGGGGCCAATAGACCAAAAGGAGGTGCAACCATGGCAAAAGCAAGCGAAAAGTACGAAGTAATGTACATCATCAACCCCAACTTCACTGAGGAGCAGACCGCAGCTGTTGTTGAGAAGTTCAAGGCACTTGTGGAAGCAAATGGTACTCTTGACGAGATGGAGGAGATGGGTAAGCGCAAACTGGCTTACGAGATCAACTACATTTCCGAGGGCTACTATGTGCTGATGAAGTTCACCAGCGCTCCCGAGTTCCCCGCCGAGCTGGACCGTATTCTCGGTATCACTGACGGCATCCTGCGTCGCCTGATAACCCTGCGTGCAGAGTAAGGAGCGTAGGTATGCTTAACCACATCACCATTATGGGACGGCTGACCCGTGACCCGGAGCTCAGATACACCCAGTCCCAGACGCCGGTGGCAAGCTTCACCCTGGCCGTGGATCGCGACTATGGCAGCCGCGACGGCGGTGAAAAGCAGACCGATTTTATTGACTGCGTTGCCTGGCGTCAGACAGCCGAATTTGTCAGCAAATATTTCCAGAAAGGCAGCATGGCCGTAGTTTCAGGCCGCCTGCAGATAAGGGATTGGACCGACCGGGAAGGCGGCAAGCGCCGCAGCGCCGAGGTCGTTGTTGACAATGTCTATTTCGGCGAGAGCCGCCGCCGCGACAGCGGTGACAGCGGCAACTACGGCGGCAATTATGGCAGCAGCTACAGCAGCGGTGAGAGCCGCTCCTACAGCGCCCCCGCTTCCTCCGCCCCCTCTGCAAGCCCCTTTGCGGAGCTGGATGACGGCGACGGCGAGCTGCCCTTCTAAGCCGCAACAAAAATATTTGATAGGAGGATACAGCTTTGGCTTTCGATAAGAACAACCCCAAGAATCGCAAACGGAAAAAAGTTTGCCAGTTCTGCGTTGATAAGGCCACCTTTATCGACTATAAGGACACCGCCAAGCTTCGCCGCTACATGTCCGAGCGCAGCAAGATCCTGCCTCGCCGTACTACCGGCGTCTGCGCCATGCATCAGCGTGAGCTCACCGAGGCTATAAAGAGAGCCCGTCAGATCGCTCTCCTGCCCTATGTGACCGACTGAAAAGCTTCATACAAGTAAAAAGAGTTCGGAGAAAAATCTCCGAACTCTTTTTACTTTTCTCAAATTATCCTTTGGCGGCGCTCCCTGTTTACTGTCATAGACGCAGGCGCTGATAGTGCTGTATGCTGTATGCCGATCCTGCCTGCCATTAAAGCTCCATATTGGTAATTACCGTCAGCTCTCCGTTTTTCTTCTCTACGCGAAAAAGCAGCATGCTGCATTCCCCGGCAGCTTGAGTGGAGCATATTTCCTGCCAGCGGTAATACGCTCTCACAAAACCGTTATGGATTTTTTCCTCTGCCTCCAGCCTTGCCTCTACCGCCTTCTCGAAGCTGTCATAGGTGCCAATATTGAAGCGCTGTCCCTTGAAACCTATGCTGACCCTGAAGTGTCCATTTTTCTGACAAAACACACCACGGAAGCCGCTGGTATTATCACTGCGGTACTTTCTGTTTTCCAGCAGCTCAACACATGTACCATCGATATGATGCAGCCTATTCTGTAAATCCTGCTGAGCTTGCCTCTTTAAACAGCCGCAGCTGCGGTTGTTGCCGCTTACCAGATCATCCTCAGTAACATCGGCTTCGCTGCCGCAGGCGCAGTGGCAATGCCAATACACAGAGCCTTTGCTGTCTCTGCGGCTAAGGGGATATATTGCCGTCAATATACCAAACTTTTTGCCGGAAATATCTGCAATTCCTTTTTCATTCAATCTCCTTATACAGCCGCAACTTTTGACTTTGCCTGCTTTGAGTTCGTGAGCTGTAATAGAGCAGGTGCGGCCGCAGTCGCAACGGCACAGCCAACAGGTACGGCCTTTTCTGTTTTCCGTTCTGCAGAGGACAGAGAGCCGGCCGAAGCGCTGGCCGCTGAGGTCTTCTGCCCGGTTGCCGTTGCGGGCATTTCCCTTTGGAACACAGCCGCAATTTTTTATACTGCCTCGCTTCAGACTCCTGCTATCCACCGCGACCTCTCCCCCGCAGTCGCAGCGACAGAGCCAGATCCGGTATCCGTTTTTGTTGCTCTCCGTGCTCTGAATGGCCGTCAAAGCGCCAAAACGTTGTCCCTGTATATCACGGGCTTTTCCCATAGGCTCCCCCTCTCAGTAAAAGCAGGCATTTTCTGACGTAATCTACAGCTGCGCCCCTTGAATGCAAAAGCTGCCAAGGGGCGTTATTTGGTGTTTTATCGGCTCGTAGAATCAATCATCTAAGGCGTCTTGCAGATTCAGTTCCGGTTTTTCCGTCTGCGGAGGATTTCAAATGCTGCTGTGCCAGCTGCCAAACTGCATGCACAGACTATGAGCCATATCCAGATATTGCTGCTGTCACCGGTGCCGGGGGTAGTGGTGTAGTAGTTGGTTACTGTAAAGCCGCCGTTGGGGTTTGCACTTACTTTGCCATTGTAGTAATACATGGATTTTTCCCGCACGGTGTACTCAATGAGCTGACCATTGATATATTTGGGCAAATTATCAAAACTTCCCGCCCAGTTGTCCCGGCTGCGGAGCACAAGAGTCTCCCCGGTATAGTCTCCGTTGGCATAAAGGTAAATTGTAACGCTATGAGGGCGACGGCCATTGAGGTTGTTGTTGTCCTGCCAGATTTTCTGCACAGGGATAGATACAGTCTCCACGGTGTGGGTATTGGTGAGCGTCACGGCAAAGCCGTCATCGGTTTCGGAGATACCCGCCTGGGCGGTATAGCCGCTGACCGTTTCCTCGTACACCTTGTAATTAATGATTTCCCCGTTTTCCGCCGCAGGCAAAGAGTCAAAGCTGCCCTGCCACTTGTTCCCCTCATTGAGAACAATGAACATTCCGGTATCCACATCGTTCGCATAGAGACTGACTTTTAGGCTGTCAGGTCGCAGGCCGTCGCTGTCATTCTGATCGTTCCAGACCTTGGTCACACTGACACTGATAAGGGCCGGAGCCACGGTATAAGATACGGTGGGCTTGGGGAATATCTGAGGAGCACCCTTATTGTTGTTGCTGTCCACCGGGTAGAGGGTGGCGGAATTATTTGTATAGAGGGCAGTCTTGCCTTGGCTGCCGTTGGCGTCATATTCGCCGTAGGTCCCCTCGGTGGTCTGGGGATTGCTGAGCTTCACCACATAGCTCAGCTGCACCGGCTCGGTTATCTTTATTGACTCATTGATGTACCAGACGAAGTGCTCGTCATCGGCGCCTTCCGTACTGTCGGGGAAGTACTCCAGGACAAAGCGGTATTTTCCGCCGCCCAGAGGGCCGAAGCCGTACTTGTTGTCTTCTATCTCGACTTTGTCCAGTTCCTTGCCGTCTACGGTGAGAGTGAGACGGGAGATATCATTGACAAAGTCCATATTGTAGTCCTTGCCCTTGTTGTCCTTGCCGCTGCCTATGTAGTCCTCCACGGTAGAACCTGCGGAGAGGAGATAGAGGATGTCGTTCTTTATGCCCTCAAAGCTCACAGTTTGATCCTGGGCCAGATAGTTCATGAAAGAGTGGCCCCACTGATTGCTTCCGTCGTTGCTACTTGTGGCGTCTACGGCGTAGCAGTTATAGCCGGCACTGACGGCGCTGACATATTCCTGATAGCTCATGTATAGGGCCTTATCCACGGAGGTGGCATAGGCGGTGTTCCAGTTCTCGTCCTGAGGTGTGGACTGGCCAGGGGTGCTGCCGTAGGGGTACTCGTAGGTCGTGCCCTGAGCTTCTACCTTGGCTTTGATATCTGCCAGCCAGGTGGCCCAGTCTGCCGGAGGGTTATTGCTGCCGTACTTGGAATTCCAGTTTTCCGGTCCCGCCCAGTTCTTCCAACCGTCTGCCTTAAAGCTCCAGGCAGTTACGGTGGGTTCAGAATTGTACATGTAGCTTATGCCGTCGCTGACAAAGATGAGGTATTTGCGTCCGGCATCCACGGAGCTGTCGGCGTCTAGCATGGCCTTGCCTGCCAGAAGTCCGGCATGGGTGTTGGTGCCGCTGCTTATTTCAGTCTTGATGGCATTTTCAATGGCCGGGAGATTGGCGTCGTTGAGCTCCCTCAGTTCCAATACATTGTTGGCCTGCTTGTTGAAGATTACCACGCCCACCTTTACGGCGGCGCTGCTGCCCTTTATCTGCTCATTGAGCTGAGAGAGCATATCCAGCACCTGGCTCTCCACCTGGGCGCTGGTGGACTTATCCAGCACGAAGACCACGTCACTGACCAGCTGCTGCTCTGCGGCAGGCAGACCCAAAGTCACGGTGGACTCAAAGTTTGCGTCCAGGTTGGTGGCTGTCTTGGAGCGGGAGATATTCTCCGGGGACTCCGGCCAGGGCAGAGGCTCGCCCTTTACCTCATAGGATACAGTGGGCTTGGGGAATATCTGAGGAGCACCCTTATTGTTGTTGCTGTCCACCGGGTAGAGGGTGGCGGAATTATTTGTATAGAGGGCAGTCTTGCCTTGGCTGCCGTTGGCGTCATATTCGCCGTAGGTCCCCTCGGTGGTCTGGGGATTGCTGAGCTTCACCACATAGCTCAGCTGCACCGGCTCGGTTATCTTTATTGACTCATTGATGTACCAGACGAAGTGCTCGTCATCGGCGCCTTCCGTACTGTCGGGGAAGTACTCCAGGACAAAGCGGTATTTTCCGCCGCCCAGAGGGCCGAAGCCGTACTTGTTGTCTTCTATCTCGACTTTGTCCAGTTCCTTGCCGTCTACGGTGAGAGTGAGACGGGAGATATCATTGACAAAGTCCATATTGTAGTCCTTGCCCTTGTTGTCCTTGCCGCTGCCTATGTAGTCCTCCACGGTGGAACCTGCGGAGAGGAGATAGAGTATGTCGTTCTGGATATCTTCAAAGCTAACAGTCTTGCCCTGAGCCAGATATCCCATGAAAGCCGGGCCCCAGGGATTGCCGGCTCCGGAGCCGGTATCGGCAGTGACGGCAAAGCAGTTGTAACCGGAAGAAATGGCCGACTGATATGCAATTGCGGTCTTATACAGGGCCACATCCACGCAGCTGGGATAGGCGGTGCCGTCCTCTCTGGGGATGTGCAGCTCCTGATTGGAAGAGGTGTTGGCATAGGGCTGGATGTACTGCTGTACCATACTCAGATCCCGGCCCACGGTACCAAGATAGCTGCCGAAGTCTTCAGGGACGTAACTATGGGCTCCCTCCTGGTAATGGCGGATTCCCCAGCAGTCAGGACCTGCCATGATGGCATATTCTCCGGTGGTCATCTGTTGGGAGTTGATGGAGTTGGCTTCCGCGTCAAAGATATAGCTTATGCCGTCGCTGACAAAAATGAGGTACTTGCGGCTGGCGTCCACGGAGCTGTCGGCGTCCAGCATGGCCTTGCCTGCCAGAAGTCCGGCATGGGTGTTGGTGCCGCTGCTGATCTTGGTCTGAATGGCCCTCTCGATAGTTGAAAGATTGGCGTCGTTGAGCTCCGTCAATCCAAGGACATTGTTGGCCTCCTTGTTGAAGATCACCACGCCCACCTTTACGGCGGCGCTGCTGCCCTTTATCTGCTCATTGAGCTGAGAGAGCATATCCAGCACCTGGTTCTCTACCTGGGCGCTGGTGGACTTGTCCAGCACGAAGACCACGTCGCTGACCAGCTGCTGCTCTGCGGCAGGCAGACCCAAAGTCACAATGGACTCGAAGTTTTCATCCAGATTGGTGGCCGTTTTGGAGCGGGAGACGTTCTCCGGGGAGTCGGGCCAGGGCAGGGGCTCTGCGGGAGGCAGTATGCCGTGGGCGGCCTTGAGGGCTGTCACTCCGGTGTAGCTGCCGGCAGCGGAGAGAACGATGTGTTCCTTTGCGCTGTCATGGGCGTTCCAGCGATTATATGTAGTGCTGTCACTCTCGGTGACATTGGCGCTGTCGTCATACCAGCCGTCTATGGCGTGGCTGCAATCGTCCAGAGTCCAGCCGCTGCCTACAGGGCCGAAGCTGATGCTGCCGCCATCTTCCACATAGATATCGTCACCGGCCAGAGCAGCGTGGTTGTTATAGAGCACAGTCCCCTTCGGCAGGGACATATTGCCGTGGGAATTTACGCCGCCGCCATATTTGAGGATCTCGGCGGAGTTCTGGGTCACAGTGATGTCGGCGCCTGCCTCTGCGGTGAAGCTGCCGGACTTGAGATATATGCCGGAGCCCCGGTTGTTCTCAATGCTGAGCAGGGAAGAAGCGTCCATACTGGATTCTCCCTGCAGGTGCAGGGCGCCTGGGATAGTCCACTGGCTGCTGATGGAGCAGGCATTGCCGGAGATGTAGACCTTGGACGCTTTCTGGGTGTAGCCCTGGGTCACATGTATTCCGTTGCCGCCGTTGTTGTTGGCCGTAATGGTGGAATTTTCCACGCACAGGCTGACGGCGGAGAGGCCGTGGCTGCCGTTGCCGCTGAAGTCCACAGTGGAGTTATTTTTGATAACAAAGTGAGAGCCGTTGGAGCCGTTGCCGGTGCTGTTGACAACATTGACGTAGCTGCCGTCTATGGTAGCATAAAAGGTGCCGGCAATACCGGAACGGTTATGGTCGGAGGTGAAGGTGGAATTGACGATATTTATGTTATATCCGCCGTCGCCGCCGTCCCACTCCAGGGCATCCTGGGCATAGTTGCAGATCGTCAGGCTGGAACCGTTCAGGTTCAATTTGTTATTAGAGCAGAAATAAATAGCGTGGGCGTCTCCGGCTCCAGTGCCGTTCATGGTCATGGAGGCGTTATTTAAGGTGAGAGAGGCGTCCTTGCTGGCGCAAACGGCCATCCAATTCCACTCGGCGACGTAGGGAGTGGAGCCTATGCCGCGCATGACCACATTGCATCCCTCAAAAGTTAGGGCCTTGCCCCAGAGGGCTATGCCGTACTTTGTAAAGGTAACGGTATATCCGCCGCTTATTGTCAGGTTCTTTGACAGGTTCAGGCCTTCGGTCTCGCAGTCGGCCAGCAGTTCTATGACCGCACCGTCGCCGGCAGCGGCTACAGCCTCATCCAGGGCGGCGTATTCCTTGTCCCCTATCTTGGCCACCGGGGCCGGCTCATCCAGAGTGGAAATGCTGCTGAGGGCCTTTACGGCCTCATCCAACAGCTGCAGGGCCGCCTTTACATCCTCCCTCTCCAGATCTTCGGCGCTCAGTTCCAGATGTGCCTCCTGAGCAGCGGTCACGGCCTTGCTGAGCTCCTCACGGTTTTCGTCGTTTATCTCCTCAGGGAGAACGATAGCCATTACTGCCTCAAGAAAAGCCTTGACGTTTTCGCTTGCCTCAGGCTCTTTGGGCTGCTCGGTCTCCTCGGGCTGCTCAGTCTCCTCGGGCTGCTCAGTCTCCTGAGTCTGCTCGGTCTCCTCGGGCTGCTCAGGCTCCTCGGGCTGCTCAGTCTCCTGAGTCTGCTCAGGCTCCTGAGTCTGCTCGGTCTCCTGGGACTGCTCGGTCTCCTCGGGCTGTTCAGTCTCCTGAGACTGTTCGGTCTCCTGGGACTGTTCGGTCTCCTTGGGCTGCTCAGTCTCCTGAGTCTGCTGAGTTTCCTTGGACTGCTCGGTTTCCTTGAGCTGCTCGGTTTCACTGGGAGTCCCGGCTGCGTTCAGGTTGTCAGCGGCCTTGGGGGCGCTGCTCTGACTACCGGAATAAAAAGGACAGCCTTCCTGATGCATGGCTGCCGTACAATCCTCAGAGCAAAGGCAGTCCACTCCGGCCGGCGTATCGTCTGCCGCCATGCCTGCCATGGGCAACGCAGACAAAAGCATGACACTTGCCAGCAGAAGTGCAAGAAATTTGCGTTTTAAAATCTGCTTCATTCTCCTGTTTCCCCTTCCGACTTTTTTAGGCATCGGACGGATTACCACAGAATATTTCTTCTGTGGTATCTCTCCGTTTCATCCGGATGATTGTTTGGCCGGAGAAGGGTGAGACGAGCTACATCATGGCAAATAAATTGAAAAAAATCCCAGTTTTATAGGCCTGCGGCAAAAAAAGTGCGCCTCAGGCTTAATTTTCATATAAAAAAACAGGTTTTCCCTATTGCAAAGTCGGCCGCAATGCAATATAATTATGTAGAATCTTTTAATAAACTTTATATTTATTGGCATTGGGCCTTCGTTTTACCACAGAAGAAATATTCTGTGGTATTTTTATATTACCAGGTGCATTCTGCTGAGCGTTTTTTCATGGGCAGCGGCACTTACAGCCACATATATTCTTGTAGTTTCAATACTGCTGTGGCCCAGTACGTCCGCAAGATGGGCCAGATTTTTCTCTACTGAGAAAAAAATCCGGGCAAAGAGATGGCGGAAATTATGAGGGAATATTTTTTTCTCGTCTACGCCGGCAGCAGCGCTCAGCCGCTTCATTTCGTGGCAGATGTTTGAGCGGTCCACAGGCTTGCCGCTGCGGGTACGGAAAATACAGCCGCTGCTTATCCCCTGACGGATACAATATTTTTTTAAACGGCTGCGCAGTTCTCTGGGGAGCAGTACCGTGCGTGTTTTTCCTTTCAAGCGGATTTCGGCACGTCCTTTGTCAATGGCTTCTGCTGTTACAAAGGGAAGCTCACTTATGCGTATGCCGGTGCCGCAGAGGGTAAGCATGATGTGATAAAGCCTTTTGTCCGGGCGTGCCTGTGCCACGTTGAGCAGCCTTCGATATTCGTCCTCTCTCAGCTCCCGGGTCTCATCCATAAAAGCCTGGCGCTGCACCTTTAAAAGCTTTATATGCATCCCTGGCTGCCCTGCAAAGTCCAGATATGCGTTTATTGCGGATAATATACCGTTTACTGTCTGTACCCTGTTTTTTTGCAGGAGTATATCTCTGTATTCCAGAAGCCTTTGCTTGGTAATTTCATTTTCCTTCAGATAGTTTTTCAGCTTGTGGAGAGCAGCAGAATATTTCATAACGGTGGCCTTGGATTTCTCATTGAGGTATAGCTTGTTCTCAAACTCCTTTATAGAATCTTCGGTTAATTTCATATATAATACCTCCTTTTTTTACATTGTTTCCCTCCAGCAAAAAAACATACTCAGTTTTTAGCAATATTTAAAAACAGAGCCCGCCGTAGATAGGGATATCCACGGCGGGCTCCGATATATTGAGAAAAGTTATTTAAAGTCGGCTTTACAGCTTCAGATCTCCGTCCTTGACCCAGCCCAAGCGGCGGAGAGGGAGATTTATCAGCGGAGTCAGAACTGCGGGCAGCACAACAGCCACCAGCGCAAGGCCAATCCAGTCCATGGCTGAAGGGCTTATCGCAGCAGCCCCCTTGGCCACCGCCTCGGCGGAGGGCGCCAGCCAGCCTGTCCACACTCCGATGGGGCCGCACAGTCCGCAGGTACCCATGCCGGAGTTGATTGCCGTCCCGTTCATTTCCAGTCCGAAGAGGCATGTGGCTATAGGTCCGGTAATAGCGGAGGCCACTGTAGGAGCAATCCAGATCCGGGGATTGCGGACGATATTGGGCATTTGCAGCATCGAAGTACCCAAGCCCTGGCTCACCAACCCGCCCCAGCGGTTTTCTTTAAAGGACATTACGGCAAAGCCCACCATCTGGGCGCAGCAGCCGGCCACGGCGGCACCGCCGGCAAGGCCTGTAAGCTGCAAAACCGAACATATGGCAGCGGAAGATATGGGCAGAGTCAGGGCCATGCCCACAAGCACCGAAACGGCTATGCCCATCCAGAAGGGCTGGAGTTTTGTAGCGGAGTCTATAAGCAGGCCGAAGGCATAGGCGGCAGTGCCTATGGGGGGGGCTATCCACTTTGCCAGGGCCACGCCCACCAGTATGGTTACGCCGGGCGTTACCAGGATATCCACTTTAGTCTCCTTGCTCACCGCTTTGCCGCACTCGGCAGCCACAATGGCAATCACCAGCACCGCCAGCGGGCCGCCGGCGCCGCCTTCGGCGTTGGCGGCATAGCCCACAGCTGCCAGTGAAAAAAGCACCATGGGGTCGGCCTTCAGAGCATAGCCTATGGCAACCGCCATTGCCGCCCCGGAGACAGACATTGCAAAGCTGCCCACATCCTGCAGGAAAGGCAGGCCCAGCTGTTGGCCCAGAGTGTTGATTATGGTGCCTATCAGCAGGGAACAAAACAGGCCCTGGGCCATTGCCCCCAAAGCCTCAATGCCGTAGCGCTGGGCAGAAAAGACTATATTTTTCCGGCGCAGGAAAGCTTTGAACTTGCTCATTGCCATTTCTCCACAATCTCCTTTACTCTGTTTATGATTATTGCGGTATTGCTGTTAGAGCCCTGTCTGAATTCAAAACGCATATGATATTCCAGAGCCTGGGCCAGCTGGGCAGGCCAGGCGGTATCGTTGCGTATATAAACGGTATCGCTGAGCGCCCCGCTCTCATCCATCAAGGTCAGGTAGCAGCTCTTGCCCTCCGGGCAGTTCATTATTAACTTGCCGTCCTCCAGCGAGGCATAGCAATCCTGCCCGATGCATATCACCTTGTAATCTGCGGGGTTGTCACTGCATCCGAAGGCATAGAGGCCCAGTTCCTCCCGGCCGCTGGGGTCGATATAGTAGTCGTAAATGAAATCTCCCTGGGCATTGGTGAGTTTTATGAAACTGAAGGGCGGCTCATAGCTGCCGGCATAGAGCTCTATCTCCGTAAGGCCGGCGCCGCTGCCTTCGGTTTCCATAAGCACCACTTCCAGCTCCTCCACATACACCGGGTCAAAGCAGATCTCCGTACCGGAGCCGTTGGGTTCCAGAGGCCCGCTGAGGTAGAAAGCACCGTTATCCAGGCGCACGGCGGCTTCCAGCACATTGTCAGACATGGATGGATTGTCGTAGAGCACTACGCGGCTTAAAATGGTGGGCTCTTCAAATTTTATGATGGCTCGCTTCTCACTGTCATCCGCCTCGGGCACCCAGGTATTGTCGGAGTATCCCGGGTCCTCATGATAATGTGTATGCTGAGACAGGATAAAGTCGTTGAGGAGAGACGCATCTCCGGAGCTGACCCAGAACTCCGCCTCATAGCTGAGGGAGCCGCTCTCCCTGAGCCAGAATACTTTATCTGAATTTATTATCCCGTCGGCATGGTTTATCGCCCCTTGGGAAGCATAGCATTCTGCCATGGCATAGCCGGAGCTGCTGTATATGGAGCGGGACAGGATGCCCGGATATACCGGCAGTCGGACACGTTCATCCCAGTTATAAATATTGCTGCCGCCATCGGTGATAAAGTCCTCGTTTCCGGGCTTCACCGTAGACAGCGCGTTAAGTGCGTAATAATCCGGAGTGGCGGCATAGGCAGTGCTGTAGGCAAAGCCCCGGAATATTACCGGCTCATAAGCGGGCCGGGCCTTTAAAACCTCGCCCATGGCCTGCTCAAAAAACATTGCCACGGTCTGGTGGTCAATGTGTTCATCCGCATCTGTGCAGAAAACCACGTCCGGGGTATAGCGCAGCAGTACGGTGCGTATATCGTTATACAGGTTTTTCCGGGTGTATGCCGCCCCGGGATTAAAGGGCGGGTGCCTGTCCGTACCATAGGTACTGCTGAAACCGGAGGCAGATGTGAGCACCTCGTCCTCCGGGCAGAGGAATACCGGCGTGCCGTCCAGGTTGATCTGGTCCCCATAGCCCAGGAAAATGAGATTTTCAGCCGGGATACCTATGGCGGTCATAGCAGTGTCGGCCTCGGTAATGCGCTGTACCCCGTCGCCGTTCATGTCCCCATTGAAGACATAGACGATGTACACGTCGCTGCCGTATTTCACGTACTGCTCCAGCACTCCCCCCAGCAGATTCATCTCATCGTCCTGGTGGGGTACGATGGCCATGACTTTTTTCCCGGAGAAGATCTGGGCCTTCGCTTTGTCCGCATCCTGGTAAACTCCGTTCTTGAAAGTGCTGAACCAGACCAGATACAGGCCCAGGCCCAGCAGCAGCACCACGGCAGTAAAAAGGAGGAAAAGCCATTTTATCAGCCCGTGTCTCAGCTGGCCCAATACAGCAAAGGCAATGAAAGACAGGGCAAAGACAGCCGCCAATATTGCGGCCGGTAGGTTGCTCACGGCCCTGGTGGTGAGCATGTCCGTAACGAAGCTGAGCTCAAGGGCCAGCAGCAGAGCAAAAAGAAGCCCGGAAAAACTGAGCCTTCTCCCCCTGGTCTCCATTGTATTAACCCCCGTTTATTTACAGTAATTCCAAAACATCCCTGAGTTTTTCCGTGTTGGGGCTCTCGCTGCCGCAGGTAAGAGCCCCGGCCCATTGGGCCAGTTCCGCCGTTTTTTTCAAGCTCAGCCCTTTTATACCGGAAAAAACCATTGCCGCAGTAGCGGCATCCCCTGCCCCCGTGGTGTTCACCACCGGAGCCAAAGGCGCCGGCAAATGCAGCAGTTCCTTCTCGTCGGCAGCTATCATCCCTTGTCCGCCCAGGCTCACAAACACTCTTTTTACACCCATTTCCACCAGAGCCCGGGCAGCCCGTTCAGTGTCCTTTTCCCCCGTGAGCTTTTCTGCCTCCAGGGCATTTGGCTTTATTGCCGATAACCGGTGCAGCACCGGCAGCAGCTTCACAGACTTGGCGGTGGAAACCGGGTCGGCATAGACGGGAATAGGGCTGTTGCTGCAGATATAGTGCACCGTCTCCTCCGGCAGGTTTGCATCCACCACCACGGCGGAGGCCCGAAGTTTAGGCAGTACGGAGGCCGCATATTCCGGCGTCAGCGCCGAGCATATTTCCATATCGCTGACAGCCAGCTCCATTTCTCCCTTCTCGTCGCTGATATACAGATAGGTAGAGCTGCGCCGTCCCGGAAAGATCGGGGCAAGGCTCAAATCTATCCCCAGCTCCCGGCAGCTGCTTATGATGGCATCGGCATATACATCGTCGCCTATGGCCGCAACAAGGCTGACCTCCAAGCCCAAAAGCCGCAGGTCATGGGCTATATTTCTCCCCACTCCGCCGGGGCGCAGGGTGACGGTACCGGGGTTGGAGTCCCTGAGTATCAGTGGCTGCCCCGGCCTGCCCCATATATCCATATTGATGCCGCCGAAAACCACGGCGGCATCAATACTTTTGGTCTGAGGCCTTACTTTATCTTCCATATATCCTTTGCGTATTCGGCGATAGCCCGGTCGGCGGCGAACACGCCGCTCTGGGCGGTGTTCACGATGGACAGGCGGGCCCGCTCGCCTTCATCCTTGATGCGCTCATACATACGCTTCTGGCAGCCGGCATAAGCCCTGTAGTCGGCAATAAGCATATACTGGTCGCCGCCGTAGAGGAGGCTGGATACCAGGTCGGAATAGCTCTTGCCATCGGCAAAGCCTTGGCGGAAGCGGGACATGATACGCATGATCTCCCCGTCTCTCTGGGCCAGACCCGCCGGGTCGTAGCCGTTGCGGCGCCAGTTGGCGATCTCGTCGGTGTGCAGTCCGAAGAGGAACATGTTCTCATCTCCCAGCCGCTCGTACATCTCCACATTGGCTCCGTCCAGGGTACCTATGGTCACGGCGCCGTTCATCATCAGCTTCATGCAGCCGGTGCCGGAGGCCTCTTTACCGGCGGTAGAGATCTGCTCGGAGACCTGGGCAGCGGGCATGATGGCCTCGGCGGCACTGACCCTGTAGTTCTCCACAAAGTAGACCTGGAGCTTATCCTTGCACACGGGGTCGTTGTTGATATCGTCGGCCATGGACAGCAGCAGCTCTATGATGCGCTTGGCAGTCTTATAACCCGCAGCGGACTTGGCGCCGAAGACAAAGCTCCGGGGCACGAAGTCCATATTGGGATTGTCGTGGAGCTGCATCTGGAGGCTGGCGATGCTCATGGCGCACAGCAGCTGGCGCTTATACTCGTGAAGGCGCTTGACCTGTACGTCCATAATAGCGTCGGTATTCAGGACAAAGCCGTCGTTTCTCAGGGCGAAACGGGCAAAGCGCTCCTTATTGTCCTTCTTTATCCTGTTGACCTGCTCCCTGACCTGGCTGTCGCCGGCAAAGTCCATGAGCTTTATGAGCTCTTCGGGCTTGAGAAGGTAATCATCACCGCCCAGCAGTTCCACAATGAGTCCGTGGAGCCCGGGGTTGATCTGGCTGAGCCAACGGCGATGGTCAATGCCGTTGGTCACGTGGGTAAAACGCTGGGGATCCAGGGAACAGATGTCTTTGAACAGGTCGTTTTTAAGTATTTCGCCGTGGAGCCGGGACACGCCGTTGACCTTGTAGCAGGCGGCAAGACACATATTTGCCATGTGGACCTGGCCGCCGCTGATTATCATGTTGCGCCCAACCTTCTCGTTGCTGCCGAAACAGCCAATGAGATAATCGCACCAGCGGCGGTTGATCTCACACATGATTTCCCAGAGACGGGGCAGAAGCTGCTGTACCAGACCCTGAGGCCATTTCTCCAGGGCTTCCGCCATGACGGTGTGGTTGGTGTAAGCCACACTGCCCTTGACTATCTCCCAGGCTTCATCCCAACCCAGCTGGTATTCGTCCATAAATATACGCATGAGTTCGGGGATGATGAGGGTGGGGTGGGTATCGTTTATCTGGATAGTGTGGTGCTGAGCAAAGCTGCGGATATCGCCCCACTTCTTCATATGCTTGCGCACTATATCCTGGGCGGTGGCAGATACAAAGAAGTACTGCTGCTTCAAGCGCAGGGACTTGCCTTCCATGTGGTCGTCAGCAGGGTAAAGGACCTTGGTGATGACCTCGGCCATGGTGCGCTGCTCCATGCTCTTTACGTATTTGCCTTCGGAGAAGAGGTACATATCCAGGGAGTTGGTGCTCTTGGCGTCCCAAAGACGCAGCTTGTTTATCTCCCGCCCGCCGTAGCCGGCGATGAGCATATCCCTGGGCACCGCTATGACGGCGTCATAATTTCTGTGCTCGGCGTGATAATGGCCAAGGCTGTCCCAATGGGCCTCTATCTGCCCGCCGAAGCGAACCTCCACCGCGTCCTCGTAGTGGGGTACCAGCCAGCTCTCGGCGCTTATGCGCCAATCGTCGGCCACTTCGGTCTGCTTGCCGTCTACCAGCTTCTGCTTGAACATGCCCAGCTCGTAGCATATGGAATATCCTGTCCCTTCCAGGCCCTCGGTAGCGATGGAGTCCATATAGCAGGCGGCCAGACGGCCAAGGCCGCCGTTGCCCAGACCTGCATCCGGCTCCTCCTCGAAGATATCGGCGGCGCTGCGGCCCATATCCTCCAGGGCGCCTATGACCGCCTGGGAAATTCCCAGGTTGTAGGCGTTCTTCATCAGGCTGCGGCCCATGAGGAATTCCATGGACATATAATGTACTTCCTTTGTGGCGTGCTGGGGGTTCTTCGCCGTGAGCAGGCGGCTCATCAGCTCCCGGATCACTATTGCCGTCGCCTGAAAGATCTGGGCGTCGGTAGCAAGCTCACTGGCCACTCCGAAATGTGCGCAGAGCTTATCCTCAATGGCGCTGCGTACTTCGTCGCGGGAAATTTGATTGGTCATTAAATTCTTTCCTCCATGTTTGACCGCCAGCCGCCCATGGGCAGCCTGCGGCCGTTTGGTATAATATCAAAATTCCGGTGCGGCGAGACTCAGCTGCCGCACCGGGAATTCTGCAAAATAATAGGGGCTTAAAAAAGTTCAGATACTGACGCCCTTTGGCACCACCATCGGCAGCTTGGCGTTGCCTGTAAGTACGGTGCCGGAGGAGAAGGAGCAGAACTTATCTGCAATAACACAGTTGAGCTCCGTGTTCTCGCCCACTATGCCACCGCGCATGATGATGCAGTTGCGAAGCTTTGCTCCCCGCTCTATACGGGCGCCGGAGAAAATGATGCAGTTTTCTATGCTGCCTTCGATCATGCAGTTATCCGCAACCAGGCAGTTGCGGGAGATCGCTTTCTCTCCGTAGTAGGTGCTGACTTCCTCATGGGCCTTGGTGCGCACCGGCCGGTCTGCCGGGAACATCTGGCGGCGGTACTCGGTTTTAAGCATATCCATACTGGCCTTATAATATGCCTCCACGGTACGTATAGCAACGGCATAGCCCGGGTGCACATAGGTATCCATGGTGCCGCCCTGGGCCAGGAAGGCCGCCACGGCATCCTTATGGAAGCTGTAGAGATTTCTGGCCTTGCAGTCGTCCATCATCTTCAGCAGGGTATCCTTATTGATGATGTACCCCTCCAGGGAGGGCAGGCCCTCACCGTCGTCAGTACGGTCAAAGAGTATCTGTTTTACCATGCCGTCCTCTCCCAGCACATAGCGGTGGTGGCTCTCGGCGGGGGTATGGTCGGCGCAGATTGCGGTTATCTCCGCCCCGGAGCGCCGGTGCTGGCGCATTGGCTGGAGCAGGTCTATATTGGCGCACATGTTGCCCAACAGCAGCACCAGATACTTCTGGGGTATATCCCGGATATAGGTGGCCACAGCATTAAGGGCTTCAATGGTGCCGGTGTAGTTACCGGTGTGGTATTCGGGCAGGCCGAAGGGGGGCAGCATGCGCAGGCCGCCGCTGCGGCGGCTCATATCCCAGGCCTTACCGCTGCCTATATGGTCCAGCAGGGACTGGTAATCCCGCTGCATGATGATGCCCACATCCAGTATCTCCGCGTTGCGCATGGAGGACAGGGCAAAGTCGATAAGCCTGTATCTGCCGCAGAAGGGCAGGGAGGCGGCAGTACGTGCTCCCACCAATTCCCTCAGTTCAGGGGCAGCGCTGTAGGCAAAGATAATTCCGTGGAAATCCTTCATTGCTTAAACCTCCTCCCCGGTGTAGATCATGGCGCCGGCAGGCACGGCCGCCCCGCTCCTGATCTCTATATCCGGCCCGCAGGTGGCCACTCCCCAGGCATCGGTGCCGTCGGGAGGAGCTCCCACATGAGCGCCGGAACGAACGACGGTATTTTCGCCCACGATGGCGTATTCCACTATAGCGCCGCTCTCCACCACGGCGCCGGGCATGAGCACACTGTAGTTTACGGTGGCGCCCTTGCCGATTATGACGTTGGGGGACAGTACGGAATTTTCCACATGCCCATCCACTTCACAGCCTTCGGTCACTATGGAGTGGATGATCTCCGACTCCTCCCCGGCAAAGTGGGGCGGGCAGATGGGGCTCCTGGAGCTTATAGGCCAGGAAGCATCGTAGAGATTTATAAGGTCGGGGGAGAGCATATCCATATTGGCGTCCCACAGACTGGTGATGGTGCCCACGTCTCTCCAATAGCCTCTGAAACGGTAGGGCCAGAGTTTTTCCCCGGCGGCAAGCATATTGGGGATGATGTTCTTGCCGAAGTCCTTGGAGGACTTGGGGTCATTCTCATCGGCAATGAGGTACTCCCTCAGCTTCTTCCAATTAAATATGTATATGCCCATGGAGGCCAGATCACTCTTGGGCTGCTTGGGCTTTTCCTCAAACTGGTTGACGTAGCCGTCCTCCCCCAAGTTCATGATGCCGAAGCGGGTGGCTTCCTCCATGGAGACCTGCAGCACCGATATGGTGCAGGCGGCTTCCTTCTCCAGGTGCTCCCGGAGCATGTCGGAATAGTCCATCTTGTAGATGTGGTCACCGGAGAGGATAAGCACGTTTTCCGGGTCATAGGTCTCGATAAAGCTGATGTTCTGGTAGATGGCGTTGGCAGTGCCGGAGAACCAGGAGCCCTTTTCACCGGCGCTCTGGTATGGCGGCAGGATATATACTCCGCCGTCGGCCGGGTCCAGGTCCCAAGGCTGGCCGTTGCCGATATAGCTGTTGAGCTGAAGGGGACGATACTGGGTCAACACGCCCACAGTGTCGATGCCGGAGTTGGCGCAATTGGAGAGGGGGAAGTCTATTATTCTGTACTTCCCGCCAAAGGGAACGCTGGGTTTTGCCACTTTCTGAGTCAGTGCATAAAGTCTTGAGCCCTGACCGCCTGCAAGCAGCATTGCAATACAGTTTTTCTTCATAAGCGGTCTCCTCCTTCGTACTTTATCTTCCGGCCTCCCCCGCTGCGGGGGAGAGAGCCGTAAAATACTAATTAAAAAGGTTCATCGCCCGCTCCGGACCCTGGGTGATATAGCACTCAGCCGCCTGGGCCGCCCTCAAAGCCGCAGCTTTCATATCCTCGGCATCCTGATTTTTAAAGGTGGAGAGCACCCAATCGGCCATGTCGTAGTCGGGATGGGGCGGCGCTCCCACGCCTATCCGTATCCGCGGAAAATCCTGGGTACCCAGCTTGGCTATGATGTCCTTCAGGCCGTTGTGCCCCCCTGCGGAGCCCTTGGTGCGAATGCGCAGCTTCCCTATGGGCAGGCTGATCTCGTCGGAAATGACGAGCACGTGCTCAGGGGCCACTTTGTAGAAAGCGGCGGCCTGGCGCACTGCCTCCCCGGACAGGTTCATAAAGGTCTGGGGCTTCATAAGCAGGACGGCCTGACCCCCTATTGTGCAGGAGGCAGTGAGGGATTTGAAGCGGAGCTTATTTATACTTAGGTTCTTTTCCCGGGCCATAGCCTCAGCGGCCATAAATCCGGCATTGTGGCGGGTGAACTCATAGCGTGGGCCGGGATTGCCCAGGAAAACTATGAGCCAGCTTATCCCGCCGCTTTTTTTTAAGAGCATGTGTGTTTCACCTGAAATGCCGCAGCCGCGGCCTTGATATGGAATACCGGCCCTGGTGCAGCCGGAGCGTCAGTCAAAGAGGTTTGAAATGGAAACTTCCTCGTAAATACGGCGGATAGCCTCGGCAAATACTGCCGCGGTGGACAGGTAGCGTATCTTTTCGTATTTGGGCTTGTCGGCAGGATAGGGGATGGTGTCCAGCAGCAGGAGTTCCTCTATGCAGCTTTCGTTTATGCGTTCGATAGCCGGGCCGGAGAGCACCCCGTGGGTGGCACAGGCGTATACTTTCTTGGCTCCGCCCAGCTCTTTTATGGCCTTGGCGGCACCACAGAGGGAACCGGCGGTATCCACGATGTCGTCCAGCAGTATGCAGGTCTTACCCTCCACATTGCCGATGATGTTCATTACCTCGGACTGGTTGGCTCTCTCCCGGCGCTTGTCCACAATGGCCATGTTGGTGCCCAGCTTCATGGAGAAAGCCCGGGCCCGGGCAGTGCTGCCCACATCGGGGGAAACTACCATAACATCTTCATTGGCTTTGCCGAACATTTTTATAAAGTGCTTTACAAAGAGCTGGCTGCCCACCAGGTTGTCCACAGGGATATCAAAGAAGCCCTGTATCTGGGCTGCGTGGAGATCCATGGTGAGGACCCGGTCCGCCCCGGAGGCGGTTATCAGGTTTGCCACCAGCTTGGCGGAAATGGGGTCACGGCTCTTGGCTTTCCTGTCCTGACGGGCGTAGCCGAAATAAGGTATGACTGCGGTGATGCGGCCGGCAGAGGCCCGGCGCATGGCGTCGGTCATTATCAACAGCTCCATCAGGTTGTCGTTTACAGGCTTGCAGGTAGACTGAACGATGAACACATCTTTGCCTCGGACCGGCTCGGCCACGGAGACGGAACACTCTCCGTCGGCAAACTGGGATACGTTTGCACTGCCCAAAGTTCTGAAGAGCTCGGAGCAGATGCTCTCTGCCAGGGCGGGGTTAGAGTTGCCGGTGAACACCTTGATCTCTTTGCCGTGTGAAATCATTTCTCTTTATCCTCCATAATTCATAGGCTGGGGATCAGGCTGCCGGAGTTAAGCGGCAGCGAAAATTAGTTGATTTTATTATAACACCTAAGTTTGGAAATTGGAATAGGAAACAAAACTTTATCACGGTAAAATTACAGATAAAAAAAACGATTTACAAACGCTGGATTTTTGTGTATAATGTAGGATACGGAAATTATGGAAAGTGGATGATACCATGCTGGAATTTGAAGAATATAAGGCCAAGCTCAACGCCGCAAAGCCCTCTCTTGAGCTGCTGAGGGATGCGCTGAAGCTGGAGGCCGCCCAAAAAGAGATAGAGGAGCTGGAGGCTGCCAGCGCCCGGGAAGGCTTTTGGAACGATGTGGAGCGCTCTCAAAAGGTACAAAAGCGGCTGAAGAATCTCAAGGACAAATGTGAAAACTATCAGAAGCTGTGCTCTGCCTGGGAAGACATGTATGTCATGTGCGAGATGGCCCTGGAGGAAAATGACGCCTCCATGCTGGAGGAGCTGAAAGCCGAGTTTGCCGCCTTCTCCGAAAAGGCGGAGTCCACCCGTCTGAGCACTCTCCTCACTGGGGAATACGATGCCAACAACGCCATACTCACCTTCCACGCCGGCGCCGGCGGCACCGAAGCCCAGGACTGGGCCTCCATGCTCTACCGCATG
>CALWWB010000031.1 GCA_944385175.1 uncultured Oscillospiraceae bacterium | reverse complement strand
TCAGCTTGTCGAAGAAGGTCAAGCCTTCTTCGACAAAAGGGTTTGCACTTCGCTCCATGCCTCGGTTGTACGCCGGAGGCGTACAATTCGACACTTCGCTCCGTGAGATGTGTTTTCTGCGACGTACACGCCGCCGCAGAAAACGATTGTATTTATTTTTTCGCTGGGTTGAAAAAACTCTGCGAGGCTTTTTTGACAGTCTGAGAAGCGCCGTTTGGCGCTTCTTTTTCTTTTATAATTTTCTATTTCGGTCTTTTATATGCCGGCGCCGAGGGGAGCGTTCACTGCTCCCCTTTTTTCCGGCGCTTTCTCCTGAGTATGAACATCGCGGCCCCGCCTATGCCCAGCAGGCTGACGGTGCCTGCGGCCATCCACAGCCCCAGATTGCTCTCGTCCCCCGTGTGTGGGACAAAGCCTCCGAAAGCATATGCCCTATAGTTGGTAAAGCTTACCTGTACAGTAGTATCCGCCTGTATGGTTCCGGCTGCATTTTTGCTGGTGGTGCGGTAATTGTCCTTGTTGGCTTCCGCCTCATATACCTGGTAAGCGGTTCCGGCAGGCAGGCTTCCGGCCGTCCGGCTTTCACCATGCTTCAGAGAGAAGGTGGCCACACCGTCGGTGAAATTCATCTGGTCATACCAGCCGTTTATAGTCTTGTCCCCCAGAACCACGGTAAAACTGAAATACTTGTCGGTATTGCCACCGTTGCCGCTGACAACTTTGCTAACGGAAATGCTGCCTGTAGATGAGGGCGGCGTGCCTCCGTTCTTGGTGTTTGTAAAGGCTGCAGCAGCTGTCTGTCCGCTTACGACAGTACCGCTTGCCCCTGTGGAGCTTGTCACATAGCCGTCCTTATTTGCCTCTGCCTCAGTGACCTCGTATGTGATGCCCTCCGGCAGGCCGCTGGCGGTCTTGCTCTGGCCGTGCTTTAGGCTAAAGGTGGCAGCGCCTTTTGTAAAGCTCATATCTCCATAGCTGCCGTCTATACTGTCGTCGCTCAGTGTGACTGTAAAGTTGAACTCTCTGTCCGTCTCCCCGGCGCTCCCGCTCACCGTCTTGCTCACGCTGAGGCTGCCTGTGGCGGAGGCAGGCCAGGCCAGAGCAAAGGGGGAAAAGCCGTCCAGACCGGCAGTGAACACCAGATGGGAATCCGTTACCTCTATTATTGAGCCGGTCAGATTATCCACTGTCTGTTCCTCGCTCATGATATTGTCGCCCACCTGGTCTACTCCCATGTCCCTGTGCAGGCCCTTGAAGTGGAGAAGTTCAAATTCCGTATCCTTGGTAGTGCCCTCGGGCAGGGGCCAATACACGGTAATAGGCTCGCTCGCGGAAACCCAGCAGTTGCCGTTGTTGACATCCACCAGATTCAAATATTTAAATTCATAGTTAAACCCGGCTTTGCCAAGTATTCTGGAGCTTTGCAGCTCCTTATCCGCTCTGTCCGCCAGCAGCTGAGAATTACTCTTGTCTTCGGTGTTCACCTCAATAATATCATCAAAAAGCAGGGCTATGCCATCTGTGTTCTTCACCTCTACCGCAGAGCCGTTTACAGTAAATATGGTGCCAGCTTCTGCTGTAATCCCCGGGCGTCCCGCCTGAGGCAGTCCCTGTCCCAGCCTGCCGTAATCCGCTCCGCCGGTGGTACCCCGCACATAGACATCTGCATCTCCCACATCGATTTTGTACCTCTCTCCATTTTTGATGTCGTCCGGATCGTTCTTATTTATATATACCAGAGAGACCTTACCCGCCTCTATGCCATCGCCGTAGACTTCCATGGTCAGAGTCTGGTTGATCTCTGCCCTTATGTCCAGGCTGTCGTCAGCAACTACCTGTCCCTGGGCATTGGTAAATTTCATGCGTATGTGCCTGGTGTCCGTGCCGCTCTCCGGGACAATACGGAATATACTGTGCTCTCCCGGCCCATAGGGCTCAAATACCCATTTGAGAGTGCTTCCGTCCTCCTGCTCGTATTGCAGAGACAAGTTATCCATGGATATTCCCTGAAGGCCGGAGGGCAGCTTCACAACAAAGCCCGGAACCGGCAGACTGTTGGCCGCAACCAGCTGTCCGTCCTTGTCTATCACTCCCTTATGCCCTGACTCTCCTCCCATGTAGATGGTCACATCTGCCGGGCGGATGGTGACTGGGCTCTCGTCCTTCACCTTTACTTCCATAACGAAGCCCTCACCGGCATTCCCGTCCTGTCCAACACCTATAAAATTATGGTTGGATTTATAAAACTGTTTCGGTTTTCCATCGTTTTCCACATAATAGCCGTAAAGCTCTACAAGGTAATACTCTCCGTCGGTGCGCTCATCCGCGGCACTGCGGATATCTATTTCATTGTAGTCGGTAAACTCTCTGTTGAGTTTGCCGGAACTTTCCGACGAAGAAAAGATATTCGGCTGCTCTATGCTGCGGGGGCCGTTCGCTCCGTTGTCCACTTCGTCCCACCAGCAGTATTTGAAATATACATAGGTGCCTCTCTTCCTGGCCTCCTCTGTGGCCAGGGGATGGCTGACCGCTATGCCCACACGTCCGGGTTGGCTCCCGTCCACTGTCACGTTCAGTTTCTCCACGCCCCCGGTTTTCCCTACGGGCTCGCCGTTCACCGTGAATTCCACATCCGGCTTTGACACAATGGAGTTGTTTTTTATCGTGACTTTCAGTATGTCATCCGGCCAGCCGGTGACCTTTGAAGATGTGGTGAGCACACTGCTGCTTCCGTAAATTACCCAGCCTGCGTCATATCCCGGCACCGTACCCTGCTCATTGGTCTCCGGGAGCGTATAGCCGCTGTCGATATACCAGAACCCGTCTCCCCCCTTGGTATATTGTATGCTCTGTCTGTACAGCTTCAGCTGGGACTCTACCGTGCCGGAGCTGTTTATAAAATCCAGAGTGACGGGATAGGTCTTTGTAACTCTGGTATAGGAACCCGTGCTCTCATAGGCAGCACTGTCGGGGAAGATAAGCAGGCAATCCCCGGCAGCCTTGGCCTTGAATGCGCCGCTGTCGTATCCATCATAGCCGCTCTGCCTCTCTATATATATCTGCGAAAAGGCGCTGTTGCTGTAGAAAGCCTCGGAACCGATGATCTCCACTGAAGCGGGGATTTTGATTTTAATGTCCGCTCCCTTGGCAAAGCTGTTTTTGAAGGTCTGCCTTCCTATTACCCTGAGTCCGTCGGGGAGCTGGAATATGGCCTCGGGATCTCCGCCGGCAGTACGTACAAACTGCAGCCCGGTGCAGCCGTTAAATACGGAGCCGGAGGAACCGTCTGTCTCACCCAGTACCTGCAGGGTATTGGGCAGTACCACTCCGGTAAGCCCGGTGCAGCCGCTGAAAGCGCTCTTTTCAATAGTGCTTATTTTCGTATTGGACAGATCCAGCACTCCGGTAAGGCTGCATCCCATGGCTGCCTGGCTCTTTATAGTTGTCAGACTGACAGCCTGGGAGAAATCAATGGCTACCACATTGTATCTTCCCAGATTGTCGTTGTAAGTCACAGCCTCGTATCTGGTCTTTTCGCTGGAATAGCTGTCCCTGAAAGCATCGTTAGCCACTACGCTCACGCTGTCCGGAACTGTAATAGAAAAATACATGGTGGCCTTATCCGGATTCACCTGCTCAAACCAGCTTTTGGACACTCCGTAATAGCTGCCGCCGATAATAACCATGGCCTTAAGGGGCAGCTCCATAGGGTCGTCTGCCGACAGGCCGGTGCCCGTTGCCAGCGGTGCAGGCTCATTTTCCGGAGCAGAAGGCTGCGGCTCAGTCTCTTTATCGGCATTATCTTCCTCCGTCTCAGGAACATACAGAGGGCAGTCCGCCCCATGGCTGCCATCAACGCATTCCGGTAACTGGGCGCATACCTGGCCCGGAGTGTTTTCCGGCTCTTGAGCTCCGGAGCTGCTGCCTGCACATTTGCTCAGGTCCGCCCCGGCAGCCGAGCACACCGGGCAATCCGCATTTATGCTTTCGGCAGTGCAGAGGCTGCCGCATATGCACTGAGGCTGGCTGCAGGCGCACTTGTTCCAATCCTCGGAGCACACCTGGCAATCCTCGTTCGGCTTGTCCGGAGCGCATTTTTCCGTGCAGATACAGTTCTCCGCCCCGTCGGATATGCTATCGCCGCTTATGTTTTCTGCCGGAGCTGCCTCCTGCACATCTCCCTGTATCTGGGGCACTTCTTCCCCATAGGCCGGCAAAGGGCCAAGGCACAGGGAAAATACCGTAAGTACAGCCAAAGTGAATGATAGAATTTTTCTGGTTTTCATACAGCACCTCCGCTTGGTTGCAATCCGGCCTTTTCTTTCCTGGAAATTTTCAACAGCATTCCGCACTCTTTGCACGAAAAAGCAGGAATTATCGTTCGCAGTTTTTATGAGTGTGCAACCAAAAAATAAGCGTTTTTTTCTATAAAAAATTTATAATTGGGGAATAAAACTGTTTTTTGTTATCTTAGCACAAAAGAGCGAATAAGTCTACTTTTTCCAGCTTGGGGAGAACGATATTTCCTACATTTTCCATCAATTCTATGCAAAAATAAGAAATACATATAATAGCTACCATGCAGCAAACCATGTACAGCGGCCGGCAATGCCGTCATTCCAAACCCTGGAGGTTTTTTGCTGTAGCCACGCAATGCACGCGCTGCGTCCCGCCTTGTTCCCTGTACAAGCAAAAAACGTGGAGGCCCTGCCAAGGCTTCCACGTTTCTTTAATTTATAATAGTCTATTTTACCTATGAAGTTTATCAGATCACCGCCGCCAGGTATACTCCATAGGCCGCGAGAAGCACCGCCCCCTGTAGTCGTGAGGCTCTCTGCCACAGCATAAGCGGCAGCATGGCCATCAGAGTTATCAGCAGACAGGCAGGCAGATCCATGTTCACGCTTTGCACCGACACCGGCAGTGGCTCTCCCGCCGCCAGGGAAGATATGGGCAGAATCAATGACAGGTCAATTATATTGGCCCCGATGATATTTCCTATGGACAGAGCGGATTCCTTTTTCACTATGGCCGTAAGGGTAGTCACCAGTTCCGGCAGCGAGGTGCCAATGGCCACCAAAGTCAGGGCAACGATCCGCTCCGGGACTCCCAGCAGCACGGCGATACGGCTGCCATTGTCCACCATGAAGCGGCTGCCCAGAACAATGGCGGCAGCGGCTACAACAAATTTCAATATGTTGCGGGCCAGCTCTCCCCTGTCACAGCTCTGCCGTTCCTGGGCATTTTTCATCTCAGTTTTGGCCCTGCGCAGGTTTTCCCCCATAAACAGCAGAAATACGGCGGTAAGCGCCAGGCTCCACCCAGTGTATAATCTTCCCTCCCGGCAGCCTATCAGCAGCACCCCAGAGGCGGCTATCAGCAGCAGGCATTGGGGCAGATATTTTTTCCTGCTGCAAGGTATGCTCATGGCCACCATGGCAACGGCCATGATGAGTCCCGTGTTGGCTATCACCGAGCCTACGGCATTGCCTATAGCCATGTCGACCTTCCCGCCGGCAGCGGCCATTACTGAGACTATCATCTCCGGCATAGTGGTAGCAAGGCTCACTATGGTGGCGCCTATGATGAAAGTCGGTATATCCATGGCTTTGGCAATCCAGCCGGCCGCATCCACAAAAGCATCCCCGCCTTTAACTACCAGGGCAATACCTACTGCAAACAGCATGAGACACAGGAACATATCCATAAACCTATCTCCTCCCAGATAAAAGCTGTGAAAAACGAGACTCATCCGCAAAGTACTTTGCAGATAAGTCTCGTTAATTATAACAATAGCCAGGCAGCAAAACTGCCGAATGTTGACTAGAGTTCCGCCAAGGCGGTAACTACTCCCTTATCATTGGGAGGAAGGATATCACAGGCGCCGGGGCTTGTCAAGTATTTCCTTTGTTGACGGCGTCCATGTAAGCGCGGATCACGTCCACGGAGCCCTGGATACCTATACGGCTGCTGTCCACACATAAGTCGTAATTTTCTGCCTCGCCCCAGATCTGGTCGGTATAATACTTGTAGTAGCTGGAGCGGTCTTTATCCACCTGGCGCATGAGTTTTTTTGCCTCGGCAGCATCTATGCCCTTGCGCTTCATGAGGGTTTTTATTCTGAAGTCCTTGTCGGCCATGATAAATATCCTCACCAGGTCTTTCCGGTTTCTCAGCACATAGTCGGCGCAGCGGCCAACGAATATGGAATTACCCTCTTTGGCAAGGGTACGGATAGTGTCGAACTTGGCGGAAGCCACCTGCATATTCAGTCTGAAACCGTCTGCCATTCCTATGTAATGGGGATTGGGTACCACGTAGGCGGACACCTTTTTCTCGTCATAGGAGTCGAAGATTTCCTTACTGAAGCCGGAAAGCTCCGCAGCATGCTCGATTATCTCCTTATCGTAGCACTTGTAGCCCAGCTGCCGGGCCAGTTCCCTGGCAATATCGTGGCCATTGCTGCCGTGTTCTCTTCCTATTGTGATTATCATTCTTCAAACCTCCTCTATAACAAAGTCTTTTCTTAATTAAAGAATACCACCCCGCCGGTTTTTTTTCAAGTATTTTGTGTTGCCGGGACAACTGGGCCCCCTGACGAGCCTAGACTTTGCCTGAGGGGAGGTTTGCATGTGATTTCCAGAAGGAAACTGGTATATAATACGGCTCTGCTCACCAGTTCATCACTGCTGATGAGCTGCATAGGCATAGCCTTTCAGGTGTGGCTGGTCGGGCGCATAGGTTCAGCGGGCATCGGCCTTTATCAGCTGGTGTGTTCGGTGACAAATCTGGGCGCCACCTTTGCCATATCCGGCATACGTTTCGCCACCACAAGGCTGGTAGCGGAGGAGCTTGGCAAGGAGAACATCGCCGCCGTGCGCTCGGCAATGAACCGGTGTCTGAGCTACGGGGCGCTGTTCGGGTTTGCGGCCTCGGCGGTGCTGTGGCTTTTGGCCGAGCCCATAGGCTTTCTCTGGATAGGGGATGCCCGCACAGTCATGAGTCTGCGCCTGTCCGCCTGGAGCATGCCCTGCATCTCCCTGTGCTCCTCAATCTCAGGATACTTCACCGCCAGCGGGCGGGTGTGGAAGCCCACCCTCATCCACCTGATAGAGCAGGTAGCGGGCATAGTTCTGGTGGCGCTCTGCCTCTACCTGACCCCCTCGGCGGACATAGAAAGAAGCTGCGCCGCCGTCACCCTGGGGCGACTGGCGGCGGACATACTCAGCCTTATAATGATGTTTCTGGTCTATCTGCTGGACTGGCGCCACTACTATGGGGAGCGCAGTAACGGCAACGCCCTCACCTTCAGGATGCTGGGCATAGCCCTGCCCCTGGCGGTGTCCGCCTATGCCCGCAGCGCCCTGAACACCATACAGCACCTGCTGGTGCCCAAGGGGCTCAAGGCGGCGGGCTATTCGGCGGACGGGGCCTTGTCCGGCTACGGCACCATTCAGGGAATGGTGCTGCCCATCATATTGTTTCCCTCCTGTATCATGTCGGCGGTGGCGGAGCTCATCGTGCCGGAGCTCACCGGGGCCCAGATGCAGCAGGATGCCGGAACCATACGCCGGGCCACAAAGAAGCTCTTTTCCACCAGCCTGCTGTTTTCCTCGGCGGTGGGTCTGTTCATGTTCATTTTTGCCGACCAGCTGGGAGTTGCCGTCTATAAGAGTTATGATGCCGGGCACTATATCCGCCTGTTGGCCCCCTTGGTTCCGGTCATGTATACCGACATGACTGTGGACGGTTGTCTGAAGGGCTTAGGGCAGCAGGTGTGGTGCATGGGCATAAACATTTTAGACTCCCTGCTGGGTCTGCTGCTGGTCTGGGCCTTTCTGCCAAAGTATGCTCTGACAGCCTACATCGCCATGATATATATCACCGAGACCCTTAACTTCATTCTCAGCGCACAGCGGCTGCGGAAGACTGTCAGAGAACTCCCAGCAGAACCAGGAGCAGCAGTACAAAGGTCACAATGACCGCAGCGGCAAAGAGGGTAAAGCCTGCGCTGAAGGTCTTTTTGTGGCTGCTGGAGCTCTCCTCCACAAGTCCCGCCTTACGCAGGGAGCCCACGATAGGCCGATAGAGCAGCAGGGCCAGGCCGGCATTTATACCGCCCTTGGCCAGGTTGAAGGGCACGAACACGGTCATCATCATGTCTGCCACCATCTTTCTCTCCACGCCCATGTAGTAGGGAGTGACCACATAGTTCCAGATGGCCATGCAGATTACCAGAACAACTATGCTGAAAAGCAGGCCGATGACGGCGCCCTTCTGGGAGTGGTTTTTCTTATAGAACCAGGCAGCGGGCACTGCAAAGGCACAGGTGGACACCACGTTCATAAGGAAGCCGTAAGGGCCGGTGGAGCTGATGGTTATCATCTCGATAAAAGAGACGATAACGGAGATAGCCACGCTGGCCATGGGGCCCATGATGAAGCCTGCAATAACTATGACGGCATCCTTGGGGTCGTAGCTGAGAAAGCCTGCCACATCGGGGATGATGCGGCTTATAAGCACTGCCACAAAGCTGACTGCGGAGAACATGGCGATCACTGCCATGTTGCGGGTTGAGATCCTCTGTTTGCTCATGTTTCATTTCCTCCAAAACAAAAAAATAAACCTGAAGATACAAATATCCTCAGGCGGCAAAAAAGCATATCTGCATCTTCTCTCATCCAGACTGTACTGTCGGTTCCGGAGTTGCACCGGATCATGCCTTTCGGCTTGCGGACTTTACCGCCGGTCGGGAATCACACCCTGCCCTGAAGACAACCTGAGTATAGCACCGCAGTATTATTTTGACAAGAGGAAATTTTTAAGTTACAATCAACTTTATAAAAACACTGTCTGCGGAGGTGAAAGCATGTATTCCCGGGAAGAGAGCTGCTGCTTTACCGGCCACCGCCCAGGCCGTCTGCCCTGGGGGGACTGGGAGGATGACCCCCGCTGTCTGGAACTGAAATACGAGCTGGCACAAAATCTGGAGAGGCTGTATATCCGGGGATACAGGCACTTTATCTGCGGCATGGCCATAGGCTGCGACATGTATTTTGCAGAGGCGGTTTTGGCCCTGCGGGAGATACACCCCGACGTGAGCCTTGAGGCCGCCGTCCCCTGCACCACTCAGGCCGACAGCTGGAGCCCGAAGCAGAAACAGCGCTATGCCGGACTGCTCTCCCGCTGTGACAGCCGACATCTTGTCCAGGAGGAATACAGCCCCGGCTGCATGCAGCGGCGCAATAAGTATATGGTCGACTCCTCCTCCCTGCTGCTGGCCTGCTTTGCCGGAGTACCCGGCGGCACCATGAACACCATAGTCTACGCCCAGCGCAGCGGAGTGGAAACTGTGATAATCAGCATTTGAGCTTTTGCCCTGCCCTCGTCATACATAGGATAGGAGATCGGCAGATATGAAAGATATGTTTATTGCAAGCTTCTTCCATGAAGGCGTACTTGGCGGTGTGATCTATCTCCTCGTTGATAGGGCACTTTACAGGACAAACAAGCTCCAGGTGGAAGTCAAATACCGAAGTCTGGAAATCCCCTACAGCAGTATTGAAAGCATCAAAACCGGCCGGGCACTGGTTTTCCCCACCGTCACCTTCGCATTGAAAAGCGGCATCAGCTACAGGTTCATTGTATTCAGCAGGAAAAAGTTCCTGTCCCGGCTGGAGACGCTGAGAAAACAAGCATGATTTTTGTGGGATTAAAACACAGCTTACATATCCAAATAAAAATCCTGAGACCATGCATAGTCTCAGGATTTTTTTGCTTTCTTATCTGCTCAATATTTCCAGCAGTTCATCCATATTTTCGGCAATGGCTATGGCTCCGGCCTGCTCCAGTTCCCCCGGAGCCGCATAGCCGTAGGCCACGCCTATGCAGGGCACCCCGCAGAGCTTTGCCCCCTCCACGTCGTACTTGGTATCCCCCACCAGCACCGTGTCCTCGGGTTCTGCCCCCAGCTCCTCCATGGCCTGCTTCAGCACCTGCCACTTGGCGCTGTTGTTGCCGTCGCTGCCGCTGCCCCGGATGACCTGGAAAAGCCCGGTCATATCCTCCTGGGCCAGCAGCTGTTCTGCCAGTACCTGGGGCTTGGAGGTGGCTATCCCCACCCGGGCCCCCAACTTTCTGAGCGCCAGCAGCAGCTCCTTTATTCCGGGGAACACCCGGCACTCATGGATGCCTATGGGCACATAGCGCTCCTTGAAATCCCTGGTAGCCTGCTCCGCCCGCTCCCGGTCGAAGCCGTAGACCTCCATGAACTTGTCCACCAATGGCGGCCCGGCAAAGCAGCGCAGCTGAGACAGCTCTTCCTCTATCCCCTGTTTCTTCAATGCGTATTGCGCCGACTTTGTTATACCCTCCACCGTGTCGAACACGGTTCCGTCAAAGTCGAAAAGAATATTTTTATACACTGGTTTCACCTCGCCCAGATTATAGCAGCAAAGCCAGCCCGGCACAATAGTCTTTTCTTGCCCCAGGCAGTGTGATTACTTTTTCCTCACAGCTTCTTTGGCCACCAGTGAGGACAGCAGCACCAGGGCAATGGCGTTGGGGATGACCATGAGCTGATTGAACATATCCGCCAGCTCCCACACCAGGTCGTTGGACAGGCAGGAGCCCAGAAAAATAAAGCCTATGGCTATGACGGAGTAGACCTTGACGCCCTTCTTGCCGAAGAGATATTCCACGTTCAGCTTACCGAAGAAGTTCCAGCTCAGGATGGTGGAAAAGGCAAAGAACAGCAGGCATACAGCCACAAAAGCGTTGCCTATAGTCTCTCCGAATACGCTGGAGAACGCCAGCTGGGCCATGTTGGCCTTGTCAATACCCTCAGCCGTCCCGGCAGCCAGAGGCCCGTTGCCGGCATAGAGAGTGGAGATAACTACAAGGGCAGTCATGGTCAGCACCACAAAGGTGTCAATAAACACGCCTATCATGGCCACCACTCCCTGCTCATGGGGACAGGATACCTTGGCCATGGCATGGGCGTGGGGTGTGGAGCCCATGCCCGCCTCATTGGAAAAGAGGCCCCGCTTAACGCCCTGGCTGATGGCGGCTTTCAAGGCATAGCCTATGCTGCCGCCTATAATGGCGTTGGGTACAAAGGCATATTTGAATATCATGGCAAAGGTCTCAGGCACATACCGGATGCGGCATATGAGCAGCACCAATCCGCCCAGGATATACAGGGCCGCCATTACCGGCACCATCTTCTCCGTCACCCCGGCAATGCGCTGTATTCCGCCAAGGAAAACGAACACAGCCACCAGCGCCACCATCAGCCCCACTATCCAGCTGTGGATGCCGAATGCTGTGCTGCAAGTTTCGCCTATTGAATTGGACTGTACCATGCAGCCCATAAAGCCCAGGGCAAGTATTATGGCCGCGGCAAAGAATCCGGCCAGGAATTTCCCCATGGGGCCCTTCACAGCCTTGCGGATATAGTATACGGGGCCTCCGGCGATGCTGCCGTCAGCTCTGATCTCCCGGGTCTCCTGAGCCAGAACAGCCTCGGCATAGATAGTGGCCATGCCGAAAAAGGCGATTATCCACATCCAGAATATGGCCCCCGGGCCGCCGATTAGTATGGCTCCGCAGGCTCCCACAATGTTTCCGGTACCCACCTGGGCTGCAATGGCGGTAGTCAGTGCCTGGAAGGAACTGAGCCCTCCATGGTGTTTGCCGCCGCTCATGCTGAATTTTTTGAATACGGCCCGCATGCCCTCTCCAAAGCAGCGCACCTGTACAAATCGGGTCCTCACCGAAAACAGCAGTCCCACACCTATCAGCAGGACTATAAGTATATAATCCGACAAATAGAAGTTGATCTTCTGTACAACACTCAGCAACACGTCCATCTTTTTTTCTCCTCTGATCCTGTTTTTTCAGCGCCCCTCCCCGGGCCTGAATACATAATAAAAAACGGAGCTGCCGCAAAAGCGGCCACTCCGAAGCAGACAGGCCGAACACCTACCCAAAGGGGGATGTTCCTTTCTCTGTCCTTTTGCCTGAGAGATTCGGTCCAAAGACCTTGCACCTTCGGCACCCGCATGTAGCGGGATTCTCCAGAGTTCCCTCCACTGCCGGTCTCCTGTCCGGATTCCAGCAGCTTCCCCGGGAAATATTGGACTGTGAATTAATTGTAACACCGATCCGCAGCTTTATCAAGATTTTTACATCCGGCGCTTTATCCGATATTCTCTCCTCTGTGACACCTCTCATGGTACAATATGCCAAATTCTTTTTTGTTTTTTTCTCCTTTATCCCGCTTTGAGGGAAAGTTCCGCCCGCTCTCTGCATATACTGTATTTGTTAAAATAAGTCTGAATTCCGGGCACCGTTCCCGGTATAGGACAGAGGAATGGAGAGGCCAATGAACATAAGTTATTTTCTCGGCGCCAACAGCAGCAGCGGTTTTTATTCGCTTTACGGCAGCTTTCCCCCAGGAGAGAACAGCTTCCTGCACATAATCAAAGGTGGGCCCGGCAACGGAAAATCCCGCTTCATGCGCCGCATCGCTGCGGCGGCAGAGAGCAGGGGGCTGGATGTGGAATACGTTCTCTGCTCCGGAGACCCGGATTCCCTGGACGGTATATACGTTCCGGCCCTGAACGCCGCCTGGTGCGACGGCACCTCCCCCCATGTCACCGAGCCCCGAATTTTTGGAGTCACCGGAGATTATGTAAACCTAGGCCGTTTTTGCCGTCAGCCTCTGAACGGCGAGGATGCCCGGCACATCTCCGCCCTCAGCGGCGAATACAAGGCGCTGTATGGGAAAGCTTACGGCTATCTGTCCGCAGCCGCCGCCATAAGGGAAACCGCACCTACATGCGAGTTCAGCGCCGAAACGGCACTCCAGCTCACCCGGCGCCTGGGCCGTATTCTGGACTCTATTCCCAGTTCCGCCTCCGGAACAGGCAGCCGGCGCCGCTTTTTCAGCGCCATCAGCTGCAAGGGGCAGCTGCGCCTGACGGAGAGCATAGCCCGGATGTGCAGCCGCGTGTATTCTCTTCCGGAGCACATAGTCCCCGCTTTCATGGAACTGGCTGCCAAAGAGGTTGAGAGCCGCAGGCTCAGCGCCCTTTTGTCACCGGACCCGCTGGAGCCCGCCAGGCTCTCGGCCTTGCTGCTGCCGGGCTGTTCCCTGGCCTTTGTACCGGAGAGCTGGGGAGTTTCCGGACAGCAGCCCTTCGACACCGAGGGTATGGAGCTGCCTTCTCCCACCTCGATACCGGAGCAATATGCCCCCGCCATGTCTCAGGCTATATTGCTGCTGGCCCAGGCCAAGTCACTCCACGATCAGCTGGAAGCCGTATATAAGCCCTACATGGACTTTTCTGCCCTGGACGCCTTTACCCACTCCCATATTGACACAAACGTAGATAAAGCTTTAAAGCCTTGAGTTTGCTGGACTTTCCCAACAGTCGAGCCGCCTGGAGGCCGGGAAGTATTGACTTTTTCCATCCGGGGACATATCCTCAAAATGAACTTGCAAGTTGATACTTCTCTCCAAAAGGAGTCCTTACAATGGATAACAAGAAAACCTTCGGCATGTTTGTGCTCCAGCGCCGCCGGGAGCTGGGCATGACCCAAAAGGAATTTGCCTCCCGGCTTTTTGTCACCGAGTCCGCCGTATCCAAATGGGAGCGCGGGCTGAGCTACCCGGACATCACCCTGCTGCAAAACATCTGCGCCGTGCTGGAGGTGTCGGAGCATGAACTGCTCTCCGGCAGTGAAGATACCCGTCAGCGGGATTCCCACCGCCTGGCTGAGCGCTACATAAAGCTCTGCCGCAGAACCCGGCTGAGCCAATATATATTTTATGGTGGAATACTACTTATCTGCGCTCTGGTCAATCTCTCCACCGCAGGCAGGCTGGACTGGTTCTTCATAGTGCTGTTCTCGGTACTGCTGTGCGCCTCCCTGACTCTGATACCCAATCTCTGCGTCATGAACAGCCTATGGGAGCAGCGCGCCCCTCTCCTCAGCCTGGCGGGCTTCACTGTCTCCCTGGAGCTGCTGCTTCTCAGCTGCTGCCTGTATGTGGGCGGCAGTTGGTTCGGCCTGGCGGGTGTGGCCGTGCTCTTCGGCCTCAGCCTGTTCTGTCTGCCTTTCCTGCTGAGAAGTCCCCTGCTGCCGGAAAAATTCTGCCGCTGCAAGCTGTCCATATATCTGGCCGTGGAAACAGTGATGCTTCTGCTTTTGCTGCTGGTTTGCAGCTTTTACACCGGGGGCAGCTGGTTTATACTCACCGCCTGCGCACTTCTGTTCGGCCTGGGTCTGTTTTTCCTGCCGGTGTTTCTCCGGCAGCTGCCCCTGCCCCAAAGTCTGGCCTCCAGGAAGTTTACTCTCTATGCCGGTCTGGAGACCGCCCTGCTGCTCTTATTGCTGCTAGTCTCCTGTATCCATACCGGCGGCAGCTGGTTTCTCCTGGCTGCGGCAGCAGTGCTCCTGGGTCTGGGCCTTGTGCTGCTGCCTCCTGTGCTGCGTCAGCTGAAGCTCCCGGGTTTTTGGGGAAGGAATCTGCTCCTGCTGTATTTCTCTCTGGAGAGCCTGCTTTTGGTGCTCGTTGTCATACTCTCCACTGCCGCCGGTGGCGGAGCCCAGGCAGAAGATTATCTTGTCAATCTCCTGGTGAGCCTCATCCCTATGTCCCTGCCCTGGGGAGTCATGCTGTGCCTGCGCTATCTGCCGGCCATCCGAACTCTGCGCTTTTCCGCCGCCTGCGGCTGTACCGCTCTCTGGCTCTGGGTTTGGCCCATCCTGATGGATGCCGCCCTGGCTCCGGTGTACGGCTGGCATGACGGTATAAACAACTATACTCTGGCCACTCCTTTCGTAAACGCCCTGCCCTGGGGACCCTGGGCCTGGTATGCCGGGCTGATACTTGTCTTTGCCGCGGCGGCTCTGGTACTGCTGAGTCTCGGCCTCTCCAGGCATTTCAAGTCCGAATAGGCGCAAAACCGGCAGGCGGATAAACCCCGCCTGCCGGTAAGTCATTATTTAATACCTAAATTTTATTTTTTCAGCTTGCTCTCCACATTGTCAAAGTGCTCCTTGGTGAGCTTTGCCACCACGCCGGACAGGGCAAAGATGGCCACAAAGTTGGGCACTGCCATAAGCCCGTTGAAAGTGTCCGCCACGTCCCATACCACGTCAATGGGAGACACGCAGCCCACCACTATGACAATGGCAAAGATCACCTGATAAATGCGGATGCTCTTGCTGCCAAAGAGGTACTGGGTGCAGCGGGTACCGTAGAGGGCCCAGCCCAAAACGGTGGAAAAAGCGAAGAGCATCAGGGCCACAGCCACAAAGAGGGCGGAGAACTTCTCCCCGAATACAGTGGAGAAAGCAGCCATAATGAGCTCGGAGCCGGGCTTTGTACCGAAGCTGATGTCGATTCCGCTGCAAATGATTGTGAGGGCTGTGAGGGAGCAGATCACTAGGGTATCCATAAAGACCTCGAAGATGCCGTAGAGCCCCTGATCCACAGCGCTGGGGCTCTCTGCAGCGGCGTGAGCAATGCCGGCAGAGCCGAGACCGGCCTCATTGGAGAAGGCGCTGCGGCGAAGGCCCCAGACTATGGCCTGCTTCAGGGCAATGCCGGAGGCTGCGCCCATGACGGCCCGGGGGGCAAAGGCGGCGCTGAATATCTTCACGAAGGCTCCGGGGATGTTCTGGGCGTGGCAAATAAGTACCACAAGGCACACCAGGATATAGATAATGCTCATAAATGGCACCAGCTTTTCCGCGACGCTGCCTATACGCTTGATGCCGCCGATGAGGATGATTGCCACCAGCAAGGCCATGGAGATGCCCAGTACCCAGTGGACGGTCTCCTTTGCCCCGTCACTGAGGCTGAAGAACACATTGATGGCGTCGGTGATGGAGCCGGTGATGGAGTTGACCTGGCTCATGTTGCCTATGCCGAAGGAGGCCAAGGCGGCAAACACCGCAAATACAATGGCAAGCCACTTCCACTTGGGGCCCAGGCCGTTGGTTATGTAGTACATGGGGCCCCCAACCCAGTCGCCGTGGGAGTCTCTCTGGCGGTAGTGGAGAGACAGGGTGACCTCGGAATATTTCACCACCATACCCATGAGTGCCGCCAGCCACAGCCAGAACACGGCTCCGTAGCCGCCCAGGGCAATGGCCTGGGAAGTACCCACTATGTTGCCGGTGCCCACCGTGGCGGCCAGGGCCGTAGTCACGGCCTGAAGGGGCGTCACCGCACCGTGGCCCGCCTCGACTTTTTTAAACATTTTTCCGGCGGTATTCTTCATTGCGTAGCCGAAGCGCCTGAACTGGATGAAGCCTGTTCTCACAGTCAGCAGCGCCCCGCCTATCATGACGCAGGGCAGGAAGATGTACAGCCATGCCACCGTATTAAGGGGCCCGGTAAAGAAATCCAAAATTGCTTGCATATTGTCCTCTCCTTTTTATTCACGGCTACCTTCTATAAGTATTTAAGGAAACCGGATATAATACCTGTCCTCTTCTCCCCATGAGGCCGGGCAAAAAGAAAAGAGCTGCTGCATGGCAACAACTCCGGTACAGGCGGGAAGAATTGTCCCCCGCCCTTCTCTGTCCTTTAGCCTGAGAGATTCGGTCAACCGACCTTGCACCTTCGGCACTCATAAATGAGATTCTCCAGAGTTCCCTCCACTGCCAGCGTCCTGACAGCTTCATCGGATATTAAATTATGGGCTAAATATACCATTGTCAGGGAGCGATTTCAAGAATAAATTATTTAATTGTGCAATGTGTTAAATTGCTATAGTGCAATTATGAATTTTCCATAAATTTTCTACAAAAAATTTAAAGTAATTTCCCGGATTTACAAGGGGAATCCGGCGTTGTATACTCTGGGATGTAAAAGACCTGGAGGTGGATTGGATGCAAAGCCGTTATTTTTCCATATATGAAGCCCTGCTGTCCGGGCTGGATTCCCAGGCGCCACTGGTCTCCGCCCTCTCCGGGGAGCAGTGGTGCCTGGCAGCCACGGAGTCAGGCACTGGCATAGCCATGCACACCCCCGGCAGCAGCATAGCGCCCATGTTTTCCTCCGGGTTTCAGGGTCTGCCATTGAAGGCTGCATCCGCCGCCCTTATGAGCTGGAACATGGAGGAGGCCAGCTTCGGTCTGGCGGCGGTAAATGCCTTTTACAATACTCCGGAGCGGCTCTCCGTCCTGGGGGCCGCCCTGCCGGAGGACGGCCACTATGGGGACGGCATGGATTTTACCGGCATGACTGTGGGCATCGTTGGCCATATGCGGGGACCCCGGGGGCTCAGGGAGCAGGCAAAGGCGGTATATGTCCTGGAGCGCAGTCCAAAGCCCGGAGACTATCCCGACACCGCCTGCGACTACATCCTGCCCAAATGCGACCTTGTCATCATCACCGGCAGCAGCCTTATAAACAAGAGCCTTCCCCACCTGCTTGAGCTGTGTCGGGATGCCTATACCATCCTTACCGGCCCCAGCGTACCCCTGTGCCCGGCGCTGCTGGATTTCGGCATAGACCGTCTGGCGGGCCTGGTGGTGACGGAGCGGGAGGCTATGGCCCGGCACGTAAGAGACAGCGTCCCCGGCAGTCCCCACCACCTGGGCCGCCCCTTTCTTCTGAGCCGCCAGAACCCCGCCGGTTTCAAGACAATAATATAAATGGATGGGAGCGCCCTGAGGTACACTCCCATATCGGTAACCTGAACACACAGGCAAACGGGCTTTATTTGCTATAAAGCCCTCTTTTTTTCGGTTGCAAACTGCCGTTGCGCAGTTGCAACCGTATTTTGGTGGCGTGCCGCTGACAAAAGGCGTATGCTGACAACGAAAGGAGGCCCCCATATGACCTTTGGAGAAAAAATACAAAAACTGCGTAAAGAAGCCGCCATGTCACAGGAGGAGTTAGCTTATCAGCTGGATGTCTCCAGACAGGCGGTCAGCAAATGGGAGAGGGATAACGGCTATCCCGAAACGGAAAAAATTGTGCGGATGAGCAAATTGTTCAGCGTATCCCTGGACTATCTTCTAAATGAGGAGGATAGTGAAAAGCCGGAGATAGGCCCGGAGGAAAGAGGGCTCTATGTCAGCCGTGAAACGGCCAACAGCTTTCTTGCATACCACAAAAGGAAGATGATGAAAGTCGGCGCCGCTGTGGGCCTATCGGCAGTCTGTCCCTGGCCTTTTGGGACGCGGAAATAAACATGATTATTTTCATGGCTGTAGTCATTCTAGCTCTCATTCTCCTGATTTCCGTAAGGCTGGCCGACGATCCCTATTCCAGGCTTTGGAAAGAAAGCCTGGTTTTTGACAAAGCGGTAAAGTCGGAATTGGCCACTGCTTATGCAGATAGAAAGAAGTCCTTGCATATTCTGAACCTTGTGGGAGCCGCTCTGATTGCCACTGGCTTTCTGCTCTGTTCGATAATTGTGCCCGCCGAAATATATGCCCTGGACAGCTTCATGCTTGCCCTTGGAATGGTTCTGGCCGGTGCCGGCGCCTTTTTATGCGTGTATATTTCCGGTGTTGTCCGGGCATACAGACTACTTATTATGAATGAAAAATATCATGTGAAAAGGAGATGAGGATGCCCAATGAAAAGGATCTGCTTGACACTGTCAATAATCCTGGTATTTCTCCTCAGCGCCTGCAACGCAAATAATGAAGCGGATGTCTCCTCTTACGGCATGGATGTTGCAAAGGCTCAGGAAATAACTGTTGTCTCCGCAGATACGGCGGAAATCATCAAGACCATTACTGCGACAAGGGACATTGAGGCTTTCGCTTCGGCACTGGATTTGAACTCCTGGAAATTAAAATCACTGCCGGATAACCCGGCAGTGATAGGTTCTTTCCATTTAGCCCAGGAGGAAACCCTCAGGCAAGGACAGACCGATAATGACGGAGAGCTTTATGAAGTTGCCGTCATTACCCTGTATGACGGTTCTCTCGTGCGTTTTGAGCTCCGCAGCTTGGACATGTCCTTTGAAGTGAGCGAAGCTGCCGCAGATTATCTGAGGGAATATTTTGAATAACTGGCCCTGAACATTCCTTGATATTGACCTCCGGTTTTGGGGCAGCCGGTGTATCTGCCCCAGGCCGATAAAGCAGGCCCTGCTCCCCTTCTGCCCGGCTGCAAACTGCCTTGGTGTCCCGCTCAGCCCGTCTGATGCCCTTTAAAGCTGACTGCCGCCATACTGGAAAAGGCCGCGGTCAGCACTGCACTGACAGCCCAGATGAATTTATAAGGCGTGAACAACACTCCAAATATCTCAATGAAGCTCCTGTCAAAGTCGAAAGTCACCGAGTTTACCGGGAAGAATTTTAGAAGCTCATACATAAAGCCTGACGATTTCAGGGGTATCCATATGAACATGGGTATTATAGTCAGCAGAGTGCCCATTACCACCACCGGAGCCGTGCTCCTTTTCACCCTAGCGGACATGAAGGCAATTAAAGCCCCAAAAAGCACTGAGGCAAAGACCACCGAAATAAAGTGGATGCAGCAGGCTTCCAGCAAAGTAAAGGGATAACTGCATCCCGGATTTACCACCTGGATGTTCACCCTTCCTCCCTGAAAACCATACAGCATAAGAAAGCCCAACCAGCTCAGGCCCATTACCAGAACTGCACTCAGCAGGGAGACAACAAGGGCCACGAACAGCTTGGCTCTGCACAGGCTGCCCTTGCCGTTTTTGGTGCACAAAATCACCTGGTCTGTTTTCTCCTCGTATTCATTGGAAAACAGGGGCGAGAGCAGCAGAAGTATCATAAACAAAACCGTAATGGCCAGACTCTTTGAGCCCATTATATATGCCTCATATCCTCCGTAATAATCGCTGTACAGAGGCGTTTCTATACTGTCGATAAGCTCCAGGTTTTTCTCCCGCTCCGCCCCAGAGAGTCCTTTATCTCTAAATACCATGGCCCGGGCAAAGTCTCTCAGGTCTGCGTCAAAGCTTTCCGCCTGCTCCGGCCCCAGCCTGTCCACAGCCTTGTCCTCTCCCAGGTATACGAGGCTCAGGGCATCCATGGACAGCCAGTCCATATCCTCTGCATATACCTTGTTCAAAAGTTCTATCACCGGCTCATAGGGCAAAATGTAGCGGATGTAGGCGTCTTCCTTCAAATGGCTTCCGTATTCGTTTACAAAATAATTCTCCTCATCGGATATCATCTCCCGGTTGGAGAGTATGGCCCTGTACACAAGCTGAGGGGTGATATAGCCCCTGTTTGTAAGGATGACCGCCTTGTCCAGCTCCATGGCCTCATATTTGGAGATGTCATTGCCCACGCTGTGGTGGAAGGAGCCGCCGCTGAGGCTGGAGAACACTGCCACCGCCATTATTCCCAGGCAGATGATTATAGCGGCTGGAAAGGTCTTTCGCCGGAATATTTTTTTGAATTCAAAGCCTGCCAATACCCAGAAATTATTCATATCTTTCACTCTCCGAAAAGCAATAGAGATACAGGTCCTCCAGCCCGGCAGGCACCTCCTCCGCCCCGGCAGGTGGCTCTCCCTCACATACGAAGCGGAGGAAAACCTTGTCCCCCTCGCTGCGGTAATTGATGATGGGGCAGCGCCCTGTCAGGGCCTGCACCCCCTCTTCATTGGTAAGGCACTCAAACACTTTGCCTTGTATTACCTGGGTGATTTCCTCCAGGCTGCCCTGGTGGAGCAGCCTGCCCTCTTTCATCAGCAGTATCCTGCCGGCGATGTGCTCCACGTCGGAGACGATGTGGGTGGACAGAAGCACTATCCTGTTTTGTCCCAGCCTTGCAATAAGGTTTCTGAAACGGACCCTCTCCTTGGGGTCCAGGCCCGCAGTAGGCTCGTCCAGCACCAGAAGCTTCGGGTCGTTCAGCAGGGACTGGGCAATGCCCAGGCGCTGCTTCATTCCCCCGGAGAAGGTCTTGATTTTTTTCTTTGCCACCTCGTTGAGGGAAACCAGCTCCAGCAGCTCCCTTGTCCTGGCCCTGGCTCCGGCTCTGTTTAGCCCTTTCAAGCTTGCCATATAGTACATAAAGTCCTGAGCGGAAAATTCCGGGTAATATCCGAAATCCTGGGGCAGATAACCCAGTAGGGCCCTGTATTCCTCGTCCCCCACATCCAGGCCGTCAAAGCTTATGCTGCCGCCGGTGGGCTTCAGCACGCCGCATACCATGCGGATAAGGCTGGTCTTTCCTGCGCCGTTTTCTCCCAGCAGGCCATAGACTCCCTCATGGAGATTCATGGACACCCGGTCCACTGCAAGCTTGTTTTTGTATTGCTTTGAAACCCGGTCTATCCTAAGTTCCATACCGGTGCCTCCTTTTCCTTTATTGTCTTATAACACTGGCCGGCAACTCCGGCAGAGAGCAGCACAAAGGCCGCCGCCCACCAGCGGAAGCCGGTCGGGGCATAGAAGCCCTGAATCGACTGATACATCAGTGTGTTGCCCAGGCTCACCCCCAGGGCTATGGCTCCGCAGACCCAGGCGCATTCCCGTCCGTGCACTTTGCGGCTTATCCACAGGCCCAGAAATACCGTGAGCAGGTAGGGGCAGAGCATATATATTCCCGTCTCCAGAAGGGAGCTGTCTCCGTTCACATACGCCAAGGGCAGCAGTAGGAAAAACAGGAGCAGGTCTGCAAGTCCCAGTATCCCCAGCCTGGCCAGCAGGATGCTTTTCCGAGAAAAGCGGGTGGACATCTCCAGTTCCGCCATACCCCATCTCTCGGAGCGCCCGCTCTCTGCCACGAGGGCCAGGGCCAAAATCGGCATGCAGGCGGAGATGCACCAGAGCATATCCTTCTTTAGAAAGCCCGCTCCCACCAGGGCCGGAGCAAAAACCAGGACCGAAAGCCCCCATACCCATTTTGGTATATAGGCGGCCTGAAACAGCAGGAAGTCCGAAAGACCTACAGGCTCAGCAGGCAGGCTGTTCAAAAAATGCCCTTTTCGCTCCGGTTCCGGTGCTGCAAAATACTCTTTCAAATGCTCCTTCATATCTCTGTTCACGGCATATCCTCCTCCCCCAATTTGTCCTTTAAATCCTTTACGGCTTTTGAGAGCCTGCGGTGCAGGGCAAAACGGGAGATCCCGTACAGCCCGGCAATGACCTTGACCGGCAGCTCATTCACATAGCGCAGGAGCATCAGCTCCCTGTCCTCCTCATCCATCCTGTCAAGAGCGTCTTTCAGGGAAGAGCGCATCAGCATCTCCCCGTCGGAATAGCTGCCCAGACTTTCCTCATCCAAGGGGCAGGGCTTGGCCCTGCGATATTCATCTGTACAGAGGTTGCGGGCAATGGTATATAGATACTGCAAAGCGCTGCCCCGGTCCGTATAGCTTCTGCTCTCAAAGAATCGGAGAAAGGCCTCTTGGGTGATGTCCTCCGCCGTCTCCCGGCTGTGGGTCTTGAAATAGCAATAACGGTAGATTTTATCGTATTGTTCCTCCAGCTCCATAGACGGCCTTCTCCCTCCCCTCTCACTATGCTTAACGTACAAGCTATGAAAAATGTGCGGAGCTTTTGAAAATTATAACATTTTTCTTTGCGCCGGTAAGCAGAACGGCGTAAAGAAAAAGGCAGATGCAGCTGCATCTGCCCAGCTTGTCGAAGAAGGTCAAGCCTTCTTCGACAAAAGGGATTGCACTTCGCTCCATGCCTCGGTTGTACGCCAAAGGCGTACAATTCGACACTTCGCTCCGTGAGAAGTGTTTTCTGCGACGTACACGCCGCCGCAGAAAACGATTGAATTTATTTTTT
>CALWWB010000030.1 GCA_944385175.1 uncultured Oscillospiraceae bacterium | reverse complement strand
ACTCCTTTCTCTTTTCTTTTTATAGCATTATACAGACCGGGGCTAAAATATACAATGGATAATGTATGAACAAATAAAGCCTTGGCCGTTAAAAAAAGCCGCAGGCAAAAAAAGGCGCCGGAGCAAAGGAAGCTTTGCTCCGGCGTGGTGACCCGTACGGGACTCGAACCCATGTTACCGCCGTGAAAGGGCGGTGTCTTAACCACTTGACCAACGGGCCATAAAAAGGCGCAGTCGTAAGGCTGCGCCTTTATTTGGTAGCGGCACCTGGATTTGAACCGGGGACACTGCGGGTATGAACCGCATGCTCTAGCCAACTGAGCTATGCCGCCATTTCTGTTACCTGAACAGCAATAGGAATTCTATCAGAAGCGTGGGGAATTGTCAACTATTAATTTTCAAAAGGTGGAAAAATTTTTTCGAAAAAAGCCAAACTTTCTCTTGCAATGTTTGGATTCATGTGGTATCATGTACAAGCTATGGAGGGTTAGCTCAGCTGGTTAGAGCGTCCGCCTCACACGCGGAAGGTCGTCGGTTCGAGTCCGCCACTCTCCACCATGCCGCTGCAAGCCGTATAGGTTTGCAGCGGCTTCTACTTTTTTCTCCAGTCTTTCCCCGCCTCAGCTTTCAGTACCGGCCGGATATATCCGGTCCATCCCCTTCTCCCCGGGAGTTCTCCGGGCGAGGTCTGTTCAGATAGGCACTCAGCAGCTTCAGAAATTCCTCCACCGTAGGAGCCGGCAGCTTTGGCCTGCCGGTTATCTTTTCCCAGCTTTCCGCTTCAGCTCTGCTCCAACAGCGTATTACGAAATTTTCCGCACTTCTTTCCAAAGCTCTGGCAGACACTCTAAAGTGGGCCGCTGCATCAGGATATAGATGTTTTGTTGGAAGCAGCAGCAATTCCGGTTCCTTGCTTATACGCTCCAACATATAATTCAGGTATATAAAGCCGCTCAGCCCGGCTTCTGCATTCAGGCTGCGCAAAACCCCGCCTGTTCCAGCGGGTTTTCCGGATTCCCCCGTTTCATTTTTGGAGTTCAAATGGGACAATATAATTGGCACATCCTCTCTTAAATTCTCTGCAAAGCAGCCGCAAATACAGTCTTGACCATTTATTGATCATAAACGACGGCATAGAAATTTCTCCATGCCGTCGTTTCTTTTCGCTATTTATCTTTCTCTGAAAGTTTTTCCCGCCATTCCTGCAAGCAGCAAAATACTCTCAAGAAACAGACTTAGCACACAGGGATAAAATACCCTGTATATGCCCACAATAAGTCCCAGAATCGCGGCAGCAAGGATAATAAAGGTAATTAAAATTGATTTTCGTCTATACTCTCGCTTCTCCTCTTCTGTCAGCGGTTTTGCCTCCGTGTCCAGCGGGCTGAGCATCCCTATGACAATGGCGCTGAAAGCTAACACCGCCAGAGGCAAAAGCACCGGCTTCACCTGGGTGCACAGCCTTATCGCAGCGCAGCAGAGAAGCATGGCCAGGGAAGTGCAGATAGTGCAGGTGCTCTCCCGTGAGGCGTGCACTCCTCCCGCATAAGCCCTTATCATAGCAAAGGCAGCATAGAGCAAAACGCTCTCAAGCAGTACTCCCAGCAGCACTCCCCAAAGTGCAGTCAGCAGGAAAAAGAAGATTCTGGAAAAGAGCATGAAAAAGCCGTAGATATAAACTTCTCTGTCATCCCGGCTTAGACTGTCCTGGGGGAAGATATGATCTACGGCTTTTTCCGCTAACCGGGATATCATTTCTGCTCTTTTTTGAAGCGGCCGAGAGCTGCGGGAGCCTTGGGCTGATAAATGGCAAAACAAGTAGTATTGTTTGCATCACGCTTCAGGGCACTCTCAGCGGCGGCCTTTGCCGCCTTTGCGGCAAACATCTTTATCTTCTTCAATCCTTTCACCTCCTGCATAGTCCTCTAGTGATTCCTCTGGGCGAAGTCTAACACAAGTAACGATGAATTCAATATTTCATGTCGAAATGCAGAAAAAATGCGTAAAAATGCAGATATTCACACTCATACAGATAAGTAAATATTTTTTCTTGATTAATAATTGTATTATAGATATTATCTATAATACTTTGTTTATTTTGCAAAATACCGATGTTAACATACCCACAAGTGGTGATGTTAAATGAAATTGGACAAGAAGCTGATAGGCAGCCGCATCATGCAGCAGCGCAAAGCCTGCGGCTATACTCAGGAGCAGCTGGCCGAATTGGTGGGCCTTTCCAAAAACCATATCTCCAGTGTGGAGCGGGGCATCAGCGTACCCACAACTCAGTTCATATTCAAGATATGCCAGGTGCTGGGGGAAACTCCCGACTACTACCTCATAGGCAAGGCCAACGACAGGACAGACAGGATAGATGCCCTTATAAGGAGTCTCCCTCCCGATGCCCAGAGGATAACCGAAAAACTTATTGAAACCTATATTGATAGCATAGACTGAAGGCCGGCCTTTGGGCTGACCGGATGAGAGTGCAGGAATACCCAGTTCCCCGCGCTCTCTTTTTTTGATTTATTGCCATGGGTGATTTAATGAGGATACTGATCTGCGACGACGAGCCCCTTTACCTGGAGGAGCTTTACACCAAGGTAAAGGAGTATATGGACAGCCGCTTTATCGAATGCGAAATAGTCAAAAGCATGGATGCAAAGAAAGCGGTGGAAGATGAGGGCAGCTTTGACCTGGCCTTTCTGGATATACAGATGGATGGCATGGACGGGATAGCTCTGGCCAGAGAGCTGAAAAAACGCAACGGCAAGCTGGCCCTGTTCTTTGTCACAAATTATAATGAATACCAGGATGAGGCCATGGACCTGCGGGCCTTCCGCTATTTCGAAAAACCCTTTGATACCCGGCGGCTATACTCGGGCCTGGACAAGGCCATGGAATATATAGACGGGGCTTACGTAGATATTTTCATGAGGAGCAACGGAGCCCAGCACCGGCTGCTGGTGGATGACATCATATATGTAATGAGGGATAACCGCCGGGTGGTGGCAGTCACTGCCCAGGGCTCCTATGTGACCCGGGAGAGCTTTGACTGGTGGTGCGGCAAGCTTCCCTCTCTGTTTTTCTACCAGGTACATAATTCCTTTTTGGTCAATCTCCATTATGTGCAGGTGTACTCCTATTCGGAGCTGATATTGACCAACGGTGCGCGGATATCCATAGCCTCCCGCAAGCAGGCCGCCTTCCGCAAGTATTGGTTTGAATACCTGAGGAGGCGATAGAAATGTTGAGCTTTGCGGCATCTTCCCTTGTGTATTTTTTTGAGATGCTCATTTCCTACATCGTGTTCTCCTCCATAAGCGACCGCAAAAGGCATAAGGCCACAGTATTTATAATTGGTCTTGTTATTTTTGAGTTTGGCGCAGTTATCAATACGATATGCTCTAATACGGTATGGATAAATTCAATTTATACTGTAGCATCCACTTTTGTCTTTGCAATACTTTGTTTTCATGTGCGGTACGGTGCAGCCGCAATTTACGTGATACTTATGAGTATATTCTCAGCTGCCCTGGAGTTTGCCACCATATTTGCTATTTCTGCTTTATCCGGCGTGGAAATCACCGGTTACAACTTGGATCAGTCCCTGCTGCTTATGGAGGCAGCTATCAGCAAAACTCTGTATCTCATTTCATGCCTGATTCTGATACGCATACGCCGCTCCGGCCCAGTCTTTGACCGGGCGCCCCGCAGCTTCTACTTTTTCCCGATCTGTGTTCTTTTCTCCCTCATATCTTTCTGGTACATCAGCGCCCACGAGTCCCTTGGCCACTTTGACCAAATGCTGCTGTCCGTCACCAGTATGGTGCTATTTGGGGCTACAGTCCTGCTCTTTATCACCTATCAGCACAGTCTGGAGAGGGACCTGGAATATCTTCGCATAAAAAGCGAAAATGAGCGCCTTCAGCTGGAAAAAGCCTATTATGATATTCTGGAGCGTCAGAACCAGCAGCTTATGATATACAGCCACGACGCCAAGAACCACCTGGCCGCGATCCGCAGCCTCAGCTCCGAACCCGGAATTGACGACTACATAAACAAACTGCTGCACCAGCTGACTGACTATACCAACAACTGCCACAGCGGAAACAAGATTCTGGATGTCATTATCAATAAATATGTCACCGAAGCCGGGCTGCGGGGCGTAGATTTCAACTATGACATTAAGTCCTGCAATCTGGACAGCGTTGAGGACACGGATCTTGTCTCCATACTGGGCAATCTCATGGACAATGCCCTCACTGCAGCAGAAAAATCCCACGGCAAACATATGCTTCTGGAGACTACTACCAGGAATTCCTACAGCGTCATTATAATCAGCAACAGCTGTAATGCCAGACCGGAAGCCAGGGAATCCCGTTTGCTCACCACCAAGGAGGACAAGCGCCTCCATGGCTTTGGGCTTAAAAGTGTGAAAAACACCCTGAAAAAATATGGCGGCGATTACAGCTGGGACTACTACGAGGACAGGCAGCTCTTTGTAGTAACGGTGATGATAGGCGGCAAGTAATCAAGCCTCAATAGCATGAGCAAAAGAAAAAAGGCTGAGCGGCAAATGCTGCTCAGCCATAAATCTATATTCGCCGGGGCTCACTCTATCCCCAGGACCTTGTAATCCTGTTTTTCCACAGCGGCTTTCAGCGCCTCATCGGATACACCGCTGAAAGTGACCACGGCGGTACCCGACTGGTGGCTTACCTCCGCCTTCTCCACTCCCGCTATCTCCTCCAGCGCCTTCTTTACCCGGGCCTCGCAGTGGGGGCACATCATGCCTTCGATCTTCATGGTTTTTGTCATTTTGCTTTCCTCCTTGATTTCATCGTCTTTTATATTTGTCTTTCTGTGCTTTGCTTTTCTGTCATGCTTCTCCGAATGTACATCCAGCAGGTTCAGCCTCAGGGCGTTGGTGACCACACAGAAGCTGCTGAGGCTCATGGCCGCTGCGGCTATCATGGGGCTGAGGCTGATGCCCAGTCCCGTCAGTACCCCCGCCGCCACGGGGATACCTATGCTGTTATAGAAGAAGGCCCAGAACAGGTTCTCGTGGATGTTCCTCAGTGTGCCTCTCCCCAGGCGTATGGCGGCGCACAGATCCATGAGGCTGCCTTTCATCAGCACCACATCGGCAGCGTCGATGGCGATGTCCGCCCCGGCGCCTATGGCTATACCCACATCGGCTCGCTTCAGAGCCGGTGCATCGTTTATGCCGTCCCCCACCATGGCGGTGAGGCCGCTACGGCATATCTCCCGGATGGCGGCCTCCTTGCCCTGGGGCAGCACCCCGGCGATGACCCGGTCCACTCCGGCCTGACGGCCTATGGCCCGGGCGGTGGCCTGGTTATCCCCGGTGAGCATAACCACTTTGATACCCATGTTTTTAAGCTGACGAACTGCCTCGGGACTGTCCGGCTTTATCACGTCCGCCACGGCTATTATGCCCATGAGCTCCCCGCCCCTGGCAAAGAACAGAGGCGTTTTCCCCTGGGCAGCCAGTTCCCCGGCCGCAGCCTTCATAAGCTCTGGCAGCTCTGTCCGGGTGGATATAAAGTTCTGATTGCCTGCGGCGGCCTCCTGTCCCTCCACCAAGGCGCTGAGACCGTTGCCGGGCAGAGCGCGGAAGTCCGCGGCCTCCTCGGTTTCTATGCCCTCGGCCCCGGCCCTTGACATCACAGCCTTTGCCAGGGGATGTTCGCTCCTGCTCTCCAGAGAGGCGGCAAAGCTCAGCAGCTCTCTTTGAGATATCCCCTCCGCCGGCAGAATATCCGTCACCTCCGGAGCTCCGGCGGTTATGGTGCCGGTCTTGTCCAGCACTACATTCTCCACCCGGCCGGTAACTTCCAGGGAGCTTGCTGTCTTGAACAGCAGGCCCTGCCTTGCACCCAGTCCACTGCCCACCATGATGGCCACCGGCGTAGCCAGGCCCAGGGCGCAGGGACAGCTTATCACCAGCACCGAAATGCCCCGGCCCAGAGCAAAGCCCACATCCCTGCCCAGCAGCAGCCATATCACAGTGGTGATAAGTGCAATAGCCATGACTGTGGGCACGAAGACCCCAGAGACCCTGTCGGCCACCTTTGCAATAGGGGCCTTGGTGGTTCCGGCCTCGCTGACCATTTTGATTATCTGGCTGAGAGTGGTGTCCTCCCCCACACGAGTGGCCCGGCAGCGGATGTATCCCGCCTGGTTCACAGTGGCGGCGGAGACTCTGTCCCCCACGGCCTTATCTACAGGTATGCTCTCCCCGGTGAGGGCCGACTCGTCCACGCTGCTGCTGCCCTGGATTATCACTCCGTCCACCGGGATGTTCTCCCCGGGGCGCACGGCAAAGGTGTCCCCCGCCTTCAGCTCCTCTATCGACACCTCCCGCTCCGTCCCGTTTTCCACCAGGGTGGCGGTCTTTGGCGAGAGGGCCATCAGTCCCCGGAGAGCGTCGGTGGTCTTGCCCTTGCTCCGGGCCTCCAGCATCTTGCCCAGGGTGATGAGGGTGAGGATCATGGCGGCCGACTCGAAGTACAGCTCATGGCGCAGATGGGCAGCTGCGGCGTCTCCTGCGGCGCACATCTGAAACATCACGGCGCAGCTGTAGATAAAGGCCGCAGCGGAACCCAGGGCCACCAGACTGTCCATATTGGGTGCCCTGTGGATAAGGCCCTTGAAGCCGCTTATAAAGAATTTCTGGTTTATCACCATCACCGCTGCGGTGAGCAGCAGTTGGCTCAGTGCGAAAGCCAGGGCGCTGTCCTCCAGCAAGGCGGGCACAGGCCAGCCCCACATGCCGTAGCCCATGGAGATGTACATCAGCAACAGCAGAAAACCCAGGGAGCTTACAAGCCTGCGCTTCAAGACCGGGGTCTCCCGATCCTTCAGTTGCTCCTCCTGCTCCGTCTTTCTGGCCTGGGCCGAGCCCTTGAGGCTGGCGCCATATCCCGCAGCCTCCACGGCCCGGATTATCTCCGCCTCGCCGGCGCTGCCCTCCACGGACATGGAGTTTGTCAGCAGGTTCACGGCGCACTCATCCACCTCCGGCAGGGCGGACACCGCCTTTTCCACCCGGGCCGAGCAGGCGGCACAGCTCATCCCCGTCACATTGAATTGCTTCATATTATCTTTTACCTCATATTCAGGCTATCTCATCAGCTTTTGCAGGGTGGAGACCAGTTCCTCTATAGTCTCGTCTTTTCCCTCTCTGATATCATTGGCCACGCAGGTGCGGATGTGCTGGCTCAGCAGTTCCTTGCTGAAAGCGTTGAGGGCCGCCGTGGCCGCCGAGACTTGGGAGAGTATATCCGGGCAGTAGGCGCTTTTTTCCACCATGCCCCGTATGCCCCGTATCTGGCCCTCTACCCTGTTCAGGCGGTTTATCAGGCTTTTATATTCTTCCTCACTGCGGTACTTTTTCCGCTCATGGCAGCAGCCGGGCTCCCGGCTCTCCTCCGGTTTCTGAGCGCCGGCTGTCGCCGCTCCCCAGTCTCTGTCTTCCGGCATATGTGCTCCCCCTTGTTTTTCTCAATATACCCCACCGGGGTATATTGAGTATATACCCCAGTGGGGTATCTGTCAAGATTTTTTCTGTATACCTGCTGCATAAAACTTCCGGGCAAAGTGTTCCCGGTGAGGCTGTCTGCTCCTGTGTTTATACAAAATGCCCCACATTGTATGGCAAAAGTGCCAAAGTTCCCGCGTAAAAGCGATTGATAATTGTGGAAAGCTGTGCTATAATCTTGTCAGGCATATACATAAGGCTCGTTTAATTTGTAACGTTCGGATGTGGGCCGAGCGCCTCGGCCTCATCTCCGTTAAGTCTAAAATTGAATAAAATCAGAAAGGAAGATTTTATGGACGCAAAGTATCAGCCTCTATTTACACCCTGGAAAATCGGCAATGTGGAAATAAAGAACCGCATCGTCCAGTGCTCCATGGGCGGCACTTCCCTGTTCGGTTGGCTGGAGCCAAACCACTTCGATAAGGAAGCGGCCTACTTCCTGCTCAACAGAGCGCAGGACGGCGTGGGCCTGATCCTGCCCGGTATGCAGTGTGTCAGGGACCAGCTGGGTATCCCCGGCAGAAAGTGGCTGTACCAGAACGACCAGATGTTCAAGCAGCTGAAGGAGTATATGGTAGAGTTCCATAAAACCGGGGCTAAGCTGTTTATCCAGCTGGCCGCCGGCATGGGCCGCTCCATGGCCATCAACGGCTGGATGACCGTGCTGGCCAAGAACGATATACTCAACAAGCTGGCCAGCCCCATAGTGGACGTGCAGTACTGCTGCGCCTCCGCCTCCGCCACCCCCAACCGCTGGGCCGAGGACGTGAAGTCCCGTCCTCTCACCGTGGCCGAGATCCAGGAGATGGTGGAAGCCTTCGGTAAGACCGCCAAGCGTCTGAGAGAGGCCGGGGTCGACGGCGTTGAGATCCATGCCGTCCATGAAGGCTACCTCCTTGACCAGTTCACCATGAAGAACTGGAACTACCGTACCGACCAGTACGGCGGCTCCTTTGAGAACCGCTTCCGCTTCCCGGTGGAGATCGTCCAGGCCATCAAGAGAGAGGCCGGAGCCGACTTCCCCGTCTCCCTGCGTTACTCCGTTGTCTCCAAGACCAAGGAGTGGGGCAAGGGCGCCATGCCTTATGAGACTGACTTTGAGGAGTGGGGCCGCGACATGGAGGAGTCCGAACGGGCAGTCAAGTACCTGGGCGACGCAGGCTACGACATGTTCAACTGCGACAACGGTACTTACGACGCCTGGTACTGGGCCCATCCGCCACAGTACATGCCGGACAACTGCAACCTGGAGTACGTAAAGCACATCAAGAAATTCACCGACAAGCCCGTGGTCTGCGCCGGCCGTATGGACCCGGTGGTGGCCGCCGAGGAGATTGCCGCCGGCACCATTGACGCCGTGGCTATCGCCCGTCAGAACCTTGTCGACCACGAGTGGGTCCACAAGATCATGGAGGGCCGCCAGGACGAGATCAAGCCCTGTATCCGCTGCCACAACGGCTGCTTCAACTTCTCCAAGTGGAAGGGCTCTCCCAACCAGCAGAAGCTGGATGACTCTCTGCACCTGGCCCGCTGCGCTCTGAACCCCACCACCATGCAGCACAACCGCTATAAGATTGTCCCCACCAAGAAGCCCAAGAAAGTGGCCATCATCGGCGGCGGCATCGGCGGCATGGAGTGCGCCCTGGTGCTGCTCCAGAGAGGGCACAAGCCTGTCATCTTTGAAAAGACCAACGAGCTGGGCGGCCTGTTCCTCACCGCCTCCGCCATGAGCTTCAAGGAGAACGACAAGGAGCTGCTGCGCTGGTACAAGCGTGAGATCGAGAAGGCCGGCGTGGAAGTCCACTTCAACACCGAGGTCACCGACCTTGGTACTCTCCGGGGCTTTGACGACATCATAGTGGCCACCGGCTCCGTGCCCAGAACCATGCCCACCGTGCCCGGCTTTGACAAGTGTCTCACCTTCACCCAGCTGCTGAAGGACAAGGTCCCCGTGGGCGACAAGGTGCTGTTCATCGGCGGCGGCCAGTCCTCCTGCGAAGCTGCCTACGACCTGGTTCTCCAGGGCAAGCACCCCATCATCGTTGAGTACCTCAACGACCTGGTAGTGGCCCAGGCCACCTGCCTTGCCAACACCTCCTTCCTCCGTGACGCCATGGAGTACCACAAGGTGCCCGTGTATCTGGAGCACACCGTCACCGCCATTCGGGACGGCTCCTGCACCGTGAAGAACATCAAGACCGGCGACACCTTTGAGGTGGAGTGCGACAACGTGGTCAACGGCATCGGCTTTGTTCCCACCCCTGTGGGCGGCAAGACCAGCAAGGCCTACCGTGTGGGCGACTGCGTGGCCATCGGCAACCTGCGCACCGTTATCTGGCGCGCCTGGGATGTGTGCATGAAGATCTAAAACCATCAAATAAAAAAATCTGTCCGGGAAACCGGGCAGATTTTTTTATTTTTCAGACTTAAGCTGATTCAGCTAAAAAGCTCCGCCGGGATTCAGCGGAGCTTTAAGTTTGACTATTTGCTATTCTTTTTAGCTCATCTTAATTCATAACTTTATTTATCATTCAGAATTTATTTCTTTTTCCGCTTCTTTATCAGGATGAAAGCTGCGGCACCGACGGCTACCAAACTGGCTCCAAGGAGGCCAATCCAGAGGCCCAGATTGGAACTGTCCCCGGTTATCGGTGTGGCGCCGGGATACCAGCGCAGCACCCGCACCACACAGGATGCATAGGCGCCGTTGCCGTCCTGAGCCTGGGCGTATATGGTGCAGACGCCGGGCTTGTGGCCGGTGACTTTTCCGTCTTGGTCAACGCTGGCTATGCTGTCGTCGCTGCTGGACCAGTACAGGCTCTTGTCCGCAGCGTCTGCGGGTGATACCGCGGCGCTGAGAGTGTATCCCCTGCCCTCATATATCCGCAGGCTGCTGCGGCTCATGGTTACTGAGGAGACGGGTATTTTTACCGTAACCGCACATTCGGCCTTGACGCCGCTGCCGTCGGCGGCGGTGGCGGTGATAATGGCCGTGCCCGCACTGACGGCGGTGACCTTGCCGTCCTTATCAACGCTGACTATATCGGGGGCGCTGCTGGACCAGGAGAGAGTAGTCTGCAAAGCCCCTTCCGGATATACCGTGGCACTCAGGGTGTGGCTCTCGCCTTTATGCAAGCTCAGGTCGGTATTGCTGATGTCCACCCTGGTGACGGCAGGATAGACGGTGACGGTGCATTCAGCCTTGACATTGCTGCCATCGGCGGCGGTGGCGGTAATAATGGCCGTGCCCGCCTTCAGGGCGGTGACCTTGCCGTCCTTATCAACGCTGACTATATCGGGGGCGTTGCTGGACCAGGTGAGGGTCTTGTTTGCCGCATTGTCCGGGCTCACCGTGGCCTGGAGAGTGGCCGTGCTGCCCACACTCAGGTTCAGCGAGCCGGGGTTCAGCTGTATGTCGGTGACCAGTACGAGCTTGGTCCCGCAGATGACACATTCCCCATTTCCATAGCTGTGGTAAGTGCAGTTCAGTGTTCCGCTGTTGGTGAAACTGTCTGCCATGGGCACGGTCACAGGGCCATTGTTGTTAAAGGTACCATTGTTGGTGAGTTCACCGACAATGGTGAGCGTGCCGCTGTTGGTGAAGGATGAGCCGGAAAGTATGTCCAGGGTCTGGCCTGTGGCTATGGTGAAGCTGCCGCTGTTGGTCTGATTTCCGTAGACTGCGCCCGCATCGCCTTCAAAGATGATGCCGCTCCAGCCGTTCTTGTCGTCATTGTCGGAAATGGCTTTGTTGCCGGTGGCGTAGATGAGGGCTGTGCCATTATTGCCGGTGGAGAACGTGCTGCCACCGCTGATAAGCCCGTCGCCAATGGCTGCACTGCCGCCGGATGCGGCAGCAGTGACCGTGCCGCCGTTGATGGTGATGCTGCCGTCTGACGAGCCCATGTTACTGCCTATACCTGCGCCAGGGCTGCTGGTGGTGCTAGTGGTGGCATCGGCATCCAGTCTGCCTGTGCCGTCTGTCTGGCCGTATATGGTGAAGCTGTTGCTGCCATTTACACCGATACCGCCGTTGACGGTGAGGGAGCAGCCATCCGCCAGGATGAGCTTCACAGCCCCGGTGACTGTGATCCGGCTGCCTATGGTAATATCGCCCTTCGCCACGTACCAGCCGTTGGTGACGGTATCCTTCCATTCGGTGTCATTGGCGGTGACAAGGGTGGCGGTGACATTCTGCTCATCGCCGTTTTCATCTATGTATTTAACGATTTCTTCGTCCAGAGTGTCGGCCCCCATGTCCACTGTCTCAATGGTTAGGGGCTTTACCCCCTCCGCCAGAGCATAGCCCTCCGGCAGGGCGGCGGTAAAGATGCCGGTGGCCTCGTCATAAGTCCAGGTTAGGGGGCCTATACTCTGCCCGGCGGCTGTAATGTTCTGGGGCAAAAGTGCCTTTATCCCCTCCAGGCTCTCCGCCGTCACGGCAGAGGGCAGGTACAGCTTGCCGTCAGGAGCCAGAACAGTCTGCTCATCCACCCAGGCCCAGTCTGTGACGGCGACAGTCTCCGGCTTGTTGTCCTCCTCCGGCTCGCCGTTCTCCCCGGTAAAGACGCAGCTGTTCCAGTCGGCTGCACAAACCGGACAGTCGGCGTTCACTGCACCTTCAGCGCACTTGACCGTGCAGGTACATACAAGAGAAGGGGCAGGTGCGGGTGTACCGTCGTTTTCATTCTCGCCGCTCTCCGCAGTCTGGCCGGTGCAGGCGCTCAGGTCGGCGCCTTCGGCTCCGCATACAGGGCAGGCAGTATCCTCCGCGCCCTCAGAGCACTTTACGGTGCAAGTGCAGACGGGAACTGTGGGTGCAGGCGTGGGCGTACTACCGCCGTCCCCCTGGCCATCAGGGGCGCTGCCGCCCTGGCCGTCAGCGGGCGTGGTATCCCCGCCGCCCTGCTCGTTCATGGGCTGGGGCTCCGGACCCTTGCAGGCGCTGAAATCCGCACCCTCTGCAGAGCAGACAGGGCACAGACCATTCACCGCACCTTGGGCGCACTTGCTCTCGCAGGTGCAGACCGGGCCCTCCTGCTCCGTGCCGCCCTGGCTATCTCCATCGGCCAAGGCAGTGGCGGGAAAGACAGAGGTCATCAGCAGGGCCACATATAAAATTACCGCTATAACTTTCTTTTTCATGGGCTTTCTCCTTTGTCCGGGCTTTTTGCTCCGCACTTCAAAGGAACGGAAATGCGCAATATAAGCAACCCCTGTCCCAGGGGCGGAAGTCGCTTTCAATTTATGGATATGTCTCTTTGCCCACATTAAAGGCTGGCAGACTCATCTGTCCATCTGTAGGAGATGTAGACGCTGGGGCATAACCTGTCAAGCTCCTTTTCCCGGGCATGACACATCTATTTATTTTATCATACCACAGCCCTGCCACTTTTGCAAACCGCTTTTTTCAGCCTTTTCAAAAAGCCTCGCAGAGTTTTTTCACCCCTGGTAAAAAACAAATTCAATCGTTTTCTACGGCAGCGTGTACATCGCAGAAAAAGCTTCTCCCGGAGCACCGTATGGAATCCCACGCCTTTGGCGCATAACCAAGGCATGAAGCGCAGTGCAATCCATGTTGTCGAAGAAGACATAGCCTTCTTCGACAACATGACAGTATACGGCCTGGGGTGCAGGCCCTTTTCCCCCTATATCACACCTCCCAGCCAAAGTGCAAATATTGCCGCTGCCGCGCCCAGCGCAAAAACTGACATGGCGGTGGGGAATACCGGACGCACCGGCGCGGCAGGCATGGCTTGGTCAACACAGTCCCGGGCGGCCTCTCTGGCCTGGCGCAGAAGCTCCTGGCTGCTGAGGCCCGGCGTCTGGAAATAATCGTCCCTCAAAATGAACATGGCCTGGGTAAACATCGGGTCCGGCGGCTGCACCACAATGATGCGGCGCATGTTGCCCCGTACCACAGGCAGCTTCTCCCGGCTGCGGCGGCGGCCCAGAGAGCCGCACCAAAAGGCCAGGGCTGAACGCAGATCCAGCATCCTGTCCCTGAACCTGTAATTCATAGGCGCTCCTCCACCCGGAGAGTGACAACGGTCATGTCGTCATTGGCGCCGTAGAGCCCTTCCGAGGCTTTGAGCACACTGCGGGCCAGCTCCTTCATATCGTCGGCCCCCCGGAGCAGCAGCTCCTTCAGCCAGGCGTCCTCCTTGTCTGCCAGGACCCCGTCGGTGGCTATGAGGGCGGTGCAGCCCGGGCGCAGGCGCATGCGCACGATGTCCGGGGCTATGCCGTCGCCCCCGGTGAGGCCCGCCGCCAGAGTCTCGCACTTAATGCGCTTGATGCTGCGGCCGCTCTTTACATAGGAGGGGGCGGCCCCGTATTTATAAAAGCAGGTCTCCCCGGAAAAGAGATCAACACACATCAAATCCACGGTGGCATAGCCCCAGCTGTCCCCGCCCCGGAGCAGCAGCACGGAATTGAGTATCTTCATGGCCACCGCCGGGTCAACCCCGGAGCGAAGGAACTTCTCCAATATCTCCACCACCTGGCCGCTGTCCTTGGCGGCCTCGTCCCCGCAGCCCATGCCGTCGGCCAGGATGACGCAGAGCACCCCTGCATCGGTCTTGAAGTAGGTGCCCTTGTCCCCGCTGACCTTCTCGCCCCGCTTCTTCAATGCGGCAATGCCCACGGACACCGCCAGTGGCTCCGCCTCCAGCAGGGTGATGGTGGAGCTGTCCTCCCCCAGCTCATAGGGCTGGCACAGGCGGGCCCCAACCACCTGGGAGAGCTTTTCCAGATAGTCCTCCTCCCGGATGAGAGGGCCGAGGCTGCCGCACTCTATGGTGAGGCGCAGCCTGCCGCTGCCGTCACGGTACACCGAGGTATCGGCATCCATGTCCAGACTGCGGAGATAGCGCAGCAACCGCCGCTCGGTGAGGGGCTCTGCCCCGCTCTGGCTACCCAGCTCCCGGGCCACGCTGCCCAGGATCTCGGAAATGTCCAGATACTGGCCCCAGGCAACGTTACGGTTCTCGGAAAGATAGGCGCGAAGCTGCCGCCGGTAGGACATGCCCCTCAGCTCCCCATTCACCGCCGCCACAAAGGCGGGCAGGCTCTCGCACTTTTCCCGGAAAAACTCCGGCAGATCATCCACTTCCAGGCTGCCGTGGTCTATCATGGCCCGGGTGGCGTCGTTCATGGCGCTGAGGGTATCTACATACTCGGCGTTCCAGCAGCGGTTTTTATACTTGCAGCGAACACAGACCTCATCCGCCGCCCGGTCGTAGATACGGGCAATGTTCTCGTCGTTATAGGGCTGGGTGATGCTGCGGCGCACAGTGTCGAAAAGCTGGGCGTAGGCCTCGCTGAGATTTTTCACCCGGCCGGCCACAAAGCGGCGCAGTCCCGTCTCCCCGCTGCCCCGCTCCATGCTCTGGAGCATGAGGCCAATGTGCATGAGCAGATTGGAGGGCAGCAGCATAAATATGACCGATGCGCAAAAAGTCTCGAAAAGTGCGCCCACATATATCTCGGTATTCCAGGCACATATCACCGCCAGGGCTCCGGAGAGGATGAAGCTTAGGACAAAGAGCACCCTGCCGTGCTTGCCGAAAACCCCGGACAGCAGCCCGGAAAAGGAGTAGGCCATGGTATAAAAGGGGGCCCCCTGGTGGGCCACATCCATGGCAAGACCCAGCACCGTGCCTACCGCCGCCCCGGTGAGCATGCCACCCTTCATGGCGGAGGTCATCACCAGCAGCAGGGCCAGCACCCGGCCCAGTGACACGGTTTCGAACAGCACCAGGCGGGAGGCCGCCATGAGCAGGCAGGCCGCCATTATCATCACCGAAACGCTGTGGCGCAGCTCCGCAGTCTCTGTGGTGCAGGGCCGGGAGCTGAGCGCCTCACGGAAGAAGTAGGTGCCGCCAAAGGCCAGGGCTATCTCTAAAAACAGCTCCGCCGCCATGGGCACAGTACCCGCCGCTATTGCAAAACTGCCCAAAAAACCGGTAAAGCCCATGACCAGGGCAGATGCCGCAGGCATGAAATAGGGGTTTTTATATATGCTGAGCTCGTGGAACACAAAGGCAATGGTGTACACCAGCACCGCCGCCGCTATGTAGCGTATGCCCCATTCTATTCCGCCGCTGATGAGATAGCCCAGAGCCGCCCCGGCCAGGGCAAACACCCCGCTGACCCCCGCCCCGGAGCAGGCCGCCATGGCCATGCCGAAGGGCGCCCCGTTCTCCAGCACCCGGGCACAGGCCATGGCACAGCCCAAGGCCATGTATATCCCGCAGCGCCCGGCCAACAAAAAACGGCCGTCCATTTGCCTGAGAGCCGCCCCGCCTTTCAGCGCCCTCAGCTTTTCCTGTCCCCCAAACTCCATCGTCTTGCCTCCCTGAGTTTACATAAGATAAATTTATTATAGTTATGTAATACCAAGAAGTCGGTCATAAGCCGCTGTTGAATAGGGATTTATATTCAGGAAAAATAAGCGGAAAACATACAGACAGTACTCCCGGCTGCATATGTTTGCCTTGTAATAAAAATCTTTGCGTGGTAAAATATTATGGTGAGTTTTTTTGGGAGGAATCGCAATGAGCCGTATAAAAGACATAAACCTTGCCCCCGCCGGGGAAACAAAAATAAACTGGGTGGAGCGGAACATGCCCGTGCTTAAAGGCATCGGGGCAGACTTTGCCGAGAGCAGACCTTTTGAGGGGCTGAAAATAGCCCTGTCCGTACACCTGGAGGCCAAGACCGCCTACCTCTGCCGGGTGCTGGAGATGGGCGGAGCTCAGATGTACGTCACGGGCTCCAACCCTCTGTCCACGCAGGACGACGTGGCGGCGGCTCTGGCGGCAGGCGGCATGGAGGTCTTTGCCAGCTACGGCTGCTCCATGGAGGAATATGAGGACTGCCTGTGCAAGGTATTGGAGGCAGGCCCCAACATCATCATCGACGACGGCGGCGACCTGGTGCACCTGATGCACACCAGGTACACTTCCCTCATCCCCCAGGTCCTGGGCGGCTGCGAGGAGACCACCACCGGCATCCACCGGCTGAAGGCCATGGCCAAGGAGGGCAGCCTCCGCTTCCCCATGGTGATGGTCAATGAGGCCGACTGCAAACACATGTTCGACAACCGCTACGGCACCGGCCAGTCCGTGTGGGACGGCATCAACCGCACCACCAACCTGATCGTGGCCGGAAAATACGTGGTAGTCTCCGGCTACGGCTGGTGCGGCAAGGGAGTGTCCCTGCGGGCCAAGGGCCTGGGAGCCAAGGTCATCGTCACCGAAACCGACCCGGTGCGGGCCCTGGAGGCCGTCATGGACGGCTATGAAGTCATGCCCATGGCAAAGGCCGCTGCGCTGGGCGATATTTTTATAACCGTCACCGGCTGCAGCGGCGTCATTACCAAGGAGCATTTTGAAGTGATGAAGGAGGGGGCCATCCTCACCAACGCCGGACACTTCGACGTGGAGGTGGATATGGCGGGGCTGGAGAAGCTGGCCGTATCCAAGTATGAGGCCCGCCACAATATAGAGGGCTATGTGCTGCCGGGCGGCAAGACCCTCTTTGCCATAGCCCAGGGCAGGCTGGTGAACCTGGCAGCGGGAGACGGCCACCCGGCTGAGATCATGGACATGAGCTTTGCCGTCCAGGCCCTAAGCGCAGAATATCTGGCAGAGCACAGAGGTGAGCTCCAGCCCGGAGTCATCCCCGTGCCCAGGGATCTGGACGAGGCCGTGGCCCGGCGGAAGCTGAAGGCCATGGATGTGGAGATAGACTCCCTCAGCCTGGAACAGCGGGATTACCTTGGGGTATGAAGCCCCTTCTAAGATACACCGGGGGTGATAGTTTTGGACGAGATGGAAAACAGCGAACTCATGGACTTTGAGGCCCTGCAGGAAAAGCGCAGTGACGAGCTCACCGAGCTGCTGGACAGGCGGGACATGAAGCAGCTCCAGCGGCGCATGGAGGAAATGAATGAGTTCGACGTGGCGGAATTCCTCACTCAGATAGAGGATAACCGCATGCCTATGGTGTTCAGGCTCCTGTCCAAGGAGACGGCGGCGGATGTCTTTGCCAATTTTGAGGCCCCGGAGCAGGAGCGGATAATAAACTCCATCACCGACTCGGAGCTGGCGGGAATAATCGAAGAGCTGTATGTGGACGACGCGGTGGACATGATGGAGGAGATGCCCGCCAATGTGGTCAAGCGTATCATGCGGGCCGCCACCCCGGGCACCCGAAGCCTCATAAACCAGTATCTCCGCTATCCTGAGAACTCCGCAGGCAGCATTATGACCTCGGAGTTCGTGGATCTGAAAAAATACATGAACGTGCGGGAGTCCATCGCCCGCATACGGCGCATAGGCGAGGACAAGGAGACTATCTATGTCTGCTTCGTCATCTCCGCCGACAGGAAGCTGGAGGGCATCGTCACCGTCAAGGATCTGCTTTTAAATGATGACGACACCATCATAGAGGATCTGATGGACCGGAACGTGATCTTCGCCTCCACTACCGAGGACCAGGAGAGCGTCTCCGAGAAGTTCTCGGACTACGACCTGATGGCCCTGCCGGTGGTGGACACTGAGGGCCGTCTGGTGGGCATAGTTACCGTCGATGACATCATAGACGTCATGGAGCAGGAGGCCACGGAGGACTTCGAGATCATGGCCGGTATCCTGCCCTCGGATAAACCCTACTCCCGCACCGGGCCAATGGCGATGTGGAAAAACCGCATACCCTGGCTGATGTTCCTCATGCTCTCGGCCACCTTCACCAGCATGATACTCACCAGCTTTGAGCAGATGCTGGCTGTTCAGGCGGGCCTGGTGGCTTTTATCCCCATGCTCATGGGCACCGGCGGCAACTCCGGAGCCCAGGCATCCACCGCCGTGATACGCAGCCTCTCCATAGGCGACAGCGAACCCAAGGACGCCCTGCGGGTCATATGGAAGGAGTGGCGGGTGGCCCTGCTGTGCGGCCTGTCCCTGGCAGTGGTAAATTTCGGAAAGATGCTGCTGGTGGACAGTTGGCTGCTCCACAATGCCAATGTCACAGTTCTGGTGGCAGCTACGGTGAGCCTGTCCATAGTTTTTATCGTAATGTTTGCCAAAGTTGTAGGAGCCATGCTGCCCCTTATCGCCGAGAAGATAGGCGTTGACCCGGCAGTGATGGCAAACCCCCTTATCTCTACTGTCACCGATGCCGTTTCCCTGCTCATCTATATCTATGTGGCTAAATTGATCCTGAATATATAAGGAGCTGTATTGATGGAAGTCTCAGCGCTCATACCCAAGATGGTCATTTTTGTGGTCTTGATGGTCATCGGCTATCTCTGCGCCAAGACCAATTTCGCAGGGCGGGAGTTCACCCGGGATGCCAGTAAAATGGTCATAAACGTATTTATGACCGCCACCATCATCAACTCCGTGCTGGTCACCGACACGCGTCTCAGCGGCGGAGAGCTGGCAGTAGTGATGCTGGCTCTTTGCATCTCCATAGTAGTAGGCTGGATTCTGGCTGCAATAAGCTGCCGGGTGCTTAAATTAGGGGAGCGCGCCCCCCTCTTTGAACTGCTGGTGGCAGTGGTCAACAACATGTTCATTGCCCTGCCGGTGGTAGAGGAGCTATTCGGCAGCGAAGCCGTGTTTTACTGCTCACTTTCCTGCATCCCCTTTAATGTTATCCTGTACACCTATGGAGTCTACAGGCTCAAAGGCAGCGGCGGCAAAAGCTCTGTCAGAATAAAGGACATTTTCAGCGTGCCTCTAATAGCTACTTTCCTGGCTTTGATAATATTCATGACCCACCCCCCTATCCCCGGTACCTTGAGGGAACTGTCATCCACCCTGGCAGCCGCCACCATGCCCCTGAGCATGATAGTCATCGGCTCATCCCTGGGCTCCGTGGGGCTGCTGGACGCCTTCAAAAACCGCAAGCTGTACATAATGTGCTTTATACGGCTGTTGATTTGTCCGCTGCTGGTATGGCTGCTCACCGGACTTGTGACCCAGGACATAGTGCTCAGAGTCACTTCCACAATAATTGCCGCAAGCCCCAGCGCGGTCATCGTCTCGGTGCTGACCATTCAGTATGACCGGGATGCTGTCTATACCTCCGAGGGCATACTGCTGTCCACCGTCTTTTCCATGCTCACTATCCCGCTGGTAGTGTATATGATAATGTAAAGGAGCTGCCGCCATGCACATTCCCCAGGGCGCGAGCCAGACTATAGATATCCTCAGCTTTGAGGAAGCCCTCACCCGTTCCGGCCGGGGCGAGGATTACGACAGCGAAAAGTGGCTGTACGTGCCGGACTTCTACACCGAGTACCGTTATATCCTGGGCACCAGAGGGCTAAACCCCCTTATCTGCATAGGCATAAACCCCTCCACTGCCCGGCCCGACGATCTGGACAACACTCTGAAATCCGTCTCCCGCATCGCCGCAGGCAACGGTTTTGACAGCTGGATAATGTTCAACGTCTACGCCCAGCGGGCCACCCGGCCGGAGGATATGGACAGGGAACTGAACCCGCGGCTGCATCGGGAGAATATGGCAGCCTTCCGCTATGTACTGCAAAGCGTGGCTCCGGGAGTCTCCCCGGCCATTTGGGCTGCCTGGGGCACCATAATCGAAAAGCGGCCCTACCTCCCCGGCTGCGTCCGGGACATGGCGGAGCTGGGCCGGCACTACGGCGCCCGCTGGCTTTGTGCCGGGAAGTGCTCCGCAAAGGGTCACCCCCACCATCCCCTGTACCTGCGCAAGGACGAGAAGACGGTGGACTTTGATATAGAGAGATATCTGGAGGGATTGAAATGCTGAAACTGGCCGTATGTCAGATAAGGACAGAGCTGGACCAACACGAGACAATGGACAAAGCTTACAAGATGGTAAGCCAGGCAGCCGGAAACGGGGCCCAGATAGTGGTGCTGCCGGAAATGTGGAACTGCCCATATTCAAAGGAGTACTTCAAGAAATACGCCGCTCAGGGTCACCACGAGGCTGTGGCCGCCATGTCCCGGTGGGCGGCTGAGCTGGGTATACTCCTTGTGGGCGGTTCCGTACCCGAGACCGACGAGGGCAAGATCTACAACACCTGCTTTGTCTTTGACAGCCAGGGCAGGCAGATCGCCCACCATCGAAAGGTGCACCTCTTTGACGTAGACCTGCCTGACATGAGATTCAGGGAGTCCTCCACCTTTACTCCCGGTGAGAAGATCACAGTCTTTGACACCCAGTATGGCAAAATGGGCTGCGCCGTGTGTTTTGACGCCCGCTTCCCCGAGCTGTTCCGGGCCATGGCGGTGCGGGGTGCCCAGATAATATTCCTCCCCGCCCAGTTCAACACCAAGACCGGACCGGCCCACTGGGATCTGACTTTGCGCATGAGGGCCATTGACAACGAGCTTTTCGTCGTGGGAGCCTCGGCTGCCCGCTATGAGGGCTTCAGCTATCTCAGCTGGGGACATTCCGCTGTGGCTGACCCCTTTGGTGACATCATTGCCCAGTGCGACGAGAAAGAACAAATACTGTACAGCGGCATAGACCTGAGCCGGGTCGATGAGATGCGGGAGATACTGCCCACCTTCAAGCGTCTGCGCCGGGATGTATATGCAGTGGCGGAGTGACAGATGAGAATAAGGGAAGAGATAGAAAATTACCAGCCCTTCAACGAACAGGAGAAGCGGGACAAAAAAGTCATACTCGACTTTATAGACGCCAACTCCGACGCCTTTCTCCGCAGCAATCTCATAGCCCATATGACCGCCTCGGCCTGGATTGTCAATCCCCTGCGTACCAAGACCCTGCTGGTATACCACCGGCTTTTTGACTCCTGGTCCTGGACCGGAGGGCATGCCGACGGTGAGGAAGATCTGTTGGCGGTGGCGCTGCGGGAAGTCCGGGAGGAGACGGGGGTGAAGAATCCCCGGCCTGTCTCGGAGGACATATACTCTCTTGAGGTGCTCACTGTAGACGGCCACGAAAAGCACGGGGAATATGTGCCCAGCCATCTGCATATGAATGTGACCTACCTCTTGGAGGCAGAAGAGAGCGAAACCCTCCACATTTGCCGGGAGGAGAACAGCGGCGTGGCCTGGTTCTCCCTTGAGGAGGCCCTGGCCGCCTCCACCGAGCCCTGGTTCGTGGAGAGGATATACAAAAAGCTGAATGAAAAACTGAAGAGAATATAAAAATCGCTGAGACTGCTGCTGGTCTCAGCGATTTTTAAGTTGTGTAGCGCAAATATTGTGCATAACTCGCAATGCAAAGAGGGAATATATTGCTTTTTTTAGGCAATAGATATATAATTAATATATTCACAGCAAGTACGGAAAACAGATAAAAAGAAAGGAGAAGCCTATGAAGAGTAGAGATGTACCTAAGTTTGGACCATTACAAGGAGTTAACGTTTTGCTGAGCGGAAATGCGATTGCAGGTCCGGCGATGTGTGGAATTTTTGCGGAAATGGGAGCAATTGTCACAAGCCTGGAAAGAGTGGATATGCCAGATGTACTGAGGATGGCTGTGACTGAATGGTTTTCGGTGGAGCACAGAAACCAGCTAAGCATAGCGGCAAACATTCAGACTCCTGAAGGAAAAAAGATACTGGCAAAACTGTTAAAGGCAAACGACATTTTTGTGGAAAACAATAAAGCCGGCACAATGGCAAGCATGGGTGTTACTGATGAATGGATATGGTCTCATAATCCCAAAATAATTATTGTACACGTTTCTGGTTTCGGTCAGTCAGGAGATCCTGCTTATACCAGGCGAGCCGCTCTTGATGGTATAGCTCAAGCTTTTTCCGGATACATAAATAATAACGGCTTACCCTCTACCCCGATTTGTGCAAGACCTTATACCGCAGACTATGTAAGCTCCCTTTTTGGAGCAATCGGCGCTCTGGCGGCTTTGCACAGAGCTCAGCAGACCGGCGTTGGAGAGAGTATTGACGTTGCTATGTATGAGACGCTTCTCCGGCTGTCAGCGGACGGCTTGGCATATGGTCTCAATAGAAACATCCCAGTCACACGGCCCGGCAACAGGACGCCCAGAGCTTGGGGCGAAGGCGTTTATAAATGTAAAGATGGCAAGTTCGTTTTCTGGATGTCCGGAAATGCTGGCAAGCCTTTTATGGGGACGTTGAAAACAGTAGGTATGCAGGATTATGACCCGGGTCCCAAGGAAGATCCTCCATTCTCTCACAATCCGGAATATGGTGAGGAACTGGAGCGCAGAATGAAAGCCTACTGCGATGAACATACAGCGCAGGAAGTTGCTTATACGGCGAGCCGCAACGGAGCCACGTGCTCAAAAATCATGGAGTTTGACGATATGCTAAGCAATTCTCACTACCAGGCCCGCAACTCCATAACGGAATGGTATGACCCTTGCTTAGGCGAAACCATGAAGGGCACAAGACCCACGCCTGTTTTTAAGAACAACCCGACCCAGATATGGCGCGGTACTCCTATTCTTGGGATGGATAATGAGGACATACTGGAGGAACTTGGTTACACGCCGGAAGAAATTGAAAAGCTATATGAGAAAAAAATAATACGATACGGTTCGTTGATTACAAAAACCTTTAAAGACGGGCAGGAACAGCTTATAGAAACTAAAGACGGGAAACAGCCTTTAAAGAGATAAGCGTTCACGTAAAAATCCCTCCTGCAGTTGTTGAACCGCGCCAGATTGTGCGGACAGCACAAAAAAGCCCCTGGTGCAGGAATATTGAGTTCTAGGAGGAGAGGCGT
>CALWWB010000029.1 GCA_944385175.1 uncultured Oscillospiraceae bacterium | reverse complement strand
CAACAGCCTCCCTATGAGACCTCTTAACTGGCTTTCTCCTTCTGTGTTCGCTGTTCAATATGTTTGACAATCCTACACGAAACTTACCTTAGCCTTATAGGAATCGGCCGCAGCCAGCTGCTCCTCTGCACTAGCCAGTGTGGTAGCCGTGATATTGTCTCCACCGTGTAGCCGGGCAAGCTCGCGCTTTCGCCCCTCTCTGTCCAGTCTGGATACATCTGTATAGGTCCTGCCCTTCCGCTCCTCCTTGGAGATAAGATAATGGTTATCAGCCATGGCGGCTATCTGAGGTAAATGTGTAACGCACATGACCTGTTTCCCCAGAGATACCTCAAACAACTTTTCCCCCACACGCTGAGCCGCTATACCGGAAACACCCGTATCAATCTCGTCAAAAATCATTGTGGATACCGGGTCTCTCTCTGCAAATACATTTTTCATTGCAAGCATGATGCGGCTAAGCTCTCCTCCGGAGGCAATACGGCTGATGCGACCCAGTTCTTCCCCAGCATTGGCGGACATTACAAACCTTATCCGGTCTGCCCCAAAAGAGTCAAAACCCAGCTCCGTATCTATCGGGGCAAATTCCACGGCAAAACGCACTGAGGGCATATTCAACTCTCTGAGCTGGGATATGATGCGGCTCTCCAGTTCCCTGGCCACAGCCTGACGCTTGGCACTGAGCTTTTTTGCCTGGGCGCGGCTGCGCTCTGCCTGATCCTTCAGCTGCCTTTCCACCTTGGCGCTGCGCTCGTCGGCATATTCAATATCCTCCAGCCGACTCTTGCATTCCTCAAGATAGTCCATGAGCGTATCTACATCCCGGCCGTATTTTCGCTCCAAACGGCTCAAAAGAGCTATCCTGCTCTCCAGATGGTCATATTCCTCCGGAGAAAAGTCCAGAGAGTCTCGGAAGTCCTTGAGTGTCTCCAAAGCGTCAGACAAAGAATAGGCTGCTGAATTTATACTCTCGGCAGCATCCTCCAGCTGGCCGGAAATTGACGCCGCCTTACCGGCAAAATATGCTGCATTGCGGGCCATGGAAAGAGCATTATCGTCTCCGCCATCCAGCAGTTCCACAGCCTGGTCAAGAGCCTCTCTCAATTTTTCCGAGTTCCGCAGCAATTCCCGGCGGGAGCTGAGTTCATCATATTCTCCGGCTTTCAGGCCTGCCCGTTCCAGTTCTTCTATCTGATACTTCAGGCTTTCGCTGAGCCGGGCCTTTTCTATCTCATCCATTTGCAGGCCGTCCAGCTCTTTTTTCAAATCCGCATATACCTGATAGGTCTTTGAAAAATCTTCAAGCTCAGCATCCAGCCCGCCAAAACGATCCAGATACTCCCTGTGGCGGCTCTCATCCATAAGCTGACGCCCGTCATTTTGCCCATGGATATCTACCAGGAGCTGCGCAAGTTCCTTCATTTGAGCAGCTGTTGCTGGCATACCGCAAATCCGGCAGCTGCTCTTTCCGTCCGCGTTGATACGCCGCTGGAGTATCAGTTCGTCTTCCGGTTCAAAGCCGTTATCCTCCAGCCATTTCTCACTGCCCTCCATATCAAATACTGCTGTTACAACTCCCTTGTCCGCCCCGCGGCGCACCAGCTCCCGGCTTACTCTTTCACCCAGCACGGCTCCTATAGAGTCTATTACTATAGATTTACCTGCGCCTGTCTCACCGGTAAGCACGTTAAAGCCCCGGCCAAAGCTGATGTCGGCCCGTTCTATAACCGCAATATTTTCAATGTGAAGTTCATTTAGCATTTTTCAGACTACCTCTTGTAAAGCGGCACCTCAAAGGAGCTGCTCAATCTCGTGGTAAAGCTTTATGGCGCTGTCAGCGTCTTTCATGGCGAGAAAAGCTGTGTCATCCCCCGCAATGGTACCTACCAGGCCCGGTATCTCCATTCCGTCAAGGGTGGAGCCCGCTGCTTGGGCAAGTCCGGGCAAGGTCTTGATCACAAGGATATTTTGGGCCACATCATAGGACAGGACGCATTCTTTGAATATCTTCTTCAGCCTTGCATCCGTGTCTGCCGCGTCCTGGCTTGCTGCCATTACATAGCGATAATTGCCGTTTGGTCCCAGCTCTTTGATGAGCCGCATGTCCCTGATGTCCCTGGAAAGCGTTGCCTGGGTGCTCTTCACGCCTCTTTCTGCCAGGGCTTCCAGAAGTTGATTCTGGGTCTCAATATCCCTTTGGGATATGATCTCCATTATCACATTCTGTCTGTCCAGTTTCATTGTGTCACCTCCGTTTATCTTAGTTTATTATGTGTGATCTCGTAAAAGCTCCTCAGCCCCACCTCAGCCATAAGAGTGTAGTTTTTGGAGCGCCTTACAAGAACAATATCTTCATTTTCCAAGTCTAAAACGGAATTGCCGTCCAGAGAGAGATATGCTTTGCGGCCATGGGGCTTCTCCATGCGGACAGATACCTCCCTGTCCGGCCCCAGCACAAAGGGACGCAGGCCCATCACATGGGGGCAGATAGGACTGACGATAATATTTTCTGCATCAGGTTCCACTAATGGTCCGCCTGCGGATAGGGAATACCCGGTGGAACCTGTAGGAGTAGAAAGAATGATACCGTCCCCGGAGAAAGAGCTCATCCTGTCTCCGTTACAGAATACACTCATCTTAATACAGTCACCGTAGCCATGTAAAACCGCATCGTTGAGGGCACTGTCCTGAAGAATACACTTGCCATCTCTTAAGACAGACACGTCCAGCTTCATACGTCGGCTCAGCTTCATACTCCCGCTGAGCGCAGGAATAAGGTGATCCAGTTCATGGGGCTCCAAGGAAGTCATGAAACCCTTGGTTCCCAGATTGACTCCCAATATGGGAACCGGTATGTTATGGAGCTGTCGGGCTGCATCCAGTACGGTGCCGTCCCCACCCACAACAATGACAGCCTCACAGCCGGAAGCCACATCGGAAAGCTTGCCTATGCGGATGCTGTCCGGAAGAGTTATGTCTTCTCCCTCTGCAAAAAGCGGACAGACGCAGCTTTTAAACCCAGCCTCCTCCAACCTTCTCCTTATTTCCAATGTAATGCAGCAATCTATATCCCTGTAAGGATTGGGACAAATAGCGATCATATGACGCTCCTATCACAGGGCCTCATGGGAGGCCTTCACCAGAGCCTCCACATCTGGGGAGGCCGAATCAAAGCTGCCGTTCTTCAGATGGCAGATATACTCAATATTACCCTCCGGGCCCTTTATGGGTGAATAATCCAACCCCTGGACACTAAGCCCTATCTGGGGAACAAAATCCAATATATTGTGAATTACTTCACAATGCACTTTGCTATCTCTCACCACGCCCTTTTTCCCAACCTCTTCCCTGCCGGCCTCAAACTGCGGCTTTATAAGGCAGATGATATCTGCACCTGGTAAGAGAAGTGCTTTTACGGCAGGAAGCACAAGCTTAATGGAGATGAAGGAAACGTCCATTACAGCAAGCTCAATTGGTTCAGGAATCTGCTCTCGGGTAAGGTAGCGCAGATTAGTCCTTTCAAGGTTAATCACTCTATCGTCAGTGCGCAGTTTCCAGGCCAATTGGCCGTAGCCTACGTCTACTGCATATACCCTTGCTGCGCCGTGCTGCAAAAGCACATCGGTAAACCCACCTGTAGAAGCGCCGCAGTCAATGCAAACTTTCCCCTCCGCTGCCACAGGAAAAACCTTAAGAGCTTTATCCAGCTTGAAACCTCCACGGCTGACAAAGGGCAGCGCCTCGCCGCGCACTTCTATTTTTGCTTCGGGCGACACCGGCATTCCGGGCTTATCCGCCCGTTGTCCATTGACAAACACTAGACCGCTCATAATCGTGGTCTTTGCCCGTTCCCGGCTCTCGGTATACCCCAGGTCATACACCAGTTGATCTAAACGTTGTTTTTTCATTTTTCATCAACCCCGGAAGTCAAAAGCTCCCTGGCAGTATTCGCTATTCCCTCAGCGTCAAGTCCCTGATCCTGCAGCAGTTCACTTACCTTTCCATGGCAAATGATGCCCTCGCCCAGGTTTAAAAGCCGTGCCCCCTTGATTGCTACTCCCTTTACAGCAGCGGCAGTAAGTAGTCTGGAGCCTATGCATCCGGCCTCGCAAACCTCCTCCACAGCTAAAAGTCGTCCGGTTTTCCTCAGGGATTCCAGACAAAGGCTAAAATCATTTGGACATAGCATACCAAGTTTCAGAACCTCGGCGTGAATTCCCTGTTCTGCCAGTTTGCCCGCAGCAGCCAGAGCCTCATTTACCATAGTGCCGTAGCATACCAGTGTCAAGTCATCGCCTGGACGCAACACAGCCTCCGATTCCACCAAAGAACCTTTATATTCCCCTTCTCCGCCTCTGGGGTACCTGACAGCCACAGGGCCTTCAATATCATGGAGGGCATAACCCAACATATCATGGAGTTCCTGAAAGCTCGAAGGTGCCAGCACAGTCATACCGGGAACGGTGGACAGATAATTAACGTCAAACACGCCTTGATGTGTCTCACCGTCGCTGCCGACCAGCCCGGCTCTGTCTACGCAGAACACCACATGGAGTCTCAACAGAGCCACGTCATGTATCAGCATATCATAGCCACGCTGCAGAAAAGTGGAATACACTGCAAAAACAGGAATCAATCCCTGTTTTGCCATACCTGCGGCCATTGTGGTAGAGTGTCCTTCGGCAATACCCGTGTCAAAAAACCTGTCCGGATATTTTACAGCAAAGCATTCAATGCCGGTGCCGCCGGCCATAGCTGCAGTGATAGCCACTATCCGCCGGTCATCCTCCGCATACTGGCAGAGATATTCCCCTAGCTTGTCGGAAAAAGACACTTCCGAAGGACTCAGCACTCCGGTTTTCTCATCATAGCAGCCAACACCGTGGTACTTATCCGGATGGGCCTCGGCATAATCACAACCTTTCCCTTTGCATGTTATAACGTGTACCAAAACCGGAGCCTGCATATCTTTAGCCAGGCGAATAGCCTTTTCCAAAGCATCCAGGTCATGCCCATCTATAGGCCCAAGATAATCCAAGCCCATTTCGCTGAACATGTTATTTGGCAGCATCCAGGACTTGAGCCATTCCTTCAGCTTGTGGGCCACCTTATACAATTTAGGTGTCTTTTTTAAAACAGATCTGTACCATTTTTTGAAGTTAATATAGCCGGGGCGTATCCTCATCATCTGCAATAGCCTGGAAGTACCGCCTACGTTTTTGCTTATGGACATATTGTTGTCGTTAAGTATAATGACCATAGGCTCACCGCTGGCAGCGGCATTGGAAAGGCCCTCATAAGCAAGGCCACCTGTGAGTGCTCCGTCGCCTATGATAGCAACCACACTATAATCGTCCCCGTTCAGAGTCCTCGCCCTGGCCATACCTAAAGCTACAGAGACAGAATTGGAGGCATGGCCGGCAATGAAAGCGTCATCCACGGCCTCGTTAGGCTTGGGAAAGCCGGAAATGCCCCCATGCTGACGCAGGGTGGAAAACTTTTCCCGACGTCCAGTCAATATTTTATGAGCATAGCATTGATGGCCCACGTCAAAAACTATCCTGTCCACAGAACTGTCGTATACTCTGTGCAGGGCGACCGTGAGCTCAACAACGCCAAGATTGGAGGCCAAATGCCCTCCGGTCTTGGCAATGCTCTCAATTTCAAGTTTTCTCAGTTCTTCGCAAAGGGCTTTCAGTTCATCCCGACTCAGCGCCTTTACATCATTTGAACAGTTTATTTTTTCTATAACGCTCAATAAGCACACTCCAAATGGCAGCGCAGAACGCCGCATTTATTTATTTCTGCTGGCAAGAGAATCTGCAAGACTGCAAAGAAAAGCCGTATCTTCAAAAGCTTCTTTTAAAACATCCTTGGCAGCTGCTGTAAGTCTGTCTATTGTCTTTTCGCAACCCTCTTTTCCCATGAGCACCATATAGGTATTTTTACTGTCTCTGGCGTCGGAACCGACAGGCTTACCAAGTTCCTCATCGGTGCTGAGCACATCCAGCATATCGTCGCGAATCTGGAAGGCCATACCCAGCGCGGCTCCAAAGCTCCCTGCCGCCTCTATCATTTTTTCTGTACCGCCTGCTGCTGCCACTCCCATCTGGCACGCAGCAACTAGCAGCGCTCCGGTCTTTCTGGCGTTAATATCCGTCAGCTCTTCCTCAGTAAGGCTGCGCCCCTCCCAGCTCATATCCAGATACTGGCCGCCGCACATACCGTCTATACCGGCCGCCCCGGCCAGGATCTCTGCGCATCTGGCCCGGCGCTCCGCTGGAAGCCCGGAGCGCAGGATGGTTCCAAAGGCTTCAGCCTGAAGCGTATCTCCGGCCAGCACTGCAGTGCACTCCCCGTAGATAACATGGTTTGTAGGCCGCCCACGGCGCAGTCCGTCGTTATCCATACATGGCAGATCATCATGGATAAGGCTATATGTATGCAGCATCTCTATAGCGCAGGCCACAGGCATGGCTTTCTCCACATCACCGCCGGAGATACGGCAAAATTCCAGCACCAGCATGGGCCGAATACGTTTGCCGCCTGCAAGAAGGCTGTATCGCATGGACTGGGCAAGACCCGCCTGGGGAAAATCCTCCGAAAGCCTGAAGCAGGAGTCCAATGCACATTCTATTTTTTCCTTATACTGGTCAACGGTCATTTCAGTTCTCATCCTCAAAAGGCAACTCTATTGGCTCCCGGTCCGGCCCCTTCTTCAGCTTTACAACTTTCTGCTCCGCTTCATCCAGCATTATGCTGCACTGTTTGATAAGTCCGGTTCCCTCTTCGTACAGTGCCAGGGACTCGCTCAAAGGCAGATCACCTTTTTCCAGGTGTCGTACAATTTCGTCAAGCCTGCTCAAAGCTTGTTCAAAGTTTAGTTTTTTCCCGGCCATGCCGCGCTCCCTTCCGCCGCCTTGCTGAAGAAACTAAGGCACTGCACCCAGGCGGCAAAGGGCAGCCCATACAAAGGCCGCTGGAAAGCGGCCGAGTAAATTCAATGTTGTTTATTACGTGTTTCAGGTATTTTCTCTTTTTTCCGTTGAACGCACGAGGCAGTCCGCCCTGCCGTCCCTCAGCTGCAATTTGACAAGATCCCCACAGGAGAGCATATCCACGCTCTTTACCGTGGTTCCGTCTTCCTTCTCGGCAATTGCGTAGCCTCGGCTTAATACCCTAAGGGGGCTCATGGCATCCAGTGACGCCGTGAGAGCCACAAAGCTCTGCCTGCATCGGGACAGATTGCGTTCCTCGGCAGCAGCCAGCCTGTCCCTGACATGGTCAAGCTCGATGCGTCGGTTGTCAATATGTGCCGTAGGGTCGGTAATCACCCGCTTGTTTTTGTATGACTCCAGCCTCTCACTCAGGCTGAGCAGCTTTTTTCTTATCGCCTGGTCAGCTCGGATAGAATAGGCATCTAAACCATCCTGAATGTCATGCCAATCCGGCACAGCAATTTCTGCCGCGTTAGAGGGAGTAGAGGCTCGGACATCCGCCACATAGTCGGCAATGGTCACGTCGGGCTCATGCCCCACAGCCGAAATGACCGGCAGCTCTGAAGCGTATATAGCCCGGGCCACCCGCTCATCGTTAAAAGCCCACAGGTCCTCCATGGAACCGCCCCCACGGCCGGTTATGATAAGATCTGCCACCTTGAATTCGTTGGCATACTTAATGGCACCAACTATTTCCGGCGGAGCCTCCGTTCCCTGAACACGCACAGGCAAAAGCACCACCTGAGCCATGGGCCAGCGATGTCCCAATATGCGTATCATATCATGGACTGCCGCCCCCGCAGAGGAGGTGATGATTGCTATGCGTTCCGGAAACTGAGGCAAAGGTTTTTTATGGCTGCGCAGGAACAGCCCTTCCGAATCTAGCCTGGCCTTGAGCTGCTCAAAGGCCACCTGTAGGTCACCGGCACCCTCGGGCATGATTGCCGAGCAATAAAGCTGATAAGCTCCGTCTCTGGGATATACGGCCACTCTGCCATACACTGTCACACCCATACCATTTTCCGGCCGGAATCTAAGCTTTGAGGCGCTGCTTTTAAACATAACGCAACGCAGGCTGCTTTCACTGTCTTTAAGCGTAAAATAATGGTGTCCTGAGGGATATATTTTGTAGTTGGACAGCTCACCGCGTACACAGACATTGGAAAGCAAAGGCTCCTGTTCCAGAAGCTCTTTTATAAGGTTATTGAGTTCGCTTACGCTTAGGCTTTGCCGTTCCATGGCTCACTCCTGAGCGGGAGGCTCACGGTTCAGCTCTCCACGCACGAAGCCGCCAAGAACACCGTTGACAAAGGCCACGGTATCCGGCTCGTCATAACCTTTGGAAAGTTCCACAGCCTCATTTATTGCAGCGGCATTGGGGATCTCATCCATATACAGTATTTCGCATATGGCACAGCGCATTACCGCAAGGGCAGTGCGGGATATACGCTCTATCTTCCAGCCCTTGGAATATCGCTCAATATATCCGTCAATCTCACTGCGGTTTTCCACAGTCAGCCGGACAAGGCGGCGTATGTATGCCATCTGCTTTTTGTCGGGCAACTCTTTGTATAGATCGTCCTCCGCCTGCAAGGTGGCATAATGCTCAGGAGAAAAAAAGCCTTCCATCAGCTCCTCCAACTCCCCTCCACGGGAAGCAGCGGCAAAGCCCAGCTGGATAGCTATCTCCCTGGCCGTAGTTCTGGTCATATAAGCTACCCCCGGCTTTTATTTCTCGAAGGCCACACCGGAGACATGCACATTTACTTCCGCATTGTCAATGCCGGTAGTGGACTGTACCACAGACAAAACTTTTTCCTGCACAGACCTTGCCACGCTTACGATGTTGCGGCCATACATAACAGTGATAATGGCGTCCACAACTATTTTGGATTCCACAAACTGCACCTTTACTCCCCGGGATACGGTCTTCAGTCCAAACAGCTCAGCCAGCTCAGCCCCTGCCGTATTGGAAAGGCCCGCGACCCCATCCACCTCGGTAATAGCAGTTCTGACCATGCTGTATATTACATCCTCGGAAATATTAATGCTGCCAAGCTGTTCATGGCAGGTGATATAATTCTCGCCCATAGTTATCCTCCTAAATGAATTCGTTATATTTTAACACGATACACTGAAAAAATAAAGTACAATATTCAAATTTCAAAGTGACGGCTGAAAAATATTCAGGCTCCCCGGCATAGGGGAGCCTGAAAGCTTACAGATTTGGCCTATCTGTCTAGGCTTTTACCTCAATAATGCTCAGCTGAGAGGCTGTATATTGAGTCTCGGTACAGATGACATCGGTGATTCTGGCCACTGCCTCCTCGCTCAGTCCCTCTGCGGGAGCGGGGACAGCTACTGTAACCGTGTCGTTTCCTATGTATACGACACACTCGTCAAAGTCCTTTGCAATCAGCAGATTTTCTATCTGGGCTTCCTGCATGGTGCAGGTAGCCATGGCGGATATTGCGTTCATGGCGCTGTCTATGGTTTCCTGAGAAGCGGTCTCTGAGGTAGCCGCAGTCTGCAAAAGCTCCAGAGCCTCATCCCGGGAGACCTGCCTGGTCAGCCTCGCTTCGGCAAAATATTCACTGCCGGTGCTCACAAGGCTGTCGGCAAACTCTGCATTGGCACTCATCATGGCTTCGTCCTCGGCAGATACCATCTCCGAATCCGGTGTGCCCCATCTGTTGTTATATGACCAGTTGAGGGCCACTGCCGCGCATACGAACATTAGTACGGCCAGCATCGTAAGATTTCTTTTACGGTTTTTCATGTTTGCTACTCCCCCTAAGCTTTAATCTGCCATTTTCAGAATCGTGATCTTATCCGATGTAAAACCAGTATATGAGCTTACGGCCCGGATAATATCCAATTTCACCCGGGCATTCTCAGCACCCGTGCAGGCCACCACCACACCGCTTTCCGATATAAGTACCTTTGCCTCTCCCACACCTTCGGTTTGCGACAGTATCTGGGCCACCTGTTCGTCCCTGTCCGAAGCTTCCTTAGCCTGAAAACTTCCGGAGGGCAGCAGCATCAGCGCCACACCTATCACCAGCACCACCAGAGGATATTTGAATTTCTCCAGCTTTTCAGCTTTGATTTTCAGGCTTTCACTCACTGCTCCACCGCTGCCTTTCGTAAGGTATTCCCAGATCGGACACCAGAATGTAGCTAAGCTTCTCCCTACTCTCATCATCGCATTCAGCGCTTAATGCCACACCGTAGGGTATCCAGAATCCTTCCAGGCTCCACTGTACTTCCACATCCGTCTTGAGACCGTCTATTCCCAGTTCTCCGGCTTTGTCCATAATATATGTCTCATATTCTCCTTCTATGACTAAGCGCTCCAGCCGTTCACCTGCCTCCTGTCCGTTTTGTGCAATACTTGCCTCCAGCTCATGCAGCCTCGCATTTTCCATGGCATAGGTTTCAAGATCCAGCTCTCTTATCGGGCTGAGGACAGCCAGTATCAGACTTGCGGTGCACAGTATCTCTGCTACCCGTTTTACTCCGCCCTCCGGCAGTATGCTGAGGGCGGCGCCGCAAAGCAGTGACACAGCACATAGTGCCCTTATTCCCTCATACATTACAGACTCACCGCCTTGATGCCAGCCATTATGGATATAAAAAGCATAATACCGCAGCAGCCCAGCAGGCCCAAAAGCAGGCCCATTGCTGTACTGACGCTGGAAATTAGTCCGGACAGCCTGCTGTTTGGAACCAGATCCGAGGCGGCAGCGGCAGCTTTCAGCACCAGCATACGAACCGATAAAATTGCAAAAGGTCCGGCGCATAAAGCGCAAACCGCAATTAGCCCAAAAACCCCGGCAGAGTTTTTTATTACCGAAGCCGCGGTAAGCACCGCGGCGGAAGCATCGGATATTATACCGCCCACTACAGGCAGGCTGGTGGATATGACGGTACGGGCAGTTTTCAGGGCCATGGCATCGATACTCCCGGTCACCAGACCGGTCATTCCTATGTAAGCGCTGAAGGCTATGGTCATGGCAGTCATAGCTGTGGTAGCCATCCATTTTATCAGCTTCGCCGTGTTACTGAGCAGGGAATTGGGAAATACACTGCCTGCCAGGGCCAAAGCCAGATATGAATATACCAAAGGGATTATCAGCTTTTGCGCAGCGCTCATGAGAACATCCAGAGCAAGACAGGTAGCCGCATATTTTGCCGCCGAGGAACCTACCGCGCCGCAGGCGGCGGCAGCGGTAAACATGGCCGGCAGCACAGCTTTTGAGTAGTCTGACAGCTGATTAAGTGCATCTACCGTCTGGGTCACTATGCTGTCCATGCTGCCCAAAAGGCTGACAGCAGCAGCGCAGCAGCCTGCAATAGCAATATATTCTTTGATGGGCCTGTTACTGCAAAGAGAACCGGAAAGAGCGCAGAGCATAGCGATAGCAACAAGGGAGGCAGCAGTTTTCAGATTTTCCTCCAGCTCCGACTTTACACTGCCTATAAAACTGCCCCAAAGGCGCTCCAGGGCATTTTCCGTATCGTAACTGCCGTCTACTTTCAAGGCTCCGCTGATATCTCTGGCCGCTTCCGGTAATTTCTCTTCCACGGCATATACTCCTGTCTCCTGGGCAGCCTGCTCATATATATCTTCTGCATAGGCGCTCTTTATAAAGCACGGCAGCATAAACAGAACCAGCAGCAGCACCCTCATGTCATCCCCCCTATCATCTTAAGCATGCTCAATATAAGCGGCATAGAAACACCTATAGCGCACAGAGTTCCGGCCATATCCACTGCCGCCGCAGCTGAGCTCTGGGAAGAATCCCTGCACAGTTCGGCACTGATTTTTGTAACGGCCCCAATGCCCACACATTTAAGCACCGGTGTTATAAGCACATCAGCCCCGGAGCTGATGTTTCTGACCGCCTGAGCAAGCTCGATGAGGCTGGAAGCAAAGCCCAGGGCAGCAGCAACGATAATTACTATTACTCCGGCGCTGAGTATCATGGACATTTCCGGGTTTGTCCGCTTTATCAGCAGGCACACCAAGCTGCTTAGCAGCGCAGCGGCGGCACATTTTATCACCACTTCCATAGTCTACAGTCCAAAGAGCGACTTTATCATATTGAAAAGTTCACTGATTTTTTGCACAACTATCATCAGCACAACCACCAGAGCTGTTATGCTTGTCATGAGGGCCTGCTCGTCCCTGCCTGAGCGCTGCAGGAGAATATTGAGAACTGCCACAAGAATGCCTATGGCGGCTATTTTGAATATCAGGTCAACATCCATGTTTTTCTCCTAAATAAGTACTATAAGCAGCAGGGCACCGAAAGAGCAGGCAATGCCCAGGCCCAGTCTTTTTTTCTCCGGCATGGCTCCGCTGCATGCGGCAGCCCTGCTCTCCAAAGTTTCTATGCACGCATCCATATCCGCCAGCTGCCTGTCCAGCTCGAAGCGTCCCAGACTGTGGCCCAATGTTTGCAATATCTCTCCGTCTTCAGAACACAGTCCTGCAAAGCAGTCTGCCACGCTTTTGTCCCATAGTTGGAAAAATTCTTTCTCCCCCAATTGGGGCAGGCTGTCCATAAGGCAGACGGCAAAGTCTTTTCCCGCCCCGTTGCAGCGGCCGGCGGCGTATTCCAGCAGCTCGGGCAATGGCGTGAGCCGAGTTTCCAGTTCCCCCCTCATCTCTCTCAGCAGTTGCAGTACGGATCGGAGAATACTTAGCTTTCTTGATTCCCCTGCTACATAGCTGAGTCCAAGAGCCAAAGATGAGGCACTTATCAGCAGTGCTCCCAGCAGCCGCAGCATTAAATTTTCTCCAAAACATAACGGCGGCGGCCGTCCCTGAGGTATATCGTCAAGAAGTTTTTAAATATCCCCATACCGAATATCTCCCTGTACATCGGCCGCTTTTCCATGTCCTGCCTGTCCCTGCCGTGGGCACTAGCAATCACGGCAACTCCGCAGCCGATTATTTGGCCAAGCGCGGGCATGTCCGCCTCCCGGCTTATCTCATCCATTGCTATCACCTGTGGATTCATGCCTCTCAGCAGCATGCTTACTCCAATTTCCTTTGGTATGCCGGAAAGCACATCGCTGCAGCGCCCCAGCTCAAATCCCCCCGATGCATAAAGTTCTCCCCGCTCGTCCAGCACCGCTACACGGATACCCATATCGGAGAGAACACGAATAAGCTCTCTCAGCAGCGTGGTCTTGCCCACTCCCGGCGGTGAGATTATAAGCGTATTTTCCAGTCCGCCTTCCATAAGCCCATCTATAAATTCACTGCATATTCCCCTGCACTCTTTCGGCAGGCGTATTGCCAGGGATGTATATTCTCTAAATCCCACAAGCTCACCCGCGTTCATGGCGGCCTCGCCGCAAAGCCCAATGCGCAGTCCCTTATAACTTATATAACCGTTTACCATTGCCGGCGCTGCAGAGTGCAGGGATGCTCCCGTAGCCTTTTCCAAAACCTGCATCAGCTCCCGTCGGCTAAGCTTGTCCTCCCCTGCTTCCAACTCCCGGCCATTGCAAACTAGAGACAGGCGTCTGCCAATGCGCAGCCGAACCTCTTCCACGTCACGCCCTCCTGCCGACTCCAGCCTTTGCCGCAAAGTAGACGGCAGCAGCTCACACGCGGCTTTAAAGCTGTCCATTTCATCACTTCCTTGAAACACTCTATGTCCGAAGATCAGGAATTATTCTTGAAACCCAATAGCATATGTGTTATCATCTTTTCAAAAGCTTATTCGGGAGGGTCAAACAATATGCAAATGAAAATTTTAGGCGGCGGCGCACTGCTTGTAGTGGGCTGGCTCTGGTTCTATCTCTTTGTCCGGCAGCTGTTTTTTAATTTTCTCACTGCCTATCCCCTCATAAAAGGCATGCAGGCAGCCAACGCGGATCTTATTGCCATTGGTGCCCGCCGCTATACCGCAGTCTCCACCGGCAGCTGTATCGTAGTATGTGTAATAGTGATAACCATTGTGGCGTTGTTATGCCCCTGGTATTTTATAATCTGCTTTTTCGCCGGCGCAGTAGTGGCTATGTTCATGTATCTGCCTATACTTGGCCCCAAAAACCGCGCCATGTTTGACAGCTTCTGCTCCACATATTATCGTTTTGTGCCGGATGATGTGCTTCGTACAGCCATGTATAATAAGAAACCCAGCCAAATGAAAGTCCGCCTCCACGAAATGGGAATAAGCGATGCATTCATCCCTGAGTTTAAAAAGTGAGTAATTACATATTTTTAATATGAGTTAATCGTCCAAAAAGCTGAGGCTGGGAAGAATCCCGGCCTCAGCTTTTGTCTGCTCATCTTTTGCGGATAATTATTTTTATAAAATTTAGGTACTTACCGGCTCCGGCCTCCATGGCTTTCCTGTCCCCCCGCGCATAGGGGTTATCCTGGTTTAGCCAATCATGCCACACTTCCTCCATACTATCCATTTGACGGATTGTCAGCAGGTCGATTCCCCTTGCCGAACTGAATACTCCTCTCCAATAATGTACATCATGCATATAATCCAGCTGGTCGGGGTTCCACGAGAACAGCAATTCCCTGGGCAAGTTATCATGGCAATCCTTCACCATACCGGGTATGGCAATATAAATGTAGCCACCATGACGTACGTAGGGCAGGAGCTTGTCGTTGAGGAAATTTTTGTCACGGCCAAAATAATGATATGAGTCTATGCTTATCACCGCGTCAAAGCTCTCAGCTGCAAAAGGCAGCTCCATAGCGTCCGCTTTAACCGCCTGTATGTTCTCCAGACCCATACCTTGGGCAGCAAAGAAAGCGGCATTTTCTTCCGGCTCGCTCCAAAGATCTGCGGCGACGACCTTAAAGCCGTACTCTCTGGCCAGAAAAAGGGAGGTGAGTCCCCTGCCGCAGCCCAGGTCACATACCTTACCACCCTCTCTTATGAGGTTGCCTTCCAAAAGCTCTTCCGTCAGCTTTATGGGGTTTGGCCCCATCATCATGGACATAAATTCCGGATGGCTGTATTTCCGGCTCTTGGGGTAAGCGCCGTCTCTGCGCTGCGTTTCTGCCGCAATGGGTATTGGCAAAACCTTGCTGCGTTTTTCCAGTCCCTCTACGAAAGTCTCCATATGTTCCTTTAGTCGGGCAGCAAGTTCCCCAGGTTCGCCCCCGCCGTCAAACTGACTGATGAGCAAATAGACCGGGGCATAAAACTCCAGCGCCAGCAAAGCCGGACTACGTCCGGTATTAACTCCACTCCCCAGGCTTTCAAATATTTTTTCTATATAGCTCATTGCCCCTGTGCCAAAATACCTTTGGTAAAGGGCATTCATTTCCTCATTCCGGTATCTCTCCAAGGAAATAAGCTTTCTGAAACGGGAAGCAAACTCATCCTCAGTCCAGTACAGGAACTGGGCCATGGTGTATGCACAGAGCTTTTCCAGTCCGGTGTTCCTAAATTTCTCCGGCATACCTTCCAGCAAATTCACAGGGAGGTCAAAACGCCTGGCATTGTCATAGTCCCTGGCGTCCATCTTGGCAACTATACTGTCAAATATTGCCCGCTTATTTAAATAATGCTTGTACAGCGCTCCCTTGGTTATTCCCAGCTCGTCAGCAATCATGCTGACGGATACAGCCTCATAACCGTCCCTGGCGAAGAGTTCAAGAGCACTTTCCAAAATTTTTTCTTTCGTATTCATAGCACATACGCGAAGGTGAACGTTCGTTCACCAGTCTCCGTAACCTGTCATAGCCATCAAACCGGCCAAGGCTTGACACTCTCTTTTTTTACAATGTAAGCCCGGTCCGCAATTTCCGCCATTGGGCTGTCCGAAAGGGAATCGGAATAAAAGTTCTCTGTGTGGGCCTGAGGATAGGCTTCCCTGAAACGCCGTACCTTTTCCCTGTCGTGACAGTTTTCCCCATGAATTTTTCCTGTGAATTTATCCATACGTGTCCCAATCAGGCTCACCCTCAATTCGTCACATATGGGTCGAAGCAGGAATTCCGGGGATGCGGAAATGATAATATCGTCATCTCTCCTCTGCGCCAAGTACCACTGGGCCAGACCACCTTTGTTTTGCCTCCAAAAATCTGCAACCGCCTCATCCACATCAGGAACTCCCGGCAGGAAAGAAAAAAGCTGTTCCTTCAAAAGCTTTGCAGACAAACGACCACGGTAATATTCCAGTGCTTTTTTCAAAGATTTGGGCACAGTGGGCAGCACGGCAGAGGGAAACCTTTTCAGGCAATAAATATAGAATGCATAGGAGCTGTCGGGATTGAATATGGTCTGGTCAAAGTCGTAGGTATTCATCTGTCATCATTTGCATAATAAATATAGTTTTTCTTTCTGGGCTTCATTTCCGGAGTTTCCTCCGCATATCCCAGAATGCAGTTGCCTATACCTATATATTCTCCGTCTACTCCCCATTTTTTCAGCAGGGCTTTGCCTTCGGCAGTCTCAAACACTTCCTTGGCTCTGTTTATCCAGCAAGAACCCAGCCCTATAGCACTGGCAGCGTTCAGCATATTCCCCATCACCAGACTGCCGTCCTGTACAGCAAAATTGCTGTTTGCCTCCGACAAAACTACCAGAGCGGTGGGAGCACCATAGAATGGATCGGAGGTGGAATTTCTAACCTTTGCGTTAAGCTTGGAAAGATATGCCAGTTCATCCTTGTCCTGCACAACAATTATTATGGGAGATTGACCATTCATGCCTGTGGGTGCCCGCACTCCGGCTTCCAATACGGCCTCCAGCTCCTCCCGGCTTATCTGTTCCGGCTTGTACTTTCTTATGCTGCGTCTGTTATAAATCGCTTTTAATGCCTCATTCATCATATTCATTGCTCCTTCCATGCCCTCAAGGGTCTAAGTGAATTGATTAAGCTTGCCGTCAGTACTGCCGTTTCCGCCAAAGCAGCTACCGCAATAGGTACGATTCCGAAAGCGCTCAGCGCCAAAACAGCAAATTTTGCAATCAGGGCCAAGCCCGTGTTCTCCTTTACGATAAGCTGAGTAAATCTTGCCACTTTTACTGCTACAGGCAATTTGCCTATTGTCTCATCCATAATTAAAACGTCGGCATTGTCAAAAGCCTCATCATAACCCAGGGCGCCCATTACAACGCCCACATCGGCACGAGCCAATATCGGGGCATCATTGACTCCGTCCCCCAGGAAGGCTACGGTGCCTATACCGCCTTTGTTGCTTATGAGATAGTCCACGGCAGCAAGCTTATCCTCCGGCAAAAGCTCTGCCTTCAACATATCAAAATTAAGTTTGGAGCCCAGAGGCCTGGCTACAGACAGCACATCGCCCGTGAGCATAACGGTCTTTTTTACGCCTTGTATCCTCATGTTCTCCAAAGCATCAAAAGCACCACGGCGAACCTTATCGCTCACCAGGATATGTCCACAGTACCTGCCGTCTACAGCCACATGGACAGCAGTACCGCTTCTGTTGGGCACCTTATATCCGATGCCGTTTTCTCCAAGAAGCGCAGCATTGCCAACCAGTATTTCCTTATTGCCAATGTATGCCCGGACTCCACGGCCAGGTATATCCTCGGCTCTTACGTTCTGAGGCTCTGCAATAAAACTGCTTGTCTGGCGCAGGGATCTGGCGATTGGATGCTGTGAGTACATTTCCGCAGTGGCTGCAATGCCCAGCAGTTCCCTCTCCCCAATACTCTCAGGAAAAACGTCGGTGACTGAAAAACGTCCTTCGGTAATGGTCCCTGTCTTTTCAAATACAAATGTATCCGCATTACCCAGGCTTTCTAAATAGCTAAAGCCCTTTATAAGCACACCGTTTTCCGCCGCGCAGCCAACACCGCCAAAATAGGCCAGAGGCACCGAGAGTACCATGGAACCGGGACAGGCCATCAGCAGGAAAACCGAGGCTCTGCGTATGTACTCCAGCCATTCTCCATTGAATATTGGCGGAACTATGGCCATTATAACCGCAGCGGCCAGAACAGCAGGGGTGAAATATTTCCCAAAAACTCCTATAAGTTTTTCCTGCCGGGACTTATTCTCCGGAGCTTTCTCAGCCAGCTCCAAGATCCGGCTAACGGTAGAGTCGGCATAGCTTCTGTCCACTCTCATCTTGATAGGGCTTGTGATATTTATACAGCCGGACAACACCCTATATCCTGCAGTTACAGCCACAGCCTCAGTCTTCCCTGCCAATGGTGACCTGTCAATGGTGCTGATTCCGTCAATTACCACTCCGTCGAGAGGTATTCTCTCTCCGGGTCCAACAAGAATAATATCCCCAACATTCACATAGTCAGGCGTAACAGAAAGTATCCCCTCGGCAGTCTCTACATTTGCGCTGTCCGGCCTGATACTCATAAGCTGAGAAAGCTGCTTTCTCCCCCGTCTCACTGCATAGGATTCCACCATCTGGCACAGTCTGAACAGCAGCAAAATAAGCACTGCCGCAATGTATTCTCCGATGGCAAAGGCGGCAGCGGAAGCCAACGTACAGAGCAGTGCCTCGCTAAGCGGCTCTTTTTCCGAGATACGCTCCAATGCCTTTAAAAAAACATCAAATCCGGCAATAAGATAGGGCACCAGAAAACTGCATCCCCTTATCCAGCCCTCAGTGGGCACTATCCAGAGCCCGGCGGTAATTACCGCTGCAAGAATTGGTACCGCAATATCTCTGGCTGTAATTTCCCGATACTTGCGCCCCTCACGCTTCCTGGTGTTTTTTCTGTTGGTCTGGCGTTCTTTGGTATCTATCTGCTCCGCTTTTTCTGTATATTCCCGCTCCACCGTTTCGACGCGTGCTGCCCGAGCCGGGGCCGCAGTATGCGCCGGGGCATCCTTGCCTTTATAGATCTTGACGTCATCATCCGGCTCATGGCTGCCGTAATTCAGATAATCTCTGCTCATTGACTCACTCCTCTATGTGTTCCAATCCCTGGTTTATAATTCCGAAAATATGATCGTCGGCCAGGGAATAAAACACGGTTTTGCCGTCTCTCCTGTATTTGACGAGCCTTTTTGCCCTAAGGGTTTGAAGTTGGTGGGAAACAGCCGAATGGGACATGCCCAGCTGCTTTGCCACATCCAGCACACATTTTTCGCCTCCCAAAAGCGCATATAATATTTTTATTCTGGTGCTGTCCCCAAATACCCGGAAGAAATCAGACAGTTCATATAGCCTGTCGCCATCCGGTGTACCGGGCATATCTATATTATTGCGCTCCATATCTGCTCACCCCAAATATGTTTGTCTGCTCATATGAACATGATAAAAGCCCCATGCCTCTTTGTCAATAGACGAATATGCAGAAATTGCCTTATATCTTATGAATAACTTTTAATTCTCGGCAAAAGATAAGCGTGGGAAACAAAACCCGAATTGATGAAAAGGAGATGTAAACTATGGCTAGCAATTCCAGTAACCGTCTTGTAAACCCCTCTGCCCGCGAGGCAATGGATAAGTTCAAGATGGAGGCCGCTTCTGAGGTTGGCGTCAACCTGAAGAATGGTTACAACGGCGATCTGACCAGCCGTCAGGCAGGCTCCATCGGCGGACAGATGGTCAAGAAGATGATCGAGTCTTACGAAAACGGCATGAAGTAAGCTTTGTGCTTATAAAAAATTACAGGGCAGCTGGTGCTGTCCTGTAATTTTTCTATATTCATAGATGCAACATATTCAGCCAGGGAATGCGCAGGCTTTTATCTCCTGTCAGAAAAATCAAATCGTGCTCAACATTATGGCCGCACTCAAAGCTTAATTAACAATAAATCTTCAGGACACAAAATCCAATAAGCTTATTATCAGATCACCATCTCAGCACTAATATCCCAGATTTTTGAACAATTCCTTTACCTCAAGTTTATCCCATTCCGGTCCCGTATACAGAATTACCGTGTTTCCCACACGCGACACCTGAAAAAACTCTCCTCCGCAGCTGAGTGCATATTTGTTGGTCTTTATAAGGTCAATACTTGTCTCGGAATAAGGCGAACTGCGGCTAAGTGAGAAGCTGAGTTTTGCAGCTTTATAGCATATCTTAGCCTCTTTGTCAGAGGGAAAGGACATATAGTAAAGGCGCTGCTCCCCTTTTTCTGCCTCATAAGCGTACTCCCAGCTATCTCCCAAGCCTGCCGGGGCAGCCTCAGATACTGTATAGCCTTGGCTCTGCATCAAATCGTAAAATTCCCCCGGAAGCAGAATATCTGCCGGTCGAAGAGCCAGCCATACCAGAACGGATATCAATATGATAGCTGTTAATGCTGCCACCGCAGAAATCGCGATTAGCTGCCGGTTCATTCTTTTTGTCTGTTCCGGGCCATTGGGGCCTGTCACCGGCTGGTTTTTTAGCAGTATGCCGAGCTGTTCTGCTGCCTCCTGTCCGAAGGTTTTGCTTATCCAGTCAGGGTCATACCTGTCATTGTTTTTGTTGAAACTGTAGCTCCGGTTCTTTTCTATGGAGTATCCAAACTGCCCGGGACGGTTAAAATTCATGGCGTCCACGTAGATGACAAAAAAACTCAGAATGGGCAGCATATTCCTGAAGCTATCATCCAAATGCAAATAGTAAACATCCAGACGGTTGCACACATCCAAAGGCTTTGTAACCTGGGCTATCTGCCGCTCTCCATTATATATGCTTATAACCAAGACCTTACCCAAATACCGTAAATAGCATTCATAGCTGCATCCCAGAAAATCTATTGTCATCTGGCTGCTGAATGCCCCGTCCAGCTGGGTATAGAAAGAGCCATATGTATTTCCATCCCTGCCTACTATCTGATATTCTCCCAATTTTGTGACTGCCCCAAACAGGTATTTATAGCGGGTAATATCTTCCAACGCATTATCCAGGACCCTATAGTCTGTATGAAAGATTTCATTTCCCGCAGAATCAGTAAAGTTTAAAGCCCTAAGCCTTTCTGCATCAAATGGTGCACTTATTCTCATCCAGGGTGTCTGGGCTTTAAACAGGACGCGTCCTTCCTCAAGCACCTGAAACAAATTCTTTCCGCTGGCCCTTACCTGCTGTATAGTGATGAGCATTGTCTATTCCCCCTGTAGTTTCGCGCCCTTTTCCATACCGCGACAATTCCGGCAACATCTCTGAGTCAGATTACAAATCATCCACTGTTCCCCTCTCCGGTACGCTAATAATAACCTTATTTTCAGCTCTTTTCAAGGGAAAGCTGCTTTGCTTCAAAGTGTAAATTATTTATTTTGCAATAAGCATAAAAAGTTGGAGCAGATGATTTAAAAATTTCTCCGGCGGTGGAATAAAAAACTGCTGCATCCATCGGCAGGCCGCAACTTTTAGCTACCAGAGTCCGTGAGCCTTGTTCCCTATTCAGGGTCAAAACTAATTGTCATCCTGTTGCGTCTCTGTGAGACAAGGTATGTATAAGGTAACAGTCCGCCCATGTAATTAATTACACCCACACTGCAGTACCGAAATAACTCAGATAATACCCATTGCCTTTGCTTCGTTTTCGCTTAAGTTATTCAACTCCAGCAGTAAACCGTCGTCCCTGTATTGGCTCAGCCGCTCGTTGATATAGCTGCACAGCTCGTCGTTACCCTTCATTAGTATAAATCCCACTCCCTTGATTTCCGGGTTGACGATTTCAAATTCGCACTGACAGATTCGCCGGTCAACGATGGCATCCACCAGGATGTCGGCAAAGGCCTTGTCAAAAGTTGTAAACACCGCCGCATCCGCTTCTCCGGACAGCAGCGCCTCCAGCACGGCGTCATTGTCGGCATAGGTGTGCACCTCCGCCTTGGGATACATCAGCCCTGTATTAGTTGCCTGAACTGTAGCTCTTACGGCAGCAATTCGGGCTGTGGACAGTTCTTCCTCACTTTCGATCAGCGGCTTGGCAGGATCTTGCGGATCGGCCCGGAGGAATACTTCGTCCCCTTCAATGTCTGTAACAAGTATATTATTTGTCATTGTAAATCGCTCAAGGCGTTCATCGGTAATACTCCATACGTTGGCTGAAATGTCCGCCTCGCCTTTTTCGGCCGCTACAATCTGTTCCTCTGCCACATCATAAAAAACGAATTCCAAATCCACCCCCAGATCTTCAGCAAGCTGCTGACAGACAAAGGGCACATAGCCGGAGGGCTGCCCGGCACGGTCGGCGTATTCCGCTATCCCTTCCGGTACACGATAGCTCATCTTGCTGTTTCCGGATTGGAGAGCTACGCGCAGCGTTCCCCGCTCCTGTATTTTGTCCACAAAATGATACTCCAGTGCCGTCTCCGTAATCGGTGTAGGCTGAGGCGTTTCAGCAGGGCTGCTCTGGCTCATGGTTGTCTCCGCTGGCGCAGTTTGCTCCACGTCAACCGCTTTCCCGCAGGCAGTAAGGCACATGAATATTGACAGTGCCAATACGGTTATTGCCATTTTTCTAATCATTTGTGTTTCCTCCATCCTCCATATGAAAATATTGCACACTACTTCATTATTATGATACATGCAAATCCAGGCTTTTTACAGTTCACATGTGCGCCATTATTTTATAACGGAGGTTCGTATGTGCGCCATTTTGCAGAGCCGTCAAAAAACACCGCTTTCGTCAAGGAAAGCGGTGTTCTGAAAGGATTTTTTAGTCTGCCGTAAAATTCATATAGCTTTGCAACAAACCGTGCCGTGTCTTTGTTTCTGTTTTCTCATAGATAGAGGAGACATACCGCTGAACCATACGGCGTGAAATGTACATGCCGTCGGCTATCTCCTGCAAATCGTCATCTGTGGTCAAAAGCCTTTCCAGCACTTCAGTCTCCCTAGGCGTCAGAGAGCAGCGTCGTGCATACAAGGTCAGTCTCTCCTGCAGGGACATCTCCTGACGCTGGGCTGCACCATTACGCTGCTCCGAGGCAATGAGCGCGCATCCGATATAAGGCAGCAGTACCAGCAGTATACCGATTGAAAGCAGGCAGCTTACCACAGCCAGCACCGTGCTGCCCACCGCATTATAGATTTTTAATGCCGGGAGCACGGCAGCCGCCACCGTGAGACTTCGTACGGTGCGTCCCATGCCTGCCCACAGCTCAGGATATCTGCTTTTCGGAGCAAAGTCCAGAAACATCAGGGTAAAAAACATTACATAAAAGCCGCTGTACAAATACATCAGTGCAGTGCCGGCAAAATAGCTGGGCGCTTCCGACAGGAAAAACATGCATACAGTGGACAGCAGCATGACGCAGACCGTAGCAAGAGGAAGATAGCTTCTCTCCCTTATATCCGCAATAAAGCCTGCCAGTACCAGTCCCAGTGCATAAAACAGCCGGACGCCGCTGTATATGTCATATGAATTTTCGGCGTTGAAAGCAGTGAGCACGCTGTCTATCATTCCCGCGACAAGGCTCATCAGCACAACGGCAAGGATAAGAGGGGCTGCGGTTTCCTGTTTTTTTCGTTCTCCATAAGAATATGAATGCGGATCTTCCCTGGTCTGGCCCTGCGGTGCCCTAAAGGCAAAGCTTATCACAAAGCTCAGGCTCAGGAAGAAACAAGCCATGAAAACCGCTGAGTGCGGTACAAGATTCTGTACAGCAAACTGCAAAAGGATTGCCGTCCCCATACCGACGCCAAGCGTTCTCCCAGCATACCGGCTTCCGGCAAAATACATCGACGTAATATAATGCACACAGCCGCCGATATGGCCGGTCAGTAACAGGACTGCGGCAGAGCTTACCAGAAAAGTAATAGGCCGGTCTGCAATTAACAAAACCCCGGCCGCCGCAATGCACAGCATACCGATAATAAGCAGTGCAGTTTTTCTCGATGCCTCCGCTTTGCAAATTTTGTGAATCAGAGCGAAGGAGAGAAAACCTGTCCCCGTACAGAAAAGCCCAAAAGAATATATGGTGTTTACGATATCGCTTCCCAAAGTGGCGGCGCAGCGCTCGTTGATAAGTGCCTCGATCAGCATGAAAGCAAAGAAGTAAAGCTCAAAACAAATGCCACACAGGAACTCAGAAAGTAGAATCTTAGGTTTATTCGTCATGGCCCTGTCTCCTTCGTGACTCACACCACATCACCGATATTATAATAAAGCGCCCGGCAAATATGCCCTAAAATCTCCAGACTTACGTATCTGTCATAGCTGGGCTTTGCAGGTGCAAAAGCAGGAACACCTGCCACTTGATTTAAGGTGTATTCCTTTATTTTCTTGTCTATCATCGGCTTCCACAGCTTATTATATTGCACGGCCATGTTGTTCACCTTATTATTGTTTTTTGTATAGTAAAGCATAAAACATCTATAAGTACAATAGCTTTCATATTAAATCAAAAAATGAAATCTACGTCATACGATTCGGGCATGAGAAGAACAGCGACAGAATGAGCGAGAGGTGACGATTGTTCTGTAAGAAAAATCGTCGCCGCTAACGATATGTCGTCCGCAGCCACGCACCAAATACCAAACCGAAGCCCGGCACAGCGGCTTCGGTTTGGAGAGGAGGAGCAAAGCGGACTTTGCTCCGACGTGGTACGAGTGACGATACAGAATCTGCGGTTTCCGTCAAAGAAAGCCAAATCGAAGCCCAGCGCAGCGGGTTCGATTTGGAGAGGAGGAGCAGCGGCATGAGCGCGCTCTGACTTTTGAAAAAAGGTTCTATAATAAATGGTGGGGTAGCGAGGCCGAAAGGCTGAGCTACACCCAACATTTTTTGTTATTAGGAAA